>CAYUWL010000001.1:0-91362 GCA_964448595.1 uncultured Thermotogaceae bacterium
CCCTATCGCACGAGGAGGTGATCGAGACCACCCGCCGCAAGGCGGCCGAGCTATCGCGGCTGCTCTCCGCCTTGGTCCCGCAGCTTTAGCAGGGCCAGGGCGGCCAGGGTTTTCCCATCCCCCTCCCCGGCCTGGGCGAGCTTTGCCACCTCCCCCGGGGTGAAAAAGCGTACCTCTGAGACCTCGGAGGAGGCTTGGGGCACACCTGCTAGCCCCTGGGCCAAAAAGAGGTAGATGACCTCGCTTGAGTAGCCGGGGGTGGGGTAGATAGCCCCCAAGGGGACAAGCTCCTCGGCGCTGAGGCCGGTCTCCTCGCAAAGCTCCCTGCGGGCCGCCTCCTCCGGGACCTCTCCGGGCTCGAGCTTCCCCGCTGGGATCTCCCACACCTCTTTCCCCACCGCCTCCCGGAGCTGCCTCACGAGAAGAACCCGCCCCTCCGCATCCCGGACCACAATCGCTACTGCCCCGGGGTGTTCCACGATCTCCCGGGTCCCCCGGGGCGTTGCAAGCACCCGGACCGAGATCAGCCGTCCGCGGAAGGCGTAATCAGCCATCGCGTCCCGGTGATGGGTAACGTGTTTTGTTCCCAACCCATCACGCATCACTCATTACACATCACGAAATATATTTAGCTGCCTCGGCGAAGCCCCGCTCCAGGGCCTTCCGGTTGACGTCCACCAACTTCTCCCGGCCCCGGGCCCGCAGCTCGTGGGACATGGCCTCCACTGCGGCCTGGAGTGGCACCACAGCCTGAGCCCGGAGGAGCGCCCCCAACGCCACCATGTTGATCACCCTAGGGCTTCCGAGCTCCCTGGCGATGTCGTTCACCGGCACCGGGATCCCGGTGACGTCGTCCCGCGCCAGGTCCCGGTGGATGAGCGAGCTGTTGTAGACGATTATGCCGCCCGCCCCCACCCGGGGCTCGAACCGGTCCAGGGAAGGCAGGTTCATGGCCACCAGGGCCTGGGGGGCATCCACGATCGGGGAGCCGATGGGCTTATCCGACAGCACCACGGTGCAGTTGGCAGTTCCCCCCCGCATCTCCGGTCCGTAGGAGGGAAGCCACGTTACCTCTAGCCCCCGGTCCATGCCGGCACGGGCCAGAACCTTGCCCGAAAGCAGGATTCCTTGCCCTCCGAATCCCGCGAAGATGACCCCGATCTCCATTCCTCAGTCCTCCTTGACCTTGAGGTCGCCCAGAGGGAAATACTTGAGAGCCCGTTCTTCTATCCATCTATTGGCCTCCGGAGGGGACAACTTAAGGTTGGTGGGACAGGCAGCCACCACCTCCACCATGGAAAACCCCTTTCCCGCAAGCTGGTTGCGGAACGCCTTGAGGATGGCCCTCCGTGCCATCTGGACGTGGCGGACATCGTGTACTGACTGCCGGGTGATATACGCGGGCCCGTCGAGCTGGGCCAGCATCTCCGAGATCTTCAGGGGGTACCCGGTGAGCCGCACGTCCCGCCCTTCGGGACAGGTCACGGTCCTCTGGCCGGGCAGCGTGGTGGGGGCCATCTCCCCACCGGTCATGCCGTATACCTGGTTGTTCACGAAGATCACGGTGATGTTCTCCCCCCGGTTGGCCGCGTGCACCGTCTCGGCGGTGCCGATGGCCGCCAGGTCCCCATCTCCCTGGTAGGAGAACACAACGAGGTCCGGGTTGGCCCGCTTGAGCCCGGTGGCCACCGCGCAGGCCCGGCCGTGGGCTGCCTGCACGAAGTCCACGTTGTAGAACTGGTACAGGAAAACGGCGCAGCCCACCGGGGCGATCCCCACCGTCCGCTCCTGGATCCCCAGCTCATCGATGGCCTCAGCGATGAGCCGACCGATGATCCCGTGGTGACAGCCCGGGCAGTAGGTGTACCTCTTCTCGGATAGTGACTTGGGCCGAGAGAAGACCTTCGCGTAGCCCTCTGGGATTTGGGTGCTAACTTGAGACATGCTTTTTCACCTCGCTCAGGATCTCCCTGGGGGTGGGAACCACCCCACCCAGCTCGCCGTAAAACGGGGTTTTCGCCCGCCCCTCCACCGCCAGCCTGACGTCTTCCCACATCTGGCCTGCGGACAGTTCCACGGTCAGGATGACCGGGATGCGCTCGGAGAGGCGCCGGATCGGGGCATAGGGGAAGGGCCATAGGCTGATGGGGCGAAGAAGTCCGGCTGGGATTCCCTCCTCTCGCGCCATGCGTACCACTGTCTTGGCGATCCGCCCCATGGTGCCATAGGCCACCAGCAGGATCTCGGCGTCGTCCGTCTCCACCTCTTCCCAGCGGACCTCGTTCTTTTCGATCTTGCGGTATGTTTCCTGGAGTACCAAGTTCATTTCCTTGAGCTTTTGGGGTTCCAGGTCAAAGGACAGGACCACATTTGGGGGCCGGCCCTTGGCCCCGGTGACGGCCCAAGGCTTGTCCGGGATGGTGGACTCGTCCACCGGCTCGGGCAGCTCCACCGGCTCCATCATCTGCCCCAACATGCCGTCGGCCAGGATCATGGCCGGCACCCGGTATTTGTCGGACAGCTCGAACGCGAGCATCACCAGCTGGGCCGCCTCGGGCACAGTAGAGGGAGCGAGGACGATGAGGTGGTAGTCGCCGTGGCCGCCGCCTTTGGTGGCCTGGAAGTAGTCCCCCTGGGCTGGGGCGATGTTCCCCAGGCCCGGGCCGCCCCGCATCATGTTCACGATCACCGCCGGCAGGCGCGAGCCAGCCAGGTAAGAGATGCCCTCCTGCTTGAGGCTGATCCCTGGGGAGGACGAGGAGGTCATGGTCCTCACCCCGGCCGCGGCGGCCCCATAAACCATATTGATGGCGGCCACCTCGGACTCGGCCTGCAGGAACACCCCGCCCCGCTTGGGGAGCTCTCTGGCCATGTACTCGACGAGTTCGCCCTGAGGGGTGATGGGGTAACAGAAGTAGCACTTGACCCCCGCTCGGATGGCCGCTTCTGCGATTGCCTCATTCCCCCGCAAAAGTAAACGGCTCATGTGGCCTCCTTCGCTTTATCCGACCGCAGCCGGTACACCTCAATGGCGACGTCCGGACAGACCTGAGCACATATTGCGCAGCCAGTGCACTTCTCCGGATGTATCATAGCGGCTACGTTATAGCCCGAACTGTTGTACTCGCCTGAGAAGCCCAGCACGCCAAGCGGGCAGGCCTCCATGCATAGGCCGCAGCCCTTGCACCTCTCCTTGTCGATCACCACTAAGCCCTTGGGCATGTTCCCTCCTCAAAAAATACCCCAAAGAAGCTGTGGGCTTCCTGGGGTTTCACTTCACCGGTGGCCCTTCCGGGGAGCATCAGTCGGTATAGAAACGTTCCGAGAGCCGCTTGGCACGGTTGCGACGGAGGCGAGCCAACGCGGCCTCCGCTTCCTCAATCCACCTGGTCAGGCGCCACTCGATCCGTTCTTCCGGAGGGCTTTCTTCTGGCAAGGTAAGTGCGCGTCCGGTCAGCGCCGATCGCATGCGCACGACCTCTCGGTGATACTCAAGGGCCTCTTTGTCCCGCGAGGTCACCCGGGTGAGGGAAAGGGAAGGCCTTCCCATGCGGTCATATCCGATCACCTTGAGCACGAGTTCCTGGCCTTCTTTGACGTGATCCTCGATGCGGCTGATCCCCTCCTCAGCGATTTCTGAGATGTGAAGGAATCCTACTTCCTTATCGGAAAGAGAGATTACGGCTCCGTTGGGCCGGATCTCCACCACTTTGCCGACTACCAGATCACCGACGCTTGGGCTCATAACTTGAGAGGTCGAAGCCCATTAAGCCTTTTGGACCTTGCCCGCTTTGAGACAGCGGGTACACACCCATAGGCGGCGGCGTTTGCCTTGGTAGATGACTCGTACCCGCTGCAGGTTGGGAAGCCGCACCCGATGGGAATGTCGCCCGGAGTGGGATACGGTGTTCCCGTACTCCGGCCGCTTTCCACAGATTTCACACACTCTTGCCATCACGCCTCCTTATTTCCCAAAGGTGGTTGGATGTAGACTGGCTCCAAGTCCAGCAGCTCATCCGGCCCATGTTCTCTGTATCTGGCCAGTCCTCGTCTTGCCACTTGGGCCGGGGCAGGGTGGGCAAGGGCTGGACCGGCCACAAGGACAGCAGGCGCTTCCTTTTTCAAGAGTCTCCGGAACTCTATCGCGCCGGTTCCAACCACGAGCACGTCCTCTCTTCCTCGCAGCTTCTCGATCGCTTTATCCACTTTGAGCACCGACTCCCGCCCTACCTTGCCCTGGCTTACCCATGCATGATACACGAACTCCCGTCGGTCGTGGATCCATACGGCTACCCGGCCTGGCCACCAGGCGGCGACCGGGAGGCCCACTGCCTCGGTCTGCCTGACCCCCACCAAGGGAAGGGAGAGGGCTTGGGCCAAAGCCTTGGCAAACGCGATCCCAATGCGCAGACCCGTGAACGACCCTGGACCCACGTCCACCGCGATCAGCGTGAGCTCTTGCTCTTTCACCTTTGCCGCTTCCAAGACCGATTTCACGCATATGGGCAAGATCTCCACATGTTTCCGTGGGGCGTGGAACGTGATCTCAAATACGTGGCCTTGTTCCGTAAGTACGGCCACACCGCCCTGGCTTCCGGCCGTCTCTATCGCCAAAATGCACATGGGAAAAGCATGTTAGCCCTTTCCTTCCGCGCTGACAAGGACTGGCTTTGGCGGCGGAACATCCCGGAGGCAGGCCCGGGCTTCCTCAAGGTCGCGCTCGATCTGGCGGACGAGTTCGGCTCTGCTAGGGAACTCGATGTCCGGGCGGAGGAAGGAGAGCAGTGCCACCTCGCATGTCCCCCGGGGTTCCGGGCTGGGCGGGGAGAAGAAGTGGAGCTCGGCTGAGGGAGGGAGCTCGGGGAAGGTGGGGCGGGTCCCGAGGTAAAAAAGCCCCCCGGCCTCGCCCCCCGGCCAATGGGCCCACGCCAAGTACACTCCCGGTCTCGGCCGAACCAGGTCAGGCCACAGGGTGAGGTTCACCGTGGGGAAGCCCAGCGTGGTGGCGAGGCCGGCGCCGCGTGTGCGATCCCCGAACAGCAAGGGCGGCCGGCCCAGAAGTTCCCCCGCTTCCTTGACCTTCCCCTCCCTCACAAGCCGGCGTATACGGCGGCTGCTTATCACTTCCCCAGAGCTTTTTAGGGGTTTTACAATGTGAACCCGGAGCCCCAGCCGCCCCCCCAGGACTTCAAGGAGTCTGGCGTCCCCGGCGGCGTCCCTTCCGAACCTATGGTTTGGGCCAAGGACCACGCCGTCGGCGTTGAGCCTTCCCACCAGCTCCCTGCGGACGAACTCCTGCGGAGACAGATTCCGAATCTCATCCCAGTCCCGCACGACGACCTCGTCGCACAGCTGCAAGAGCAGGGTGCGCTTTGCCGCAAGGGGAAGCAACACCTCGCCGCATGGAGGGAAGGTGTAGGCGATGAGAGGGAGCCCTTCGGCCGTTGCCAGCTTCCTCGCCTCCGTAAGCAGCCGCTGATGCCCACGGTGAACACCGTCAAACCGACCTACGGCGACGATCCCCATTCAGTAAGTGCCTTCAGCGAGGATGACCCAACCGTCCGGCCGACGGGAAGCGAAGGCAAGCCTGTCCCCTGAAGGGGCCCAAGTCGGGAACGCGTCCCGCCACTGGTCGTAGGTGAACGGGGTGAGGTCGGTCCCGTCCCGCCGAATTACGTAGATGTCCGAGGCGCCGCTTCGGCTGCTTTCAAACGCAATCCACTCCCCGTCGGGGGAAAACCTCGGGCCCCAGTCGAAGAAAGAATCTTCAGTTAGCTGCTCAAGCGAACCGGAATCGAGATCGAGGAGGAAGAGGTCCCAGCTTTTCCCTTCTTTCCACAAGCCCACAAATACGATCAAATCTCCGTCAGGCGAGAAATCCGGGCACGCTGCCCGGAAGGGCGTTCGCGTGAGGGACTGCACCTCCCCGGACGCAAGATCCAGTAGGGAAAGACCGGTGGTTCCATCGTGTTCTGCGACGAAGGCCACCCGGCTTCCGTCCGGGGAAACCGTCGGCTGTGATATGTGGCCCTGGGTTCGATAGAGCTCCTCCGGCTCGTCCCCCGTGATCCATCCCCGCCACAAGATGTAGTCGTGTTCAAGTGGCGTCACATACACGTACCAGTCGCCGCCCGGGCCAAGTCGGCCCCAACTTACCCAGGTGGTCTCAGGGGTCAGCCGCCGGGGTTGGCTTCCGTTGGGGGCTTGGCCAAGATATAGGCCCCCGTTTTGCGCAAACAGCAGATACTCTCCGGTGGGGGACCAGTCAAGGCAGGTGAGGTTCTCAAAACCGGCGGTCGCTACCGCGGAGACCAGCGTCACCACTGCCAAAGCTGTGACCCATCGCATCACAGAGCATTTTAGACCTCCCCGAGCCTCGGGACAAACCGATACTTGTGCTAAAATGGGTCCGGACATGGGGGATCAGCGCTTTCTCAAGCCCGAGACGGAATACGTTGATCAATCCCTGCGGGCATTGCGGCCGACCCTCCTTGACGAATTCGTCGGCCAGGAGGGGATAAAGCGGCGGCTTCGCATCTATATCGAGGCGGCCAAGGGCCGGGGGGAGCCGCTGGACCATGTGCTACTGCTTTCCCCACCCGGGCTGGGAAAGACCACCCTGGCACACATCATCGCCCACGAGATGGGGGTGAACATCAAGGTTTCGTCAGGGCCGGCGATCGAACGGCCCGGGGACCTGGCCGCCATCCTGACCCGCCTCTCCCCGGGGGACGTGTTTTTCATCGACGAGATCCACCGCCTGCGCCGCCAGGTGGAGGAGGTCCTTTACCCGGCCATGGAGGAGTACAAGCTGGACATCGTGCTCGGGGAAGGGCCCCATGCCCGTTCCCTCCGCCTCGATCTTGCCCCGTTCACGCTGGTGGGGGCGACCACTCGGGAGGGGCTACTCACCTCCCCGCTTCGGGACAGGTTTGAGGTTACGTTCCGTCTAGAGTTCTACACCCCTGAGGAGCTCTCGGAGATCATCCGTAGGGCGGGGGCACGCCTGGGGGTGGAGGTCAGCGAGGACGGGGCGTGGGAGCTCGCCACCCGAGCCCGGGGAACCCCCCGCATTGCCCTCCGCCTCCTCAGGCGGGCTCGGGATGTGGCCCAGGTGGCAAGCGCACCATGCGTGGATGGGGACCTCGCCAAGCGGACCCTTGACATGTTGGGGATCGACGAGGAGGGCTTGGATGGGCTCGACCGCAGGATCCTCGAGGTGATCATCGATCGTTTCGATGGCGGCCCGGTGGGCCTGGAGACCTTGGCCGCGGCTTTGGGGGAGGACCGGGACACGATCTCTGAGGTATACGAGCCCTATCTCATCGCCAGGGGATTCATCCGCCGCACCCCTCAGGGTCGCCAAGTCACCGAGAAGGCATACCGCCACCTGGGACGCACTTCCACAAGCCTGTTTTGAGCCTCAGGAGCGACGGAGGAATGCACGCGCCCCCGACAGGAAATCCCCCACTACCCCGGTGAAGCGCTTCCAGTCCAAGACCAAGGCTGTCACCATCCATAGAAGTCCGAGGTAGGCGGCCTGGCGCTGGTGGAAGTAGGCCACGATGAACGGGGCGAACACCCATGGGAAGGCGAGCAACATGGTGAGCGCCTTGAAGCGCAGGAACTCCTCACTGCGGATGTTGATCAAAAGAGACAGGGGCACTGCCAAGGCCAGGTAGGGTATCCCCACGGCCGGCGGGACCAAGCCCACGGCTATCAGGTAAATCGCCGAGGCGAGCACCATGAGCATGTCGAACTGAAACTCGTGCTCGCCGATCCAGGTAGGTTCCTTCTCCAGCCGGCGGGCAACCCGACCGTCCAGCATGTCCGTGGTCCAGCCAAGGAGGAGCAGAAGCGCCACCGACCGCAGCGCCCCGGGCCCGGCCGGGATCAACCCCAGGATCGCCACCGCGATCAGGGCTCGGCTGGCCGTCAGAAGATCAGGAAGCCTCCGCTTGCGCATCTCCAATTATATTATAGCGGTTTACCCCCCGAGGCGGAGGCCCTCGTCCAAGGGGGCAAAACTCGCTTTCGCTTGTGGGAAAGCGGGGACCTCCAGGGTGAGGCGCATGCCGCCAAGGTAGACCTCCACCCCGGCCCGCAAGCACCCGGAGAAGGTGCGCAGCAGCCCGGCCTGAAGCTGGACGAACTTGCGGGCGGGAAAATCGTATTCACCCGCCATGCGCAGGGCCCAGTCCTGGCCCAGGGAGACCGTGAATGTAGCGGCCATCCGCTTTAGGGAAGGCGGCCAGGGGGATAGGCGCACACCACCGGATACCTTCCATCCTCCCCCCTCCGCCCGCCCTTTCACCAGGAGGTCCTCCCAGCACATGGGAGAAAGATCTATCCCTCCTTGTAGGATGAAAGAAAGGTTCTCCCCGGCTAGGTTTGCAGTCCAAGAAAGATGTTCCACCTTCGCTGGAAGGAGGCTGAACTCCCCGGTGAGGCGGAAGCCCTCCTTTTCCAGGGTCCAGCGACCTGGAAGGGGCGAGCCCTGGGCGAGGTCCCAAGCCATGGACAAAACCTGCTTGAGGCTGCCCGCTTGGGAATCGAAGGTCAAGGAAAGACGGCTTTCAGGAGGGCTTTGGTCGAAGCCGAACGGGGAACGTCCCACCCGCAGCCTCCCCAAGTAGGCGATGGTGACCCCGCCCGCCCTCAGCGAGGGCGTCGCCGACGCCAAGATGCGCTGGGTCCCCTGGTATTGGTCCAGGGAGAGCTGCCAAGGAAGGGAGAATCGGAAGTTAGGAAGATCCCAATCGCGGGCCCAGGAGAGGGAGGCGTGTGCCCGCCATCCGGCTTCCTCCTCGATGTACCTCCCTCCGGAGAGGCGAAGCGAAAGCCCTCCCCCGAGCCAGGGGATGCCGCCGCAAGAGAGCGAGAACTCGGGGGCCCGATAGTAGATGAGGTCGTCCGTCTCCGCCTTGCCCCATGCCAGAGACCAGTCCACCTCGCCCAAGGCCCCTTTGAATAAGGCCTCAAGCCGGTCCTCCTTCCAGGAGAGGCTGGCCTGCCAGTTATCCCCCACGGCCATCAAGTTCCCCTCCTCTCTGGCGAGGCCCAGGCTTCCCCCCTCCCAAATGAGTTGCAGGCTGGGATCGGCTCGACCTGCTAGGGGAAACCAGGTGAGCCCCACCGCCCCCCAGACCCCTTCCCTCAAGGCGAACGGCATGTGCCAACGCAGGAACCAATGGTCACCTGAGCGGCCCAGCTCGGGGAACAAAGGGATAGCTTCCTCCCCCAGCCTGGCGGCATACACTGGAAGCCACCCGGCCGGGTGACCGAACGCCTCCACCAGCACCCCTTCCGCATACAGCCACCGCTTGGGAAGGAGCACGAACCGATCAGCGTGTATTGTGTATGGTGCGCCTTCCAAACATGGGCAGGTGGAAAACCTGGCGGCCTTGGCCTCTATTCGGACGAGCTCCCCCTCACTGAACTGGGCTTCCGCCCACTTACCTGAAAACAGAAGCCTCTCTTCCTTTTCCGGCCCGCGAAAGTGGGAGCTTCCCGAGAAGTCCTGTGCTGCCGCCGAGATAAGCTCCCCGTCGGGGCCGATCACGGCTGAGAGGACCCTGGCGAGGAGGGAAAAGCCCTCACCGCTTAACTCTGCCTCTTGAGTTTGCGTACTCCAGGTCTCGCCATCCCAGGTTGCCTTGAGGCCCTCGGCATGGAGTTCGAACTCCCTCACCCGGGCCGAGATCCCTTCCCCTTGGATCAGGTTGGCGCCGGACTGGATGTAAAGCTCTCGGGCACGGAGTTCGGAGAAGGGGGGAGGAACTCCCGAGGCGGTGGTGAAAAGCACCAGGACAAGGAGCGCTGCCCACAGGCCTCGCAGCCTCAACCGATCGATGAAAAGGAGCAAAAACACCCCTAGTAGCCCGAGGAGGAGGTGGGGCAGCCACCCCCCGAGGGAGGCGGGGAGGAACCCCCGTCTGGCCAGGGTGCGCGTCCAGATAAAAAGGCCTTGGGCCCCCGCTGCCAGGACAAACCCGGCCACCGCCCCTGCGGCCCGCCCCCGCCTTCCGAGCAGGGCTCCAAGCGGCGCCCCGAAAAGGGCGAAGATGAACGCCGCCGCTGCGATGGCCAGCTTGGAGTGAAATTCCACCACCAGGTTTCTCGGGTCGAGTCCTGTCTCTTTGAGCAAGCCGATCCTGGCGGCCAGCTCCCGCAGGGACATCTCGCTTGGGGTCTTGCCGTCCAAAAGCCCCTGCCCCACGTCCTGGCCCACAGCGAGGGTCAGGCGGTCGAACCGCAACACCTCCTCCAGTCCCCCGTCCTCGGTGAACCTGAAAAGGCGCCCCTCCCTGAGCACGAGCTTTTCACCTTGGAAGCTGCCCTCCTCGGCGGTGAGTAAGGTGGGAAAGGGCCCTTCCTCGGGGAAGAGCCGCCCTTCAAGGTCGTACACCACTATCCCCTGGGCCCTGCTCCCTTGATAATTGGACACGTAGTAAAGCTCACCTTCGCTTCCCCGGAAGAACACGTGTTCTTGCGGGCTGGGAATCTCCCCCTTGTACAGCACTGACAGGAGTTCGTGTCGATACGCCGCCTCGGAGGGGGGCACGGCGAACTCGGACAGCGAAAGCGAGGAAAGGCTGGCGAGGAGCCCAAAGGCTACGAAAGGGGCAAGCAGGCGCCGAAGTGGATAACCGAGGGCTTGAAAGGCGAGGAGTTCTCGGCCCGAGGCCAGGCGGGAGAGCACCAGGAACGTGGCGAGGAGCACCCCCGCTGGGATCGCAAGTGTGAGGAGGCTTGGAAGCTTGTAGAGGAGGAGCCGGAGCATCTCCCCAGCCCCCGCCCCCCGGGCGAATAGCGTATCCGAAAGGGACAGCACGAGTTCAAGTCCGATGAACACGAGGAACGCAAGCAGGGCCACCCCAAAGGTGGGCAAAAGCTCACGCCAAAGGTACCGATCTACCCCTTTCACGTCTAGATCATAGCCGGTCTGGATCCCGGCTGGCCAGACTCAGTTGAGCCGCGAGGTGGGGAGGGGTATCTTCCAGGTATCATGAGGGCGTGTGTGCTCACCTGGGGTTGTCAGCTCAACGTGCACCGCTCCGAGGAGATCGAGGGGGTGCTTGAGCGGGCGGGGTTCCGGATCGTTGACCGGCCGGAGGATGCGGATGTAGTGATCCTCAACACCTGTATGGTGAGGAAGCGGGCGGAGGACAAGGTGGTGGGCCGGGTGGGGGAGCTGGCCAGGCTCAAGCGGAAAGGGGTGCTCATCGGGGTGGGCGGATGTATGGCCCAGGGGCATAAGGAGGAGCTGTTTAAGATATGCCCGGGGATCGATTTTGCCTTCGGCACAAGCGACATAAGCCTCCTCCCCGAGCTCATAGAGCGGGCGAGGGCAGGGGAGCGGCCTGCACACTTCCCAGCCCCCGTCACCCTGGAGCCCCTCCCCGTGCGGCGACGCAGCACGTTCTCCGCCTACGTGACCGTGGCGGAAGGTTGCTCGTGTGCCTGTGCTTATTGCATCGTGCCCTTCGTGCGAGGGCCGCTGCGTTCCCGGCCTCTTGCCGACATCCTGGACGAGCTTGTGGGGCTGGCCGCGGCTGGCTACAAGGAGGTCACCCTCCTTGGGCAGAACGTGGATGCCTACGGTATGGACCTTAAGGACGGCACAGATTTCGCGCTCCTTTTGCGAAAGGTGTCGAAGCTCCCCATCCCCCGGGTGCGCTTCACCTCCTCACATCCCGCCTACATGCGGGAGGAGACCATCGCCGCCATCGCCCAAGGGCAAAACATCTGTGAGCACGTACACATGGCCGTGCAATCCGGAAGCGATCGGATCCTTGCCGCCATGGGGCGCGGGTACACTAGAGAAGACTTCCTCAAGTTGGTGGAGCGGCTGCGGACGGAGATCCCGGGGGTCAACATCACCACCGACGTGATCGTGGGCTTCCCCGGGGAAACCGAGGAGGACTTCCAAGAGACGCTGTCTTTGATCGAGGAGGTGAAGTTCGGGACCGTGTACGTGGCGGCGTACTCGCCCCGACCGTACACCCGGGCGGCCCGCCTTCCCGACTCGGTTCCCCGGGAGGAAAAGGCAAGAAGGCTCAAGGAAGTGCTGGAGCTTACGCGCAAAAACGGCCTTGAGCTCCACCGGAGGCGGATCGGGGAGATCGTAGAGGTGCTGGTGGAGGGGTACTTGCCAGAGAAGGGGATGTATTATGGCAAGACCCGGGACTTCCGGACCGTGCTGCTTTCGGGGGAGGAGGAGCTCGTGGGCCAGATTGTTGAGGTGAGGGTGGAGGCGGCCTCCCCAGGGGCTATGGAGGGGAGCCTGGTAAAGGAGCGCATAGCATGATCCTGACGGTTACGCTTAATCCAACCCTGGACAAGTTCTATTGGGTGGATCATCTTCCGCTTTCATTGGAACGGGTGGAGGAAGAGATCCTCATTCGGGCCAAGAAGTCGGCCACCTCCGCCGGCGGCAAGGGGATCAATGTGTCCGTCTTCCTTGCCTGCATGGGGGTGGACACTGTAGCCATGGGGTTTTTGGCCGGCCACACCGGCCAGATCATCCTGCGGGACGTGCTTGCCCGGGGGGCCACCGCGAACTTCGTGTGGATCGAAGGGGAAAATCGCACCAACGTCACCATCATTGAACGGGGGAAGGAATACCATCCGGTGAAGATCCACGAGCAGGGGCCGTCCATCCCCCCTCAGGCCGTGGACATGTTCCTGCGCAAGTATCGGCGCATGCTTCGCCGGGCGGAGTATGTGGTATTGGGGGGGGCCCTCCCCCCCGGCATCCCGGCGGACTTCTATCGGGAGTTGGTGCGGCTTGCCAATGAGGCGGGGGTGAGGGCTGTGGTACATGCCGGACTGACTGCCCTGCGCGAAGCGATCTTGGCGAAACCCTATTTCATCAAACCCGATGTGCGGGAGGAGGCGGAAGTGGGGGGGCTTCCGGCGCGGACCGAGGAGGAGATCATCCAGGCCGGAAAGCATGCGGTCCAGCAGGGGGTCGAAATCTGTCTCATCTCCCATCACGTGACCGGGGACATCCTCGTCACCCCGCAAGGGGTATGGGACCTCGAGGCCCGGGTGCCGCTCTCCAAGTACAAGAACTTGGTGGGGGCGGACGACGCCCTGGTGGCTGGGGTGCTGTACCGCCTCGTGGAAGGGGACTCCGTGCTCGATGCGGTGAGGTTCGGGATGGCTGCCGCGATCGCGTCCGCGGAGATCGAGCCCAAGCTGTGCCTTGTCAAGTCCTTCATCGAACGGGAGATGCACGAGGTAGAGGTTCACCGCAAGGAGGGGGGATGAAGGCACACGAGATCATGCGGCGAGATTTGAGCTCGGTAGAAGTTGATACCCCAATTGCGGAAGTCATTTACCTCATGGAGCAGTCCGGCCTGGCTTCCTTGCCCGTGGTCGATGAGGAGGGGGTGCTGGTGGGGATCATCTCGGAGCGGGACCTCATCCGCGCTGCCCTCCCTGGCTACCTGGAGATGTTGCACTCCGCCTCTTTCTTGCCCAGCTTAAACCAGCTTTCCCAGCGCCTTAAGGAGATGGCAAGCGAGCCCGTTTCCAAGTACATGCATTCCGATGTCATCTCGGTGCGCCCGGAGGACGAGGACCTCCAGATCGCCGATACCCTTATCCGGAACGAGCTTAAGCAGCTGCCAGTGGTGGATGAGGAAGGGCACCTCGTGGGCGTGATCCGGAGGATCGACCTTTTGTATCGTCTGGTGTGAAGTGG
The DNA here is from genome assembly GCA_964448595.1 of uncultured Thermotogaceae bacterium. GTDB lineage: Bacteria > Bipolaricaulota > Bipolaricaulia > Bipolaricaulales > Bipolaricaulaceae > 64-32. Next base: position 13,712 of record CAYUWL010000001.1, read on the forward strand.
GGTCAAGCGGGCGCCTGGAAGCGGCGTTTGGGCGCCTCGAGCGCTCCCCGACCTTTTCCCACCGGCCACAGCAGAGGGCCTACGCCCAAGCCGTGTCCTCCACCCTGGAAGAAGGCCGGATCGCCCTGCTTGAGGCTGGCCCGGGAACCGGAAAGACGTTCGGGTACCTGGTGCCGCTCTTGCTCAGCCTTGGCAAGGGTGAAAGGGCGGTGGTGGCCACCCGCACCCGGGCCCTGCAAGAGCAGCTCTGGCAACACGACCTCCCCTTCCTCCTGAGGGAGCTCTCCCTTTCCCTTCCCGTGGCTTTGCTGAAAGGAAGAGAGAACTACCTTTGTCTCCGCCGGCTTGAGGAGGCAAGGCTCAGGCTCTATCCGGATTCGCTTTTAGGGGAGCTCCTTTCCTGGGCCGAGCGCACCCGCACCGGTGAGCTGGACGAGCTTGTGGACCTATGGCGCCATCCGGAGGGAAGGAGGCTGCTTTCAGAGGTGCGGGACGTTCCCTTTCGCTGTGGTGGGCCGGCCTGTCCATTCTTCCACCGGTGTCCCTCACGCCGGGCCAGGGAGCGGGCGCGCCAGGCGGCTTTGGTGGTGGTGAACCATGCGCTGCTTGCGGCTGATCTGGCCTTAGGGGGCAAGGTGCTCGGCGATTACAAATACCTGGTGGTGGACGAGGCCCATGGCCTTCCCGAGGCGCTGCGCGACGCCTTTAGCCTTGAGCTTACCCCCCTTTCCGTGCCCCGGCTGCTTCGGGAGCTGCGGCGGGGCAGGGGAGGGCTGCTTCCCCAGTGGGAAAAATCCTTGGACCCAGGAGAACTGGCTGGCGTTTGGAAGCAGGTGGCCTCCTCGCACCGACAGCTTTGGGCGGCTCTTGAACGCCTGATCCCGCAGGGGCCTGTGCGCTATGACGCAGGTGTTTTCAAGGATGTTCACGTACTTGGAGATGCTTTGATCGCTTCGCTTTTCGGGCTTGCCCAGGCCCTGGGAAGGCTGGCCGAGAGGCTTCCCGAGGAGGAACGGGAGAGGGCCAAGGCCGTTTCCCTTGAGGCCGGCCGACTTGCCGAGCTGATAAAGGCCCTCCTCTGGCCGGAGGCGGACGATTACGTTTACTGGTATGGACGAGGACCAGCCTTCCCCGCCTTGCATGCGAGCCCTGTGGAGCTGGCGCCCTTGGTGAAGGATGCCCTGTGGCCCAGGCTCCGGGCGGCCGTTTTGACCTCGGCGACCTTGGCCGTGGGAAAGGACGCCCGGCACTTGGTCCGGGAGCTGGGGATTCCAGAGGAGCGCTTGGACTTCCGCCGCTGGCCCTCCCCCTTTCCCTACGAGGGGGTGCGAGCGTTTGTGCTTTCCGGGCTCCCGCATCCGGATGACGGTGCTTATCCGGAAGCCTTGGCCTGCCTGTTGAGAAGTGCCCTGGAGGCGGTTCCGCGTCGGGCCCTGGCCCTGTTCACATCAAGACGGCTTCTCCTTGCCACCCGCGCCCGCCTGACCGGCGTCCCAGTGTTAGCTCAGGGGGTGGACGGGGAGAGGGAGCAGCTCCTCTCCGCGTTCCGCAACCATCCGCCCCCGGTGGTGCTCCTCGGGCTGGATACCTTGTGGGAAGGGGTTGACCTCCCTGGGGAGGAGCTTGAGCTGCTGTTCATCACGCGCCTTCCCTTCCCCGTTCCCACCGATCCTGTGGCCCAGGCCGAGGCAGCCCGCATGGCGGCCCGAGGGGAGGACCCCTTTTGGCTCCTTTTCCTGCCCCGGGCCCTGCTCAAGCTCAGGCAGGGGGTGGGGCGGCTGGTGCGTACCCCGCAGGACCGAGGAGCCATCGTGATCACCGATGTGCGGGCAGCCTTGCGCCCCTATGGGGAGCGGTTCCTCTCTGAGCTCCCTGTGCGGGCCGAGGTGGTCCCCACGGCCGAGGCCCTTTCCTTTGCCCTGCGCAGGCTTTTCAGCTAACCTAAACCCCATCATGGCCTATGTTCGTTGGAGCAGGTATTTGCTTCCCACCTGGAAGGAAGAGCCTGCCGAGGCTGATCTTCCCAGCCATCGGCTCATGCTCCGGGCCGGGCTCATCCGCAAGCTCGCCGCCGGGATCTACGAGTTCCTCCCGCTCGGCCTTCGGGTCTTGAGGAAGGTCGAGGCCATCGTGCGGGAGGAGATGAACGCAGCGGGGGGAATAGAGCTCAGGATGCCCGTGCTTCAGCCGGAAGAGCTGTGGCGGCGCACCGGCCGCTGGGAGGACTTCGGCCCGGAGATGTTCAAGCTCAGGGACAGGAAAGGGCAGGGGTTCGCCCTCGGACCCACCCACGAAGAGGTATTTACCGAACTTGCTGCCCGGGAGATACGTTCGTATAGGGATTTGCCTTTGCTTCTGTATCAAATCGGCGAGAAATATCGGGACGAGATCAGACCCCGGTACGGGGTAATGCGGGCCCGGGAGTTCGTCATGAAGGACGCCTACAGCTTCCACTCATCCTGGGAATCCCTGGAGGAGACCTACCGGGCCATGTACGACGCTTACTTGCGAGCCTTCGTGCGCTGCGGACTTAAGATAGTGGTGGTGGAGGCACCTTCAGGGCTCATGGGGGGTCCGGTATCGCATGAGTTCATGGCCTTGGCGGAAAGCGGGGAGGAAGAGGTAGTCCTGTGCGAGTCGTGCGGCTACGCTGCCAACCGTCAGGTTGCTCGTAGCCGTCCCCCTGCTCCCCCACCCGGGGAGGAGGGCCAGCTCAAGCTCATTCCCACCCCCGGGGTCCGCACGGTGGAGGAGCTCGTGTCCTCCCTGGGGGTGGACCCGCGGCAGGTGGTGAAGACCTTCCTGTACGTGGGGCGGGCTGGCCCCATGGCCGTTTTAGTGCGTGGGGACCAGGAGCTTGAGGAGGCCAAACTCATCGAAGCCACGGGTGATTCCTCCCTGCGGCGGGTGGATGACGCTGAGGAGGCGGAGAGCTTGGCCGGTGCACCGTTTGGATTCCTGGGGCCGATCGGACTTTCGCTCCCCATCTGGGCGGATGAAGCGGTACGCGACCTCCCCTCAGCGGTGGTAGGTGCCAACCAGGTGGATCATCACTACGTGGGCGCTAAACCCGACCGGGACTTTCGGGTGGATCGGTACCTCGATCTTCACCGGGTCGCCTGCGGCGACCCCTGTGCTGGCTGCGGAGCCCCCTTGTCCATCCGCCGAGGGATCGAGGTGGGTCAGATCTTCCAGCTGGGGGTCAAGTACTCCCAGGCCCTGGGGGCCACCTTCCTGGACGAGCGGGGCGAAGCCCATCCCATGATCATGGGTTGTTATGGAATCGGCATCTCCAGGATCGTGGCCGCGGTGGTTGAACAACACCACGACGAGGAGGGGATTATATGGCCAGTCTCCGTGGCCCCCTTTCAGGTGGTCGTGACGGTGCTTGATCCCAAGGAGCGCCAACGCGAGCTGGGGGAGGCGATCGCTGCCCGCCTGGACCAGGCCGGCTTTGAGGTCCTGCTCGACGACCGGCTCCAAAACCCCGGGGAGAAGTTCCACGATGCGAAGCTTATCGGCATCCCCCTCATGGTGGTGGTGGGGCCTCGCTCCTTGGAAAAGGGGAAGGTGGAGCTTGAGCGAAGGGCCGATGGACTACGCGCCACCTCTCCCGCCGATCCAGAGGCGCTGGTTGGAAAGGTAAAACAGCTCCTACGCGTGGAGATAATTTGATTGCATCTTCCGTGATGGATGTGTTCGTGTCTTGGTGGCGGCCCCCGCAACATCTGGGTTGATTTCTCTTCCGCTTCGTGCTATACTGCATTTGCGCTAAGACCGCGTTCCATTTCCATGAAAGTTTCAGCTGTAATTCCAGCGTACAACGAAGCCGAAAGAATCGGTGCTGTGCTCGCCCCCTTGCGTGCCGCCAAATCGGTTGACGAGATCGTAGTGGTGGATGACGGATCCACGGATGGTACGGCGGAGGTCGTACGCCGCTTCGGGGTCAAGCTGGTGCGGCTTCCGGAGAACCGAGGGAAGGCTGCTGCCTTGGATGCAGGCGTGCGGGTGGCGGAGGGCGATGTGCTTTTGTTTCTCGACGCGGATCTGGTTGGCCTCAGGCCCGAGCACGTCGAGAAGCTCCTTTCAGCCTATCGGGAAGGGGACGCTGAGATCGTGATCGGGGTGTTTAAGGAAGGTCGGGCTGGGACCGATCTTTCCATGAAGATAGCCCCCTTTCTTTCCGGGCAGCGTGTCCTGTCCCGCAAGGTGTGGGAGAGGATGCGGGGGGCGGTTGAGGAAATGGAGTTCGGCGTTGAGGCTGCGCTCACCAAGCTTGCGTTCAAAGAGGGCTGGAAACACAAGAAGGTAGAGCTTGAGGGGGTGAGCCACGTCCGGAAGGAAGAGAAGAGGGGCTTGACCACGGGTGTGGTGGATCGCCTCTCCATGTATTGGGACATCTTGCGGTCGCTTTTAAGGAAGATCTAGATGAAGGTTGCCATCGGAGCGGATCACGCGGGGTTTTCTTTGAAGCAGGTCCTCGTCTCTCAGGGTCTGGCCGGGCATGAGGTGGTGGATGTGGGCACCCACAGCGAGGGATCCACGGACTATCCGATTTACGCGTTCAAGGTGGCTCGCTTGGTGGCTGCCGGGGAGGCGGACCTGGGGGTGCTCATCTGCGGGACCGGGATCGGGATGGCCCTGGCGGCCTCCCGCGTGCCCGGTGTGCGTCCAGCCGTGTGCACCAGCGAGTACATGGCCCGTAAGGCTCGCGCCCATAACAACGCCAACGTGCTCTGCCTTGGGGGGCGAGTGTTGGGGCCGGGGCAGGCCTTGGAGATCCTAAACGTCTTCCTCAACACGGAGTTCGAGGGTGGAAGGCACGCCAGGAGGCTGCGCATGATCGAGGAAGGGGGCGGGGTGTGACCGGGGCGTGGCTGGTCTTCTCGGCCTCTGCCCTTGCCATCCTTTGGGCAGGCCAGCTCCTCGTCCGCTCCGCTGATCGTATAGCCCGGGTCACCGGCCTTTCCCAGGGTTGGATCGGGTTCATCCTGGTGGCGGTGGTGACGTCCCTTCCCGAGCTTGTGGCCACCATGACCGGGGGGGGGATCGACGCCCCGGGGATCGCCGTGGGCAACGCCCTGGGCTCCAACGCGTTCAACCTCGGCATCCTGGGGCTGATGGGGGTTTTTTCCGGCACCGCGTTTTTCGCTCACCTGTCTTCCACCCACGTCCTTTCCGCGAGCGGTTCCGTGCTCCTCACGGCGCTCGTTTTGGCGGCCATCGCCGTGGGCGGGGGGCCGGGGCTGGGACGTATCTCCCTCATCTCCCTCCTCATACTCCTCTTCTACCTCCTGGCGGTATACGCCCAGTTCCGGGTGGAGAAGGGGGTGCCGCCAGAGCCGGGCCTTGCGCTCGGCTGGGCTCCAGCCCTGGCCGTCCTCTCCGCGGGGGTGATCGTGGTCGCCGGCGTGGCCTTGACCTACTCCGCCAAGGTGGTGGCCGAGGGCACCGGCATCGCCCAGTCGGTGGTGGGGGCCATCCTGGTGGCATTGGCCACCTCCCTTCCCGAGGTGGCGGCTTCCGTCGGGGCACTGCGCCTGAGGGCGTTCGACCTCCTGGCCGGGGACATCTTCGGTTCCAACTTGTTCAACGTTGTGACGGTATTCTTCGCCGACCTTGTGTTCGGACGCCCCATCTTGGGGGCACTGGGGGCCGACGCCTGGCCGCTCGTGCTCGTGGCCGCCTGGGGGATCGGGCTTGCCGCCTTCGCCGTGGCAGCCCTAGAGGTCAAGGCTGGCAAGATCTGGAGAGGTCCAGAGCCGGCCTCGTTTCTGCTTTTCTTGGGTTACCTAGGGGGGCTTGGGGTGCTCGCCGCCCAAGGGTTTTACCAGTGAGGTGATGGTGATGGAAATGCAAGAAGTGCTGAACATGGATTTGGAGGGGCTTCAAAGGCTTGCCGAGGAACTCGGTCTGGACGGTGCCGGGGACCTCTCTCCCCACGAGCTTCAGCTTGCGATCATGCGGTCCTTGGCGGAGAAGCAGGAGCTTGTGGCGGAGGGTGTGCTCGAGATCATGCCCGACGGCTACGGCTTTTTGCGGGGCAAGACCTGTCTACCTTCCCGGCACGACGTCTACGTATCCCCTTCCCAGATCAAGCGGTTTAACTTAAAGGATGGGGACATCGTGCGGGGGCTTGTCCGTCCTCCCAAGAACGACGAGCGTTACTTTGCCCTGCTTCGGGTGGAGACGGTGAACGACCTCGATCCCGAACAAGTACGGCGCCGCGTCGATTTCCAGCAGCTCACCCCCCTGCACCCCGACGAGCAGTTCATCCTCGAGCACGATCCGGAGGAGTTCTCCACCCGGATGATCGACCTGTTCGCCCCCATCGGCAAAGGGCAGCGGGGGCTAATCGTGTCCCCGCCCAAGGCCGGCAAGACCACTCTCCTCAAGCACATCGCCGCTGGCATCGAGGAGAACTACCCCGAGGTGCGCCTCCTGATCCTGCTTGTGGACGAGCGCCCGGAGGAGGTTACCGACTTCCGCCGATCGGTGCGGCATGCCGAGGTAGTGGCAGCCACCTTCGACATGGAGCCCCATCACCACACCCGGGTGGCTGAGCTCGTGACCTCCGAGGCCAAAAGGCTGGTGGAGGTGGGTTATGACGTGGTCATCCTCATGGACTCCCTCACCAGGCTCGCCCGGGCCTATAACCTATCGGTGTCCCCTTCCGGCAAGCTCCTCTCCGGCGGGATCGACCCCACGGCCCTGTACAAGCCCAAGGAGTTTTTCGGTGCGGCGCGGAACATCGAGGAAGGAGGGTCCCTCACCATCGTCGCCACCGCCCTTATCGACACGGGCTCACGGCTCGATCAAGTGGTGTTTGAGGAGTTCAAGGGCACGGGCAACATGGAGCTGGTGCTGAACCGGGACCTGTCCAACCGGCGGGTGTTCCCGGCCATCGATCTCCTCCAGTCCGGCACCAGAAAAGAGGAACTCCTGCTTGCCCCAGATGTCCTTCGTCGGGTATGGATCCTGCGTAAGCTTATCTCCGAGATGGAGGATCCCGGGGCCGCGCTGATGTTCATCAAAGAGAAGATGGAGCAGACGAGCACCAACAAACAGTTCCTGGAGCTGATGAACAGTGAGTAAGGACGCTGCCCTGGCGGTGTTGTTTGGCCTGTTTCTTCTTCCCTTGATCTTTCTTCCCTTCCTTCCCCAGGAGGACCTGGGGGGACCGCTCTCCTTCCCACCCACGCTGGGGCGGGGCAACTTCCGCACCTATGTGGTCAAGTCAGGGGACACGCTCGCCGCAGTAGCGGATAGATACGGAATCCCGCTTTCTTACCTTGTAGCGAGCAACGGGCTTTCGACCCCTTCGGTTCTCTACCCCGGGCAGGAGCTCGTCCTTCCTCAGGGCGGGGTGCTCCACACGCTCCGACCCGGCCAGACGCTGGCCGATCTCGCCGCCACCTACGGGGTGGCTGAGGAGGAGATCCGAGAGGCCAACGGGCTTTCCGGAGAGCCCCTCCCTGGGCAGCGCCTGTTCATCCCGGAGCCCCGCTCCGTACCCCAAGCGGCGGTGCTGGAGCTGGGGGGGGAAGAAGGGGCGCGCTTCATCTGGCCCCTGCGGGGGCGGCTCACCTCCCCCTTCGGTCCCCGCACCCACCCCATCTATGGGACCCCGGACTTCCATACCGGCATCGACCTGGCCGTGCCGGAGGGCACCGAGGTGCATGCGGCCGCGCCGGGGACGGTGACCTGGACCGGGACCCGTGGGGGCTATGGCCTTCTTGTGGTCATCGATCACGGAGATGGGTACTCGACCTACTACGCGCATCTTTCTCGGATCCTTGTGCATGTGGGCCAGTTTGTGGAGGTGGGACAGGTGGTCGCCCTGTCGGGGAACACGGGGCTTTCAACAGGACCCCACCTGCATTTTGAGATCCGAAAGTTCGGAGAGCCGATCAACCCGCTGCAGCTTCTTCCATGATCATCATCCAAGGTGGCCAGCCCCTGTCCGGCAGCGTTCGGGCCGCCGGGGCCAAGAACGCTGCCTTGCCGGCTATCTTCGCTTCCCTGTTGACTCCTGAGCCCGTTGAGCTTGTAAATGTCCCCTGTTTAAGGGATGTTGAGACTGCCGTCGAGCTTGTGCGGGCGCTGGGCAAGGAGGTGGTTTGGGAGGAGGGACGGCTTTTGATCCGCGAGCCCGGCCCCCTTTCTCCCCGGGCTCCCGAGGAACTGGTGAGGCGCATGCGTGCCTCTTTCCTCGTCCTGGGGCCGCTCCTTGCGCGCCTGGGGCAGGCGCAGGTGCCCCTCCCCGGAGGCTGTGCCATCGGCACCCGCCCGGTGGACCTCCACCTCAAGGGGCTTTCCGCCCTCGGGGCCGAACTCGAGGTCCAGGAGGGGTGGGTGTATGCCCGCGCCCCCAAGCTCCAAGGCCGCACGGTGTACCTCGATTACCCCTCGGTGGGCGCGACGGAACAGTTGCTCCTTGCCGGCGCTCTCGCCGCCGGCGAAACGGCCATCCTCAATCCGGCCAGAGAACCAGAGGTCGTGGATTTGAGCAGGCTCCTTTCCGCCCTCGGGGCTCGTGTAAGATGGGCGGATGATCGGGTGGTGGTCCAGGGCACAGGGGCGCTTTCCGGGGCAAGACATGCCGTCATCCCGGATCGCATCGAGGCCGGTACCTTCCTCCTTGCCGGAGCGATCACGAAAGGGAAGGTGCGGGTTGAGGGGATCATCCCCGAGCATCTGGCTGCCTTGCTCGTAAAATTGGAGGAAGCAGGGGTGGAAGTGAGCTGCGGAGAGGATTGGGTGAGCGTTGTCATGGGGAGAGACCCTCAAGGGGTGGGGGTTGAGACCCGACCCTACCCCGGCTTTCCCACGGACCTTCAGCCCCCCATGGTGAGTTTCCTCTCCCTAGCCGACGGAGAATCGCTGGTGACTGAGAGCGTGTTCGAGGACCGGTTCGGGCATGTAGGGGAGCTTTTGAGAATGGGGGCTTCCATCCGGCGTCAAGGGGCTAGCCTGTTGATCCGGGGGGTGGGGGGACTGACCGGAACTCGGGTTACGGCCTCGGATATCCGAGCTGGTGCTGCCTTGGTGCTTGCGGGCCTTGCCGCCAGGGGCACCACGGAGGTGGAGGGCACAGACCACATTTACCGCGGTTACGAAGGACTTGCGGCCAAGCTAGGGGAGTTGGGAGCACAGATATGGGAAGAAAAGGAAAATACCTACCCTTGATCGAGGATTACCTTGGGCGTAGGGCCCGCCTCTACGAGGCCGAGCGGGCCATCCTGGTGGGGGTCCTCCCTCCGGGCCGGACCTCTTGGGAGGATGAAGAACTGCTGGAGGAGCTCGCCGCCCTGGTGCGGACCGCAGGAGCACAGGTGCTGGCCAAGGTGGTCCAGCGGCGGGCCCGGCCGGATCCCGCCACCTTCGTCGGTCGGGGGAAGGTGGAGGAGCTCGCCGCCCTTGCTAGAGACCTTTCGGCGGACGTACTGGTGATGGGGGACGAGCTTACGCCTGCTCAGGCCCGCAACCTGGAGGAGGCCACCGGCCTCAAGGTGGTGGACCGGTCCCAGGTGATCCTGGACATCTTCGCCCAGCGGGCCGGAACCAAGGAGGCCGAACTGGCCGTGGAGCTGGCCCAGCTTGAGTACCTTCTGCCTCGCCTCAGGGGTTGGGGTAAGGCCCTCACCGATCCCGGGGGCGGCATCGGCACCCGTGGACCAGGGGAAACCCGCCTGGAGCAGGACCGCCGGAAGGTCAAGCGCCGCATTCAAGCCATCCGGAGGCGCCTTTCCGACGCCGATCGGGTGAGGGAGCTTAGGCGCAAGCGCAGGAGAGGGCTCGGCGTCCCCCAGGTGGCCATCGTGGGCTACACCAACTCCGGCAAATCCACGCTATTTCGAGCCCTCACCGGGGCGGATGTCCTGGTGGAGGACAAGCTGTTTGCCACCTTGGACGCACGGGTCAGGCGGGCCGTGCTCCCAGGTGGGCGTTGGGCTTTGGTCGCCGATACCGTGGGGTTCATCCGCCGGCTCCCCCACCAGCTCATCCCCGCCTTCCGCGCCACCCTGGAGTCGGTAAGGGAAGCGGACCTTTTGCTCGTCGTGCTTGATGCTTCGTCCCCGTTCGTCCTTGAGCACCTCGCTGCAGTGAGGGAGGTGTTGGCGGAACAGGTGTTCGGCGATGCACCGTTTCCGCCCCAGCTGTACGTGCTGAACAAGGTGGACCAGGTGCGGACTCCGGATCAGGAAGCCTTGCTCTCCCGGCTCAGGCTTGAGGTCGCCCCTTCGGTGGCCGTATCCGCACTTTTTGGGACGAACATGGACGCGCTTAAGGAGGAGCTATCGGTGATGCTGACGGGGCACTTCGCCCGCGTGCACGTGCGGATCCCCCAGGGGCGAGGGGATCTCATCCCTTTTCTTTCGAGGCTCGGCGACCTTCAGGGGGTGGAGTGGGTGGGTGGGGAGGGGCTGGCCGAGCTCACCCTCCCTAGGGCGAGGCTTGGTCGACTCCGCAAGGCCCGGCTCGAGGTGGTTGAGGAGACGCCATGAGCATCTGGCACTACAAATTCCTGGGCAATGAGCTTTGGCAGTACGGGGCGTTCTTCCTGATCCTTTTGGGGGCGGCCCTGGTTCACCTTGCGCTGAGGCGCCTTTGGGAAGTACTGCTTTCCCGGCGCAAGTTGGGGGAGGAGCGCGTAAGGGAGACGCTGCGGGCACTGGGGCGGCGTCCGCTTGGGGCGATGATCTTCGTCCTCGCCCTGTGGGGGGGCTTGAAGGTGTTCGTGATCCCCGAGGGCGCGGGGGCCGTCATCCGGGGGCTGTTCGTAGCCATCACCACTTTCCTTGTCATCTACGGGCTTTCCAAGGTCGCCGATGTGCTGTTTGCTCTTTGGGCCGAGCGTGCCAAGCGGACGGAAGGCCGGTTGGACGACCAGGTGATCCCCATTTTAAGGAAAGTCACCAAGGCCTTCCTATGGGGTGTGGGGGTGCTCCTGGTGCTTCAAAACCTGGGGTACAACGTATCGAGCCTCCTTGCAGGCCTTGGGATCGGGGGGTTGGCGGTGGCCCTGGCGGCCCAGGAGACGCTGTCCAACTTCATCGGGGCCCTGGCCCTCCTGGTGGACCGACCTTGTCAGGTAGGGGACAGGGTGCAGTTTGAGGACGTCGACGGCACGGTGGAGGCCGTGGGCCTCCGCTCAACCCGCATTCGCACCCTGGACGGTACGGTCGTCTCCGTCCCCAACCGCTTGATGGCCAATGCGAAGATCAACAACATCGCCAAGCGTCCCACCATCAAGAACATGTACACGGTGGGGATCACCTACGGCACCCCTTATGAAAAGGTCCAGGAGGCCCTTAGGATCCTGCGGGAGATCCTGGCGGGGCATCCCAGCACGGAGAACTATTGGGTTTATTTTAAGGAGTTCGGCCCCTACTCCTTGAACATCCTCGTCATCCACTGGTGTAAGTACACGGCCTACCAGAAGTTCCTCGAGGCCACGGAGGAGATCAACCTGGAGATCAAGCGCAGGTTTGAGGAGGCGGGGATCGAGTTCGCCTTTCCTACCCAGACGGTTCAGGTGGAGGGGCTTCCGGCTCCGAGTTCGAGTTGAGCTTCTCCCACTGGACCTCCCCTCGGCTTCCGTCCTCCCAGGCCAAGGTCAGGGTGTTGCGGAAGATGTTTATCCCCACCACCCTCCCTTTTCGCCCTTCCAGGACGATCTTTTCCCCCACCTTGGGCAGCCCCCGGAGCGCCTCTAGGTATTGAGCGTGCTCGTAAGCCAAACAACACATGAGGCGACCACAGCACCCGGTGATCCGTTCGGGGGAGAAGAATAGCTGTTGGTCGAAGGCGAGCTCCAGGGGGATGGGGCGGAGTTGCCTCAGGAAAGAGCGGCAGCAAAGCGGGCGTCCACATGGTCCCAGACCTCCCAGGAGGCGGGCCGCATCCCGGGGCCCTACTTGACGGAACTCGATGCGCAGCTTGAGCTCCTTGCTTAGGTCCCGCAACAGGTCTCGGAAGTCAACCCTGCCTGGAGCGGTGAAGTACAGCCTAAGGAAACGCCGCTTGAGGTCTAACTCCCCCGAAACAAACCGCATGGGCAGGCCCTGGGCGCAAGTCCGGGTCTGGGCTCGGGAGATGAGGCCGGGGACCTCCGACTCACATTCCCTAAACCGCTTGTGATCGCCATCATTGGCTGGCCGGAGGAGTGTGCCTTCGGGCTCACCTTGCTCGTGCACCGGGGAGCGAAGGACCTGGACAAGCCACACACCACGGCCGTCGTCCTCGATCCAGATTTGGCCAGTTCGTCCTACGATGCCCCCCCATACCGAAAGATGGACTTCCGGTTGAGGACCGTATCGGCGCACCAGCGCCTTCAGCCTTTTTTCGGCCAAAGGAGAATCACCTCGAGCAGAAGTTTAACGTTAACGTTGGCCTCAAGTTCCCCACGGGCAAGCGATACCTTTTTCGCCCACGCGGCCAACCGCTCGGGCGGGACGGGAAACGCGCCCTGGGGAGCGTCTCTGAGCAAGAAGTGTAACAACTCCCTTAGGAAAGTCAGGGCGGCTTCCCTTCCGCCCCGGGCTAGTCGCTCGGCGGCAAGCAGGATTTCATCTCCTGCCGAGTTGGGAAGCTGCATGGCGATCGCCGCTGCCACGACACGCCGTCGGATCGGATCCGCTGCGCAGGCGCAAAACCTGTCGGCCAGTTCCAGAAGCGGGAGGCCATCCACCTCGCGCTTTGCCTCTTCCCATTCCGAGCGTGGGACCCTGCGGGCTTCGGTAAAGAAATGGATGTCTTCTTCGTTTTGGATGAACTCAAGGAGGAAATCGATCTCCTGATCGGTGTAGCCGGCGGCATGCAGCTTCTTTCTCCAAAGTTCCCGTGGGGGTTCGGCCCAGACCAGGGCACAGCGGGAGCGCACCGTGGGCAAGAGGTGATCAGGAGAAGAAGCGTAGAGGATGAATGTGAGATAGGCCGGAGCTTCTTCCAGCGATTTGAGCAGGGCACTTGCAGCTTCATGGGAAAGGCGCTCCGCTGGCCCGATCAGCACCACCCTATGGGGGGCGCGAACCGGGGCGTAGCGGGTCCACCAGATCGCCTCCCGCAGTTGATCGATCCCGATGCTCGCCCCTTCCGGGGTGACGGCGAAAAGATCAGGATGCCCCGCCGGCGGCGCTCCGAGGAGGGTTTTGGCGTGTTCCCTGGCCATCTGCTCGGCTCCCTCCCCGAGGAAAAGCTTAGGCACCGCTTTCTCCATGGTCCTTAAGGTACGAACATAGGCCGGACTATACAAGACACAACTCATAAGAACAATGCTTCCAGTGAATTGATCGCACTCATTATGGGAGTTACTCTAGACAAGGGAACCAGATCATGCTATGCTATCTCCGAAAACGTGATGAAGGAGGGGTGAAACATGCCCAGACCGAAAAGCCAAGCGGCCAAGAACACGGCCAAGCTTTCGCTTTACATCCCGCCGTCTAAGGGTGGGATGGAAGTGCTCACGAAGCTGCGGAAGCTGGCCCGGGCCAAGGACCGATCGGTGAACTACATGGTAGTGGAGGCGATCCTCCAGTATCTGAAGAGGGAAGAGAAAAAGCAGGGGAAGTCAAGCTGATCTTTGCTTGTGCCGGTGGCCAGGCCTCCTGCTTGAGCCGCTCAGCGCTCTGGGACATGAGCACAGCTCTGTCGTAGTGCGTCCCGGGCGTAATACGTCGGAGCGGCCGTCTGCCTGCGTTCCACCAGCGCGAACCCTACCTGCTCGTTGCGGTGCAGGAGATCCTCCCCGCATACCGGTACGTCAGCAGATTTGTCGTAGAGGTCGTCCGTCCTTTAGGGAAGCCACACCGCTACCCCTTGGCCCGTTTCAGTACCTCGTCGATGGTGCCCTTCATATAGAACGCCTGCTCCGGGATGTCGTCCAGCTCCCCGTCGCAGATCATCTTGAACCCCCGGACCGTGTCCTCGATGTGGACATAGGCGCCCTTGCGGCCGGTGAAGTGCTCGGCCACGTGGAACGGCTGGGCCATGAACCTCTGGATCTTGCGGGCCCGCATGACGATGGTCTGATCTTCTTCGGAGAGCTCCTCCATCCCCATGATGGCGATGATGTCCTGCAGGTCCTGATGGCGCTGCAGGATCGCCCTCGTCCTCTGGGCCACCTCGTAATGCTCCCGGGAAAGGACCCGGGGGTCCATGAGGCGGGAGTCGGATTGCAGGGGATCCACGGCGGGGTAGATCCCCTTCTCCGCTAGCTCCCGGGTCAGGGTGATGGTGGCGTCCAGGTGCGCGAACACCGTGGCCGGGGCAGGATCCGTGAGGTCGTCGGCCGGGACGTACACTGCCTGCACCGAGGTGATGGAGCCCCGGTGGGTGGAGGTGATCCGCTCCTGGAGTTCTGCCATCTCCGTGGCGAGCGTCGGCTGATAACCCACCTCGGAGGGCATCCGCCCAAGCAGGGCCGAAACCTCCGATCCTGCCTGGGCGAACCGGAAGATGTTGTCGATGAAGAGGAGCACATCCTTTCCTTCCTCGTCCCGGAAGTACTCGGCCATGGTGACCCCGGAGAGGCCCACCCGGAACCTGGCCCCCGGGGGCTCGTTCATCTGCCCATAAACCAGCACCGTGTTGGGGAGCACCCCGGCCCGCTTCATCTCCAAGTACAGTTCGTTCCCTTCCCGGGAGCGCTCCCCCACCCCGGCGAACACGGAAAACCCCTTATGCTCGTAGGCGATGGCCCGGATGAGCTCCATGATGAGCACGGTTTTGCCCACCCCGGCCCCGCCGAACAGGCCCACTTTTCCCCCTTTCGGGATTGGGGCGATGAGGTCGATCACCTTGATCCCGGTCTCCAGGACCTCGTCCTCCACCGACAGGTCGGAGAGCTCCGGCGGCTCGCGGTGGATGGGGTAGCGTTTCTTGGCCTCGGGCGGGGGCTGCTCGTCGATGGGGTTCCCCACAAGGTCAAACATCCTCCCCAAGGTCTCCGGGCCCACCGGCACGGTGATGGGGCCGCCGGTGTCCAGCACCTTGTCCCCCCGCTTAAGGCCATCGGTGGAGTCCATGGCGATGGCCCGCACCTCGGAGTCCCCCAGGTGCTGGGCCACCTCCAGCACAAGGTCATCGCCTTCCTCCCGGGGCACGAGCAGGGCCTGCTTCAGGGCCGGCAGATGCCCCCGGGGGAAGCGCACGTCCACCACCGGGCCCCGAATCGCCGTGATCCAACCTTCCGCCACTGGTTCCTTGTTCATCTTGCCTCCCTGAGCGCTTCCGCCCCGCCCATGATGTCGGCGAGTTCCGCCGTGATCCCATGCTGACGAGCTTTATTGTAAAGCAAGGTCAACTTCTCTATAAGCTCGTCGGCGTTGTCGGTGGCCGCCTTCATCGTCTGCCTCCGGATGGCCTGCTCGGAGGCCTTGGCCTCAAGGAGGATCAGGAGGATCCTCCCCAAAAGGTGAAGGCGGCCCGCCTCCTCCAAAAGCTGCGGAAGTTCCGGCTCCCGAATGAGATCCTTCGCCTTAAGTTCGGGGAGTTCCAAGGGGAGCAGGCGCTCCACCCTGACCCGCTGCACGAGTTCCCCCCGGAACTCCATGTAGACCGCCCACACCTCGCCCACCTCTTTCCCGTAAAGCGCCAGCACGTCGTCCAGTATGCGGCGTGCCACCGCTAGATTCGGGCGCTCATAGGCGTGGAGGTATTTTTCGTCGATGGGCCAAGGCCGCTGGCGGAAGAAGCGGTAGGCCTTCTCCCCCCCTAAGAGGAGTCGTACCTCCTCCTTTTCCTGGACGAGCTCCAGGGCAGCTCGGTTGATGTCCCCCACATAGCGGCCACACAGGCCCCGGTCTGAGTTCACCACGAGCACGGCGGCGCCCCCGTGCTCAGGCCTCACGAAGAAGGGGTGTTCGATCCCCTCGCTCTTCGCTGTCGCCCAGAGCTCAGCCAGGGTCCTTTCGGACTCCTCCCCGAACGGGCGGGCGGAAAACAGGGCGCGCTTGCGCTGGATCACTCGCGTTGCGGCGATGGCATACATCGCTTTTGTGATCTGGCGCACGTGGCGCACGTTCTGGATGCGCCGCAGGATCTGCCTCGTTTTCTTCGCCATGGTTCATTACCCGTAAACCGTTATCCGTGATCCGTTAGCCGTGAACCGCTGTCCGGGAGCCACAAACCGGGTTGACCCCTGGCATGGGTCACTTGCTGGGATGGCCAGCCTCACTCGGTTCCAATCCTCTTTCCGGGTCTTCTCAAAATTTCTCACCATGGATCACCGATCACGGTTTACGGATCACGGATCACGGTTCACGCCCGGAAGGATTCCTTGAACGCCTTGGCCGCCCGCTCCAGCCCCTCCCGGACGGAATCGGTCATGTGCCGCTCCCGCGCTAGCTCCGCAAGGACCTGAGGATGCTCCTCCCTGAGATAGGCCAGGAACCGCTGCTCGAAGTTCCCTACCGCCTCCACCGGGAGGTCGTCCAGGTACCCCGAGACGGCCACGTACAGGGCGGCCACCTGCTCCTCCACCGGCATCGGCTGGTACTGGGGCTGCTTCAGCATCTCCATGACCCGGGCCCCCCGGGCGAGCTGGGCCTGGGATGCTTCATCCAGCTCCTGGGCGAACTCGGCGAACGCCGCCAGGTCCCGGTACTGAGCGAGCTCCAGCCTGAGCTGCCCTGCCACCTCCTTCATGGCCGGGATCTGGGCCGCACCACCGACACGGGACACCGAAAGCCCTACGTTCATCGCCGGCCGCTGCCCCTTGTTGAAAAGATCGCTTTCCAGATAGATCTGCCCGTCGGTGATGGAGATGAGGTTGGTGGGGATGTAGGCGGTGATGTCGCCGGCTTTGGTCTCCACGATGGGGAGGGCGGTGAGGGATCCCCCTCCGTGCTCGTCCGAAAGCCTGGCCGCCCGCTCAAGGAGCCGGGAGTGGGTGTAGAAGATGTCCCCGGGGTAGGCCTCCCGCCCCGGCGGCCGCCTGAGAAGGAGCGAGATCTCTCGGTAGGCCACCGCGTGCTTTGAAAGGTCGTCGTAGACGATCAGGGCGTCCTGCCCCCGATCGCGGAAATACTCCCCCATGGCACAACCGGCGTAGGGGGCGATGTACTGCAAGGGGGCGGGGTCTTCGGCCGCGGCGGCCACCACGATGGTGTACTCCATGGCCCCATACCGCTTGAAGGCATCCACCACTTTGGCGATGGTGGAGGACTTTTGGCCGATGGCGACGTAGATGCAGAAGACGTCCTGCCCCTTTTGGTTGATGATGGTGTCCACGGCGATGGCGGTCTTTCCGGTGCGGCGGTCGCCGATGATGAGTTCCCTTTGGCCCCGGCCGATGGGGGTGAGGGCGTCGATGCACTTGATCCCGGTCTGAAGGGGGGTATCCACCGGCTTTCTGGCGATCACCCCGGGGGCCTTCTCATCGGTCTTTCTGTAGCCGGCGGGCTCGATCTCCGGGCCCCCGTCCAAAGGCCGGCCCAGGGGGTCCACCACCCGGCCGAGGAACCCCTCCCCAACTGGGGTCTGGAGCACCCGGCCGGTGCGCCGGACCTCGTCCCCCTCCTTTATGGCCTCGTCAGGCCCCAGGAGGGCCACCCCCACCGAGTCCTCCTGGAGGTCGAGGACGAGGCCATAGATATCCCCGGGGAAGCGGAGGAGCTCGGAGGACACGGCGGACCTGAGCCCCCACACGCGGGCGATCCCGTCCCCTACCTCCACCACCACGCCGACCTCCTCCATCTCAAGGTCCGCCCCCAGGTTCTTTATCTGTTCCCTTAAGATCGCGGCGATCTCGTCTCTCCTCGCCATGTCTCACCCCTTAAGGCCGGCGGCCAGCCGCGCCAACTTGCCCCGCACCGAGGCGTCCAGGCGCCTTCCTGCTATCACAAGCTCCGCCCCGGCCAACAGCTCCGGCGCTCGCTCCAGGGACAGGGCCACCGGCTTCCCCAGGGCCTTCTCCAGGCGGGCCCGCAGCCGGGAGAGCTCGCCCTCCGATAGGTCCCGGGCGACCCGGAGCAGCACGTGCACCAGCTTCCCCTGCTCCTCCCCCGCCTCCAGGAACTGGTCCCCTATCAGGGGGAGCAGGGCCACCCGCCCCTTCCTCACCAGCAAGAGGAGCAGGTTGTGCACATAAGGATGCATCCCCTCGGTCAGCGCTTCCACCACCCGCTCCTTCGCCTCCCGGGGGATGAGAGGGTGGACCAGAAACTTCTCCAGCTCTGGCAGGGCCCTCCACAGCCCCTCCAGCCGGGCCAGCTCCCCCCCGATCCGGTCCTCCAAGCCTTCCTTCCCGGCCAGCTCGTATAGGGCCTCGGCATACCGCTTGGCCACGGTTTCCTGGGCCATGGGTCAGGAGAGAAGTCGGGCATCGATCCTCTGGGCCAGCTCGGAGATCAGCCGCTGGTGGTCCTCGGGGCGCACCTCGCGCTGCAGCACCTTGCTCGCCCCCAGGATGACCAGGTCGGCGTAGGCCCGCCTGAGGTTGGCCAAGGCCTCCTCCACCTCCCGGGCCGCTGCCTCTTCGGCCTCCTTCAGGATCACCTGGGCCTGGACACGGGCCTCCTCCCGCGCCGCCTTCAACATCTCCTGGGCTTGGGCCTCGGCGGCGGACAAGATCTCCTGGGCCCGGCGGTTGGCCTGGGCGAGGCGCTCCTCCTGCTCCTTTATCAAAGCCTTGGCTTGCTCCTCGGCCTCCTTGGCCGTCCGCAGGCGCTCCTCCTCCCGGGCCCGCCGGGCGTCGAGCCATCTTAGGGCAGGCTTGTAGAGCAAGCGCTTGAGCAGCCACAGGAGCAGGGCGAAGTTGATCAGGTTGAAGACGAAGGTCCAGTTGATGCTCTTTACGATGGTCCCCCACTCCAGTTTCACTTTTCCCCCTTAGGCCACGAAGATGAGGATGATGGCCACCACGAGGGAATAGATCCCGGTGGACTCAGTGATCGCTTGGCCGATGATCATCGTCCTAAGAAGCGAGGCCTCCATCTCCGGTTGGCGGGCCATCCCGTCCAGGGCATGGGCGGCAACGATGCCCTCGCCGATGGCCGGGCCGATGGCCCCCAGCGCCATACAGAACCCCGCGGCCAGATACTTGGCCGCCGCGATGATGTCCGCTCCTGTCATCTCATACCTCCTTCACTCCACGGCGACATTAATGTACGCCGAAGCCAAAAGCGCAAACACAAGCGCCTGTATTGCCCCAACAAACAGGCCGAACCAGGCGTTCAGAAGCGTCCCCACGGACACCCCCCCCAGAAAGGCGACCGGGGCCAGCACGGGGACCCGCATGGCCTTCCCCGCCAGATCGAGCACGATGGCGGTGAGGATCGCTCCTCCCAAAATATTTCCGAACAGACGGAACGCGTGCGATAGTGTCCGCCCGAAGTCCCCGATCAGGTTCATGGGCAGAAGAAACGGGTACGGCTCAAGATAGCTCTTCAGGTGCTTCTTCAGACCCCGCTCCTTGGCCCCGTACACGTGGACCATGGTGTATACCATCAGGGCCAGGCCGAAGGTGACGTTGATGTCCTGGGTGGGGGAAGCGATGTAGGGGATGGGGAGGATGCTGACCCAGTTGGAGAACAGCACGAACAGGAAGATCGTGGTGACAAGCGGCAAAAGCTCCCGCGCCAGCCGCTTGGGATAGCCTCCCAAAAGCTGCGTCTCCGCAAGCTCCATGGCGATTGCCAGCAGGGCCGCTCGCCGGGTGGGCGGAGCCTCCGGATCCTGCGGCAGCCCCCGGCGGAGCCACCAGGAAAGGAGCACGAGCAGCAGGGTGACCCCCACGGCCACCGCCATGACCGCAAGATCGAAGGCGATGTCCATCCCCCCCATCCGGAAGTGGAGGATGAGCTTCTTGCCTAGCTCCCCTGACATGACGACTTGCGAAGGATAATCACCTTGGCCCAGAGCACAAGGGGGGGCAAGGCAAGGCCCACTGCCAGGGCCAAGGGGGGCAGGCCCAAACAGATCCCGCCCACTGCTATGCTTGCCATCAAAAACAGGCGTGCTGCGCCCATCAGCCCGGCAGCGAGGCCCACGCGCCCTCCCCGGGGCAGGGTCCCCAGGAACAGGACGCCCACCAGGCGCCCGGCCGCCACGGCCGTAAGCCCGAGCAGCACCCCGCCACTCCAAGCCGGGGAGGTGGCCGCCAGGCCCAATGCCAATAGAATACCGACCCCAAAAGCTTCAGGAAGGCCTACCAAAGAGGCCTTAAAGAGATCCCGCCTCACAGGGTGCGCATCTCCTGGCTTTTTTTCTCAACGAGCCCGTCCACCCGTTTCGCATAATCCTGGGTGAGCTTGTCCAGCTCGTCCCGGAGGTGGAAGAAGTCATCTTCGGAGATGGCCCCTTCCTTCTTCTGATCCTCCAGGCGTTCGCGGACGTCCCGGCGGATGTTGCGCAAGGCCACCTTGGCCTCCTCCCCCTTGGCCCGGATGATTTTTACCAGTTCATTCCGGCGCTGTTCGGTTAGCCGGGGTACCTTAACCCGCACGATCTGCCCGTCATTCTGGGGGTTGAGGCCCAGGTCCGCGGCCAGGATGGCCCGCTCGATGGCCCCGATCTGGGACCTATCGAACGGGCGGACCACGATCATGTCCGGGTCCGGGGCCACGATGTTGGCCAGGTGCTTGAGCGGGGTGGGGGAGCCGTAGTAATCGACCATCACGTCCTCCAACAGGGCCGGATTGGCCCGCCCCGTGTGCACCTTGGCCAGCTCCGACTTGAGCACCTCCAGGGTCTTCTCCATGTGGGCCTTGGCGTCCCTAAGTAGCTCGTGCTCCATAGCCGTCACCTCCGGGAATCCTAGCCTCGCCCGTTTGGGACTGCAAGCCCAAGGTACACCGCTTTTTTCAAAACAGGCCGCAAAGTCCGCTCTGATTTCTGCCGTTTGGGTAAAATCGGGTTTCGCATGAAACAGGGGCGACTGGACGTGCGGATCTGGGCGGCGGTGGCCGCCATGCTTCTTTTCTGGGCCTCGGCCTTCGCCGGGATCAGGAGCGCCCTTTCTGCCTTTCCCCCTGGGGAACTTGCGCTCCTCAGGTTCCTGTTTGCCTCGGCTACTTTGGGGCTTCTGATCATGTTCCGGCGGCCACCCCTCCCTCGGCTGCGGGATCTTCCGGTGATCTTTCTTTTGGGCCTCCTTGGGATAACCGTGTATCACCTCTGCCTCAACTGGGGGGAGGTGGTGGTCACCGCCGGGGCGGCGAGCCTGCTCATCGCCTCCGCCCCCATGTTCACCGCGCTTTTAGCCGCCTGGATGCTTGGGGAGCGGCTGAGACCTCTTGGGTGGCTGGGGATCGTGATCGGCTTTCTCGGGGTGGGGTTGATCACGCTGGGTGAGGGGCAGGCCTTTCGGCTTGAGTCGCGGGCCCTGGTGATCGTCCTTGCCTCCATCTCGACGAGTCTCTACACCGTGCTCCAGAAAAAGTACATCGTCCGCTATCCGCCACTCGTCTTCACCACCTACGTGGTCTGGGCCGGAACATTGCCCTTGCTTTTCTTCGCCCCTGGGCTTGTCTCCTCTTTGCGCACGGCCCCGGCCGAGGCCATCGCTGCGGTTGCCTATCTCGGCGCGTTCCCGGGTGGCATCGCCTATGCATTGTGGGTTTACGGTCTTTCCAAACTTTCCGCCTCCCGGCTTTCGAGCTTCCTTTACCTGAATCCAGTGCTCGCCATCGGGATCGCCTGGGGGTGGCTGAGGGAGGTGCCGAGTGGGCTCTCCCTTTTGGGCGGGGCGGTGGCCATCCTGGGGGTGGCCCTGGCGGCCTCCCGTCGTTAGCCCATGCACGGCAAAAGGGATGTGGGCCATAATGGGCGGATGAGGATCGACATGGAGAAGCTGTACGCCGCCCATCCTTTCGCGCGGGAGATCTTGAACCGGCTTAAGGGAGCCGGGCATAGGGCCGTGATCGTGGGCGGTGCGGTGCGGGATGCCCTGCTCACCTCCCGCTCAGGGAAGCGCTACGCCCCCGAGGACGTGGACATCGCCACCTCCGCCCCGCCCAAGGAGGTGCGCCGGCTGTTCCCCGACCGCAAGGTCCTCACCGTGGGGGAGTCCTTCGGAGTGGTGGTGGTCGTCGCCCCGGACGGCCGGGGGTACGAGGTGGCCACCTTCCGCACGGAAGAGGGGTATGCGGACGGCCGCAGGCCGGACCGGGTCCGGTGGGGGGCTCTTGAGGAGGACGTAAGGCGCCGCGATTTCACGGTGAACGGCCTCGCCGCCACCCCTGAGGGGGAGGTCATCGACCTCGTGGGGGGGCTTTCTGACCTTGCCGACCGGATCATCCGCACCATCGGGGACCCGGAGAGACGCTTTTCCGAGGATTACCTCAGGATGCTACGGGCGGTGAGGTTTTCCTG
The DNA here is from genome assembly GCA_964448595.1 of uncultured Thermotogaceae bacterium. Classification (GTDB taxonomy): domain Bacteria; phylum Bipolaricaulota; class Bipolaricaulia; order Bipolaricaulales; family Bipolaricaulaceae; genus 64-32. Next base: position 36,029 of record CAYUWL010000001.1, read on the forward strand.
CCAGCTCGACTTTGAGATCGAGGAGGAGACACGCGCCGCCATCCGAAGGCACGCCGCGAAGATCGAAGAGATCTCCTGTGAGAGGGTCCGCGACGAACTTTTGCGTATACTCGCAACGCCCCGTTCCCATCAGGGCATCTTGCTCCTGTCCGAGCTCGAGCTCCTTCCCCATGTGCTCCCAGAGATCGAGGCGCTGAAGGGGGTGCCCCAATCGCCCGAGTACCACCCGGAGGGGGACGTGTTCACCCATACGCTCCTCGCCCTGGAGGTGGCCGACCTCCTTGACTTTGACCCCCTGGTGAAGCTGGCGGTCCTGTTCCACGACGTGGGGAAACCCGAGGCCCTGGCCCGAGCAGGGGGCGAGCACATGGGTGGGCACGAGGTCGTGGGGGCACGGATCACCGAGGAGGCACTGCGTAGGCTCAGGTTTCCAACCCGGCAGATCGGACGTGTGTGTTTTCTCGTTTCCCAGCATATGCGCCTGGGGCGCCTTCCAGAGATGGGGATCGGAAAACAAGTGCGCCTCCTTTCCACAGGCGAGCAAGAGGAAGCTGCGCAGGAGGACTTTGTGAGGCGCTTCCCCGCCTTCTCCGACCTTCTGCGCCTGTTCATCTGCGACGCGGAGGCCTCTGCCCACCGCGCCTCCGCATGGCTACCGCTCCTTTCGCACGTGGTGAGGCTTCTTACGCACGTGCGTCGTGTGCAGGGGCTCCGCCGGGCCCGCCAGCTCATCTCCGGCGACGACCTCCTCGCCATGGGGGAACCCCCAGGGCCGCGCCTCGGCCGGGTGCTATCCGAAGTGCACGAGCGCATCCTGGCCGGGGAGATCGAAACCCGAAAGCAGGCCCTGGAGCTCGCCGAAAGGCTCCTCAAGGGTCAAAGGTAACGTCGGTTACAGCCCGCATGTCCCCCCCGCGGCTTCCCCCTTCCCTGGAAGTTGGGATCGCGGGCACGTAGGTTTGGGACACAATGCAAAACCTAAGGCTTGGGCCGGACCTCTCTCTCCCACTCTCGGAGGTCATCGGCCAGTGTGTGGCCATCTTGGGGATCCGGGGCTCGGGCAAGTCCAACACCGCCGGGGTGATCTTTGAGGAGCTCCTTGCGGCTCGTTATCCACTTTCCATCGTCGATATCGACGGCGAGTACTTCGGGCTCAAGGAAAAGTACGAGGTGCTTGTGGTGGGCTCGGGAGAAAGCGTGGACATCGAGCTCGACATGGACGCCGCAGGCGGGGTGGCGGAGCTCTCCCTCCGCGAGGGGGTGCCGGTGATCCTGGATGTCTCCGACATGCTCGCTGAGGAGCGGGAGTACTTTGTGCTGGAGTATCTGGCCCGCATTTGGTCCCTGGCCGGCAAGCTCAGAAAACCTTATATGATCGGGATCGAGGAGTGTCATGAGTTCATCCCTCAGGGGGTGAGGACCGACCTCAAGGAGGTGGTGTCCCGCATCGCCCTCAGAGGGCGTAAGCGGGGTCTGGGGGCGGTGATCGTCTCGCAGCGCTCGGCCAAGGTGGAGAAGGACGTGCTCACCCAGGCCGGGATGCTGTTCCTCCACCGGGTGGTACATGAGGTGGATATGCGGGTCTACGGGGAGCTCCTCCCCTGGCCCCGCAGCGAGGTCAAGGAGACGGTCACCGGTTTGGGCGTAGGGGAGTGCATTTACCTTTCCGGGCAACAGGTGCGCAAGGTGCGGATTCGGCCTCGGGAGACGTTCCACGGGGGGTTCACCCCCAGCTTTAAACCGGTGGAGACCCCGAAACTGCGCCAGGTGCGGGGGGAGATCCTGGCCGCCATTCAGAAGTTCAGGGAGGAAAAGGAGGCCACCCCCACGTCCGAGCTGGCGCTGAAAAGCCGCCTGGAAAAGCTCGAGGCCGAGCTTGCCCTCAAGGAAGCCCGCATCCGCGAGCTGGAGCGCAGGCTTAAGGACCGGGAAAACGGCCACCATGGATCACCTCCTGGGGTCCAAGCGTCCAAGGTCACCCCGTGCGAAACGGGGGACGAAGACGAACTCCCGCCAGAGGTGCTCAGGAAGGTCACAAGGCTCCTCCGCAGGCTGCGCCGGCTTCCGGTACATGAAAGGCGGCTTTTGGCCTTCCTGGTGTCCCGGGAGCCGCGCGCCTATACCACCGCAGAGCTCGCCGCGTGGATCGATTGTGCCGAGGCCACACTCCTCACAGAGCCCCCCACCGAGCTCATCGACATGGGCCTCATTTCCTGTGAGCGGCTGGCGCGGGGGATCACCTATCGGACCCAGCTCAAGGCTTACGTGAGCGATGCCTTCTCCGGGTTCCTGTCGGATCTAGGCCCGGATGGGCAGCATCTCCTCATCACCTGCCTCAGGCGACGCCTTTCCCAACTTTCCACAACTGAGCGTAATTTCAGTCACATCCCTTGACGGACACCTCCCCCCCGTGCTACGATTCTAAAAAGGGGGACAAGTGAAAGTACGCATCGTAGAGCGTTACGATTCGGATTCGGATACGGTAAAGCAGTACGTGCTTAAGAAGGTGGATGGCCTCTCCCGCTATTTCGATCAGATCGTCAGTATCGATGCAATTTTAGAGGTGGAGCGGGGCAGGCACAAGGTGGAGCTTGTGGGGCACCTGGTGAACCGGAAGATCGTCAAGGCCGAGGTGCAAACCGGGGACATGTACGCGTCCGTGGATCAGGCCATCGATAAGCTACAGCGTCAGCTCGTGCGGTACAAGGAACAACTCCGAGTGGAGCGAAAGGCCGGCAGACCCGAGGCCACACCACCACCTCCCGATCCTGAGGCCATCAAGATCGTGCGTTTGGAGACGTACTTCCGCAAGCCAATGAGCCCCGAGGAGGCGGCCCTGCAACTTGAGACCAGCGGCCGGGATTTCCTTGTATTCTTCAACGCAGAGGACGACTCCCCGGCTGTTATCTTCCGGAGGGGAAATGGGGAATATGGGCTCATCCTCCCGCGGCCCTAGGAAAGGAGCTTGATGGCCCGAGCCCTCGTTCTTTATTCGGGGAGCCTTGCGAGCAGGATCGCGCTCAAGCTGGCGAGGGAGGTGCGGGGGCTGGAGCTTAGGGTCATTTACTTCCGCTCTCCGTTTTTCCACGAGTGTGAAGGTCTTGAACAGACCTTCCGTGAGCTGGCCAGGTGCATTTCCTTTCGGACAAAGACCTTGAAGCGGGAGTACCTGCACATCGCCCTGGGCAGTGATAGCTTGCCCTTCCCGTGCGGTGCTTGTCGTAGGGTGCTCCTTTCCCGGGCGGCCCGAACGGCCCGCAGGCTGCACGCTGAGTACATCATCACCGGGGAGGTGGTGGGCAAAGGGGGAATGGACGGTGACAAGTTGGCCCGGCTGGACGCCGAGCTCGGCCTTGTAGGGCATGTCATCCGTCCCGTGTCGGGCCGGCTTCTTTCCTCCACGCGGGCCGAGCTCCAAGGGGTGTGGCCCAGGGAGGCGTTGTTTGACATCACGGTGGATGAGCCGGGGCGTATGCGGGCCCTGGGCGAGCAGCTGGGACTTGTGGGTGGGGTGGAGGCAGAACGGCGCTGCTCCCTCTCTAACCCGGTGTACGCAAGAAGGCTTCTGGATGTGCTTCGGGAAGGACTTCCCACCGTGAATACCCTGCGGCTCTTGGAGTTCAAGCACTTCTTCTTCATCCCGCCTGATCTCAAGGTGGTCGTGGCTACGGATCCGGGGGAACAGGCGACACTCCAAACCCTGTTTCTCCCCACCGATGTGAGGCTTTATCTTCCCCTGCCTAGATCGCCGCTCGTCCTGGCGAGGGCGGATTGGTCCCGGCATGCTGAAAAGGAGCGTGAGCAGGCGGTCGTCACCGCGGCCAGCATCGCCCTGGCCATGGCGGGCTTCCCTGGGGGCGAGACCTGTGATGTGTGCTTCCGGTTCGAGTGGGAGGAGGAGACCCGGAGGCTGGTGGTCACCTCCCCGGGCAAGGCCGAGCTCTCCTCGCTGCTGTCGGGTGGGTTGATGTCCTCTCCTGTGGGGGTATACTTATCAAGTTGATGTCCCTTACAATCTCTTGGGTTGCCTCATAATGGGGGAGGTGCTCGATGCCGATCTACCGATTTAAGTGTAAACGTTGCGGTGCGGAGTTTAGGGAGCTCGTGCCCCGAGGCGGGGCGCTAGTCAAGTGCGTGGCCTGCGGCTCCAGTGAGGTGGTTCGGCTCTTGTCCCGGTTCGGTGTAGTATATAAAGGGAGTGGATTCTATACCACCGAATACCGGAGGAAGTCCGAAAGTTCGGGTGAGGGCGGCGGGAAAAAGTCGAAAGAAGAGAGCTAAAAACAGCGCGGAAGAGCCGCTTTTCCGGATCGTTACCGGAAAGGGAAGGCCTTATGTCCAGCGAGGTGAGGGTACGTGGCAATTTCGGGAGATGACATAAAGAAAATTAAGTTGGGGCTTGCGTCCCCTGAGGAGATGCTCTCTTGGTCTCGGGGGGAGGTGACCAACTCCGAGACCATCAACTACCGGACGCACAAGCCGGAACGGGGGGGGCTTTATGCCGAGGAGATCTTCGGCCCGGAGAACGACTATGAGTGTGCCTGTGGCAAGTACAAGGGGAAAAAATATGAGGGCATCACCTGCGAGAAGTGCGGGGTGCTTGTAACCGATTCCTCCGTTCGTCGGGTGAACATGGGGCATATCCGCCTTGCCAGCCCGGTGGTGCACTTCTGGTACCTAAAGGGGGTGGCAAGCCCCCTTTCGCGCCTTCTTGGCATAAAGCGACGGGACCTCAGGCGGATCGCCTACTATGAGACTGAAACTTCCCGTGAGGACCTGTATATCGTCACCCAATCCGCGTCTCCCAAGATCAAGGTGGGCGAGACCCTTTACGGCACCGAGGTCAGGATCCTGTCCGGGGCGTTCACCTTCCAGGTGGAGCGAGCCTTTTTGGTGACCTCGGCTCCCAGGATTGTGGCCGAAGAGGCCGGTCAGGTCGCGATCGAGGAGCGCAAGCTCCAAAATGGGGAGCCCTTCCGCGCCGTCATTGTGGGGAAGCACGAGTACCCGGTGACCATGGACGCCGAGGTTTACGTCGAGGACGGGGATAAGGTACAGGCCGGAGAGCTCATCTGCGAGCGTCCGGCAGCAGAGGTCTGCTCCCAAACGATGTTCGAGATGCTGGCGGCCCGCTATGAAGGGGTTGAGGGCCAGCCCATCCAGGAGACGGTGGACAACCTCACCTTCCTCGTGACCCGGGTGAAAGGGGAAGTGCCGCTGCGGCCTGGGCAGCAGATCTCCACCCTGGAAAAACGGGCTTATGAACGGGCCTTTCCGGGCACCTTCGAGGCGGCCACCGGAGCGGAGGGCATCAAGGGGCTTCTTGCTAACCTGGATCTGGATGCGCTCTCCGAGGAGATCTGGGAGCAGCTTGACCGCACTGCCAATCAGGGGGAGCGGCGGCGCTTGCTCCACCGCCTGGAGGTGGTGGAGCAACTCAAGCGCTCGAATAACCGTCCTCAGGACATGGTCCTGGAGGTGGTCCCGGTGCTCCCGCCGGCCCTGCGTCCGATGATCCAGCTTGAGGGGGGTAAGTTCGCCACCACCGATCTCAACGACCTTTATCGGCGGATCATCAACCGGAACAACCGCTTGAGGAAGCTGATGGAGATGGGGGCCCCGGAGATCATCCTGCGCAACGAGCGCAGGATGTTGCAGGAGGCTGTGGACGCCCTGATACACAACGAGAAGAAGGACAATCCCATTCGCGGCCGGGACGGTCGGCCACTCAAATCGCTCTCCGAAAGGATCCAGGGAAAGCAAGGGCGCCTCAGGCGGCACCTCCTGGGCCGCCGGGTGGACTACTCCGGCCGGGCGGTCATCGTGGTCAACCCCAAGCTCAAGCTACATCAATGCGGCATCCCCAAGAAGATGGCCCTGGAGCTGTTCAAGCCGTTTGTCCTGGCGCGCTTGGAGAACGTGTCTTTCTCCGATTACGACGAGGTGAAAAACCGCGCCCTGGCCGGGGAGCTTCCCGAGGTATGGGACATTTTGGACGAGCTCATCAAGGAATACCCGGTCCTGCTCAACCGCGCCCCCACCCTGCACCGCCTGTCGATCCAGGCCTTCGAGCCCATCCTGGTGGACGGAGACGCCATCCAAATCCATCCCCACGTCTGCCCCCCCTATAACGCAGACTTCGACGGCGATCAGATGGCGGTGCACCTGCCCCTTTCCAAGGAGGCGGTGAGGGAAGCAAGGGAACTTATGCTCTCGGCCAGGAACATCCTGTCCCCTGCCCACGGGGGGCCACTCGCTGTACCTACTCAAGATCAGGTGTACGGGTTCTTCTACCTCACCCTGGTCAATCCGGAAGGGAAGGGCAAAGGAAAGGCCTTTCGGTCGGTGGAGGAGGCGGAGAAGGCCTATGAGCACGGGCTGATTGACCTCCATACCCCGATCAAGATCCGTATCGATGGGGAGCTCATAGATACCACCCTGGGACGTGCCCTCCTAAACCTTGCGTTCCCCCCGGATCTCAGGGACTACGGGGCCACTTTTGACTCCAAGCTCACCCGACGCAAGGTGCTCGAGTGTTTCCTGCGTTACGGCTGGCAGCGTACCAGCGAGCTTTTGGATCGGGTCAAGGAACTTGGGTTCAAGTATGCCACCTTGTCGGGGCTCACCATCTCCATCCCCGACTGTGAGATCCCGCCGGAGAAGGAGGAGCTTATCCGGGAGGCCCAAGCCAAGGTGGAGCGGATCAACCGGATGTACGAGCGGGGGCTGGCCACCGAGGCCCAGAGGTTCCAGGCGGTGGTCCAGGTGTGGCGGGAGGCGGTGGACGAGATGGAGCGGGCCACCATGCGGAACCTCTCCAAGAACCCGTTCAACCCGGTGTGGGGGATCGTGGCTTCCGGCGCGCGTGGATCCTCCAGCCAGGTGAAGCAGCTTTCCGGGATGCGCGGCCCCATGGCCGACCCGCGGGGGCGGGTCATCGAATGGCCGGTGATCTCCAACTTCCGTGAGGGTCTGTCCATCATCGAGTACTTCATCTCCACCCATGGTGGGCGTAAGGGCACGGCCGATACCGCCCTCAGGACCGCCGATGCTGGCTATCTCACCCGCAGGCTCGTGGACGCCTGCGTGGACGTGGTGGTCAGGGAACACGATTGCGGGACCCGTCAAGGGGTGGAAATTGACCCCTTGTACTTCGCTGGTGGGGGCGTCATGGAGTCGGTCCCTGAGCGCATTTACGGCCGGGTGACGGCGGAGCCCATCTTCGATCCCCGCACCGGTGAGGTACTGGTAGCCCGCAATGTCCTGATCGACCGGCCGACCGCCGAGCGGGTGGGGAACCTGGAGGTGGAGCTCGACCTCCGAGAGGAGGGAGCGCGGGAACGGGCCGTGCACACGAAGGCCGTGGAGGACGTCCGGCACCCCCAGACCAGGGCGGTGCTGGTGCGTCGGGACGAGGCCCTCACCCCGGAGCTTGTGGATGAACTCCTTTCCGCCGGGGTGGAAAAGGTGCGGGTGCGGCCCCGGATCGTGATCCGCTCCCCTACCACTTGCCAGACCCCCGAGGGTGTGTGCCAGCTTTGTTATGGTATGGATCTTGCCTTCCACCGACTGGTGGATTTGGGCACCGCCGTGGGGGTGATCGCGGCCCAGTCCATCGGTGAGCCCGGGACCCAGCTCACCATGCGCACCTTCCATACGGGGGGCGTGGTCGGGGTGGACATCACCCAAGGCCTTCCCCGGGCGGAGGAGCTGTTCGAGGCCCGGAAGACCACCCGGGCCGCCCACGCCACGGTGGCGCCCCTGGCCGGACACATCACCAAGGTGGAAACCACCCGGACCGGGAAGGAGCTGGTGGAGATAACCTCCTCCCCCCGCACGGTACGGCTTCCCACCGCCCTCCTCCGGGTCGGCGAGGGGGAGGAGGTGGACGCCCAGTCCTTCCTTTCCCTGCGTTCGCCCATCGATGGCACAGCTTTCTATTTCATAGAGGACGGAAAAAAATACCTGGCCATCCTCGATACCACCGGGTTGGATCGGGTGTACACCCTACCTGAGGGGGCAGTGCCTTGCGTGTCTCATCGGGGACAAGTCAAGGAAGGGGATCCCCTCACCGAGGAGTACCACGTGGAGGCCCCCCTGGCCGAGGTCCCAGGCACGGTGGAGCTACGGCAGGAGGGCAAGAAGCGGTATGTGGTAGTCCGGGACGAAAGGGGTGAGCCCCACGAGTACGAAGTCCCCTACGGAGCACAGGTCTTGGTGCAAGAAGGGGAGAAGGTTGAGGCACACCGCAAGCTCACCACCCGTTCCCGGCCGCTTCAGGTCAAGTCTCTGGCGGAGGGGACGGTGCTCCTTTCGGGGCGGAGCGTGGCCGTGCTCTCTTCCTCCGGTCGTGGTGTGATCTTCCCCGTGACCCCGGATCTCATCCCCGTGGTGGAGCATGGAGCCCCGGTGCGCGAGCGTCAGGAGATCCTGCGCCTCAACCTCCCCCAAGGGGAGAGCGTGCTGATCGAGAACGTTGAGAGAAGCGGTGAGATCGCCACCGTACGGCTTCGGTACCGAGCCCAGGTGGAGTGTGGTGGGGAGGCCATCGTCCGGGAGGGGGACAAGGTGGAGCGGGGAGAGGCTATCTCCAAAGGGGTTATCCCCCCCCACTACCTCATGGAGGTGGCCGGGGTCCTCAAGACCAGGGAGTACCTTCTCACCGAGCTCCAGCGCGTCTACAAGTCCCAGGGCGTTGACATAAATGATAAGCACTTTGAGGTCGTGATCCGCCAGATCTTAAACAACGTGCGCATCGAGGACCCAGGGGAATCGAGCTTCATGCTCAACGACATCGTCCCCTTGGAGGTGTTCCAAAGGGAGGTGCGACGTCTTTCCGAGGAGAACGAACGCATCCGCAGGATGCGCGAGGAGATCGTGGGGGCGAAGCTCCTGGCGCCGGTGACGCGCGGAGGGATGACCATCGCTGAGGCCGGCGAGGAGCTCTCCCCCAGGCTCCTTGAGCGGATGGTGGCACATGGGGTGAGGCAGGTACGGGTGGAACTCCACGGGGAGCCACGCACGGTGCGGATCACCGGGTACCGCTTGCCCCAGGGTGAGCGGGAGCTTCTCCGCATCTCCCGGGCTGCTTTGCTCAGGAAATCCTGGCTTGCCGCCGCCTCCTTCGAGCGCACCACCAAGGTGCTCGCGGATGCCGCCCTCAGGGGGGAGGAAGACACCCTCCAGGGCCTCAAACCCTGCCTGATGGTGGGAAAGAAGGTCCCGGTTGGAACCGCATTCCCCCGCCCCGACCAGGGGGATGAGGAGGACAAGGCGTTGCAGCCTGAATCCCCCGCCCCTAAAATACGGACCACTTAGGAGGCAAGGATATGCCGACGTTCAACCAACTGGTTCGTCATGGACGGAAGCCGAAGCTTGAAAAGAGCAAGTCGGTGGCGCTTGAAGAGTGCCCGCAGCGGCGGGGCGTATGCGTGCGCGTGTTCACCCGCACCCCGAAAAAGCCGAACTCCGCCCTGCGGAAGGTGGCCAGGGTGCGCCTATCTAACGGGCGTGAGGTCACGGCCTACATCCCGGGCGAGGGGCACAACCTCCAGGAGCACTCCATCGTGCTCGTCAGGGGTGGGCGTGTGAAGGACCTGCCTGGGGTGAAGTACCACATCATCCGGGGGGCCCTGGACGCAGCCGGGGTAGAAGGGCGACGGCAGGCCCGCTCCCGGTACGGCGTGCGCCGCCCCAAGGAGGGCTGAGGTGGCCACGTTCGACATCGTCATCCCGGGAAGGGACGTGCCCCAGGACGTCCGCTACGGCTCCAAGCTCGTCGAAAAATTGATCAACTACGTGATGTGGAACGGCAAGAAGTCCCTGGCCCGCCGCATCGTGTATCAGGCGTTCGACATCCTGGAGCGGCGGGGGGAGGGCCCAGCCCTGGAGACGTTCATCAAGGCCCTCCAAAACTGCATGCCCAAGCTTGAGGTCCGCTCCCGGCGGGTGGGGGGTGCTACCTACCAGGTGCCGTTTGAAGTGCCGGCCCACCGCCAGACCATGCTCGCCCTGCGCTGGATCGTACAGGCGGCCCGGAACCGCTCTGAGCGTACCATGCCCGAACGCCTGGCCGCGGAGATCGCGGATGCCGCCCGGGGTGAGGGAGCCGCCGTCCAGAAGAAGCTCGAATCCCACCGCATGGCAGAGGCGAACCGCGCCTTCGCGCACTACCGCTGGTAGAGGGAAAGCAGGCCGATGGACGGACCTGAGTATGATATCCGCAAGGTTCGCAACATCGGCATCGTAGCCCACATCGACGCGGGCAAGACCACCCTCACAGAGCGCATCCTTTATTACACCGGCAAGATCCACAAGATGGGGGAGGTCCATGAGGGCACCGCGGAGATGGATTGGATGGACCAGGAGCGGGAACGGGGCATCACCATCACCGCTGCTGCCACCACCGTGCGTTGGCGCGGCCGCCAGATCAACATCATCGACACCCCAGGACATGTGGACTTCACCGCTGAGGTGGAGCGCTCATTGCGCGTGCTCGACGGTGCCGTGGTGGTGTTCTCCGGGGTAGAGGGGGTGGAGTCCCAATCCGAGACCGTCTGGAGGCAGGCGGACCGCTATCGCGTTCCCCGCATTGCCTTCATCAACAAGCTAGATCGGGTGGAGTCGGATTTTCCTGCCGCTTTGCGGGCGATTGAGGCCCGGCTGGGGGCGGTGGCGCTGCCCTTGCTTTTCCCCTGGCGCGATCCCGACGGGCGCCTTCTGGGGATGGTGGACGTCCTGCGGGGCGAGGCCATCCGCTGGGATCGGGCGAGCCGTGGCGAGACCTTTGAGCGCCTGCCTCTGCCAGCGGAGGCCCGCGCGGACTACGAACGGTATAGGGATCAGCTGTTTGAGCGCCTGGCCGAGCTGTCCGACGAGGTGGCAGAGGCGTATCTCGCGGGCGAGGAAGTGCCCCCAGAAGCGGTTCTCCCCCTGATAAGGAAGGCGGCCGTGGAACGGCGTTGGGTACCGGTATTGGGAGGATCGGCTTTGGGAAACATCGGGGTGCAGCCGGTGCTCGATGCGGTGGTTGATTTTCTGCCCTCTCCCCTGGACGTCCCCCCAGTGGAGGGATTCGGCCCCGATGGTCACAGAACCGAGACCCGCCAGCCTGATCCAAGCGAGCCCTTGGCCGCTTTGGTGTTCAAGGTGGCGACCGACCCTTACGCTGGCCGGCTCCTTTACACCCGGATTTACTCCGGGGCTTTGTCCGAAGGGGAGACGGTCCTCAACGCCACCTCGGGGCACAAGGTGCGGGTGACGAAGCTGTTCCGCCTTCACGCGGGCCGCCGTGAGCGCCTGGAGAGGGCCATGGCCGGCGACATCGTCGGCCTGATCTCCTCGGATCGGGTGCTCACCGGGGATACCCTCTGTGATCCCGGACATCCCTTGCACCTTGAGCCCATCGCCTTCCCTGAGCCGGTCGTTTTCATGGCCGTGGAGCCACGTTCCGAGGCCGAGGAGGAGGCCCTGCTTTCGGCTCTGGACAAGATCGCCCAAGAAGACCCCACCTTCCACGTTAGGGAGGATGAGTCCACCGGACAGCTCTTGGTGGGAGGGATGGGGGAGCTGCATCTTGAGGTGCAGCTCCGCAGGGTGCGGGAGGAGTTCGGGGTCCCCCATCGGGTGGGCAAGCCCCTGGTGGCTTACAAGGAGACCCTGGCCCGGCCGGTAGAGCTCGACGAAGAGCTGGTGCGGACGATCGGGGGGCGTGGCCAGTACGCCAAGCTCAGGGTGCGGTTTGAGCCCCTGCCAAGAGGCGGGGGCTTTTCGTTTTCCTGTGCCGTCCCACCGGAGGTCCTGCCTCCCCATTTCGTGGAGGCCGCCCGGCGGGGGATCGAGGGGGCGCTCGCCGCCAGCCCAGTGGGCGGCTACCCAGTGGTGGACGTGGCGGTGACGGTGGTGGGCGGGGCCGCAAATCCAGTGGACTCCACCGAGATCGCCTTCGAAGCTTGTGGAACCCAGGCTTTGCGTCGGGCGCTGGAGGAGGCCGGGGTCAGCTTGTTGGAACCCATCGTCGAGGGTGATATAATCACGCCCAGCGAGTACCTAGGAGAGGTCGTCTCGGACTTAGGTCGCCGAAGGGGCGAGGTCCGATCCATCGAGGCCAAGGGTACTTTTGAGATCGTCCATGTTGCTATTCCCTTGGCCGAGACCTTTGGGTACGCCACCCGACTTCGCTCGCTCACCCAAGGGCGGGCTACTTATACCCTTCGGGTGACCCATTATGATGTGGTCCCGGAGCAGATCGCCCGGGAGGTATTGAGGAGCAGGGGATACCAATATGGCTAGGGAGAAGATCAGGATCAGGATTCAAAGCTACGACCACGAGCTCGTGGACACGGCCGTGAGGAAGATCGTGGATACGGCCAGGGCCACCCGGGCCAAGGTGGCCGGCCCCATTCCACTTCCTACGAAAAGGCGCCTGTATACGGTGTTGCGGTCGCCCCACGTGGACAAGCGCTCCATGGAGCATTTTGAGCGCAAGATCCACAGGCGGTTGATCGACATCCGGGAGCCGACTTCCGAGACCATAAACGCCCTCATGGAGGTGGAGCTCCCCACCGGGATCGACATCGAGATCAAGCTCTAGGAGGGACTGAGATGGCGCTCACATTGCTTGGAAAAAAGGTCGGTATGACACAATGGTTTGACGGAGAGGGCAAAGCAGTTCCTGCCACCGTGGTGCAGGTGGAGCCTTCTGTGGTGGTTCAGCTGAAACGCCGGGAATCGGATGGGTATACCGCCATCCAGCTTGGTTGGGGAGGGGTTAAGGAGGGGAAGCTCCCCAAGCCCCTGCGTGGGCATTTCCACAAGGTGGGGGTATCTCCTCGCCGTAAGCTGTACGAGGCGCGGGTGGACGATCCGGACGCCTTCCAGGTCGGCCAGGAGCTTGGGGTGGAGCTGTTTTCAGAAGGGGAGTTGGTGGATGTGACCGGGGTCTCCAAGGGGAGGGGTTTTGCGGGGACGATCAAGCGCTGGGGGTTCAGCTCTCGTCCCAAGTCCCACGGTCACAAGCTCATCCGGCGTCCAGGGACCGCGGGGCCGATGGGCCTCAGGAAGGTGATAAAGGGGAAGAAGATGCCGGGCCACTTTGGGGCAGAGACCGTGACCATCAGAAACCTAGAAGTTCTGAAGGTGGACGAGGCCCGGGGGCTTTTGGTATTGCGGGGTTCCGTTCCCGGCCCGCGTAAGGGGATCCTGAAGATAAGGAAACACGATGCTTAAGGCCAAGCTATACAGGTTCGATGCTTTGGATGCGGGGCCCGAGGAAATTGAGGTCCCGGAGGGGCTATTCGGTGGGCCGGTTCACCAGGACCTCCTGTATCGGGCGGTACGGGTGTACCTTGCAAACCAACGGCAGGGGACGGCCAAGGCCAAGACGCGGAGTGAGGTGTCGGGAGGGGGGCGCAAACCCTGGCGGCAGAAGGGGACGGGACGGGCCCGACATGGTTCGATCCGGTCCCCCATTTGGCGACACGGAGGTGTGACCTTCGGCCCAAGGCCTCGCAAGGTTCGCCTTTCTCTGCCCAAGCGAATGCGGAGGAAAGCCCTCATCTCCGCCCTTTCCGCCCGCTTCCGGGAGGGGGGGCTTGTGGTGATCGATCGCCTGGGGTTTGCTCGTCCCCGGACCAAGGATGGGATCGCTCTCCTGGAGAAGATCTCCTGCCCGGGGAAGACCCTGGTGGTGGTGGCGCCGGATGAGTATCAGGTGCAGGTCACCAAGACCTTTTCCAACATTCCCGGGGTGAGCTGCGTGCGGAGCGATTTCCTGTCCGCTTACCATGTCCTCGTCCATGAGGGCTTGCTTATGACCCAAGGCGCCCTGGAGGCTTTGGCGGGGAGGTTGAGCGATGCCTGAGACGAGACTGTTTCCTGAAGATATCCTCCTGCGCCCTATCCTTACGGAGAAATCATGGCGGGACATGGAAGAGGGCAAGTACACGTTCGAGGTCCATCCTCGTGCCACCAAGGGGGAGATCCGGCACGCGGTGGAGGAGCTGTTCGGGGTGAAGGTCGTGGAGGTGCGGACGCTCGCGCGGCCGGGCAAGCCCCGGCGCACCCGGATGGACCGGGGGTTTGGCCGCACCAAACAGGAGAAGCGGGCGATAGTTAAGCTCGCTCCCGGCCACAAGATCGACATCGTGGGGTGAGGATGCTATGGGGCTGAAAAAGAGGAATCCAGTCACGCCAGGGCAGCGGCACGCGGTGCTCCCCGATTACTCGGAGCTCACCAAGAAGCCCCCGGAAAAGTCGCTTTTGGTTCCGCTGAAGAAGCACGGGGGGCGTAATTCCCAGGGGCGGATAACGATTCGGCATCGCGGGGGGGGTCACAAGCGACGGTATCGAATCATCGACTTTGCCCGGGAAAAACACGGTGTTCCCGCCAAGGTGGTCTCGGTGGAGTACGACCCCAACCGCTCCGCGTGGATCACCCTGCTTCACTACGTTGATGGGGAGAAGCGGTACATCCTGGCGCCGCTTGAGCTCCGGGTGGGGGACGTGGTGGAGGCGGGGGAGGACGCCGAGCCGCGTCCCGGAAACGCGCTGCCCTTACGGAAGATCCCGGTGGGGAGCTTCATCCATAACCTGGAGCTTACCCCAGGGTCCAAGGGGAAGATAGCCCGGGCCGCGGGGACCGCGGCCCAGCTCCTGGGTCGGGAGGGGGACCGAGCCATCGTCCGCCTTCCCTCCGGCGAGGTGAGGTTGTTCCGAGTGGAGTGCATGGCCACCATCGGCCGCGTGTCCAACCCGGATCACAAGAACATCCGGCATGGAAAGGCGGGCCGGGTGCGGCATCTGGGGCGCCGCCCCAGGGTGCGCGGGGTGGCTATGAACGCGGTGGACCATCCGCACGGGGGCGGCGAAGGCCGCACCGGCGAAGGCGGACCCCCCAAGTCGATTTGGGGCTGGCACACCAAAGGTGGTCGCAAGACCCGCAAGCGCCGGAAGTCAAGCGATACGCTGATCCTCAAGAGGAGGAAGTGATGGGTCGCTCCAAGAAGAAAGGGCCCTACGTGCACCCAAAGCTCTTAAGGAAGGTGGAGCGGGCCAAGCGAGGGGAGGGCTCAGAGATTCGTACTTGGTCACGGGCTTCCATGATCGTCCCCGAGATGGTGGGGCTCACCATCCGGGTGCACAACGGCAGGAGTTTTGTGCCCGTCCGCGTCACGGAGGCGATGATCGGGCATCGCTTGGGGGAGTTCGCCCCTACGCGGACCTTCCGGGGCCACGGCGGCACCAAGAAGAAGGGGCCGCCTCCTTTGAAGTGAGGTGAAAGGTGAGGGAGGCACAAGCTTGCGCACGGTTCGTACGGGTTTCGCCCATGAAGGCGCGGCTCGTGATCGACGAGATCCGGGGGAAGTCCGTTTATGAGGCCAAGCGGATCCTCACCTTCTCCCCCAGGAAGGCAGCTCGGATCATCCACAAGGTGCTCGATTCCGCCGTGGCCAATGCAGAGCATAACTTCGAGATGGACCCCGAAAAATTGGTGGTGGTCAAGGCTTACGTGGATGAGGGCCCACGTATGAAGCGGCTTAAGCCTCGGGCCTTTGGGCGGGCAGACATCATCCACAGGCGGCTTTCCCACATCACCGTCGTGGTAGCCGAAAAGGAGGACTAGTGGGACAGAAAACGCATCCGGTTGGGTTCCGAATCGGGGTGCTGAGGAAATGGCGCTCGAACTGGTACGTGCCCGATGGGAAGGTTCCGGAGTACGTGGGCGAGGACCGCAAGATCCGGGAGTACATAAAGCGGGCCTACCGGGGGGCCGGGATCGCTGAGGTGCTTATTGAACGGGCCGTTCCGGAGCGGGTGCGGGTCATCGTACGGGCCGCCCGACCGGGGATCGTGATCGGCCGGGGAGGCAGTGAGATAGAACGCCTGCAAGAGGAACTTTCGAGGATGACCGGCCGCGAGGTCCGGATCGGGGTGATGGAGGTGGAACGGCCGGAGCTAGAGGCACCGCTTGTTGCCCAAGATGTGGCCTTTCAGATCGAGAATCGGATCAACCCCTATCGGGCCATGAAGGAGACCATCCGGCGGGTCATGGCCGCCGGGGCCCAAGGGGTGAAGATCCGCATCTCGGGACGTCTGGGTGGTGCGGACATCGCCCGGGCAGTGGAGATGAAACAGGGGCGGGTTCCCCTGCAGACCCTGCGGGCAGACGTAGACTACGGTCTGGCGGAGGCCATGACCAAATACGGGGTCATCGGGGTCAAAGCATGGGTGTTCAGGGGCGAGGTGTGGTCCCCTGGAGAGAAAAGCCGTGAGGTGAGCTAAATGTCCTTGCTTTTTCCCAAAAGGACGAAATACCGCAAACAGCAAAAGGGCCGGGTCAAGGGCAAGGCCACTCGGTGTCATGAGGTGGTATTCGGTGACTTCGGCATCCAAGCCCTGGCCCCAGCCTGGGTCACTCGCCAACAGATCGAAGCCGCCCGCACCGCTCTGGCCCGGGCCACCCACAGGGGCAAGGTGTGGATTCGCATCTTCCCGGACAAGCCCGTTACACGTAAGCCCGCGGAATCCCGGATGGGTAAAGGGAAGGGTAACGTGGAGAACTGGGTAGCCGTGGTGAAGCCGGGGACCATCATGTTCGAATTCGCTGGGGTCTCGGAGGAGGAGGCCAAGCGGATCCACAGGACGGTCTCCTATAAGTTCCCCATCCCTACCCGGCTCAGGCGCAGGTTCCACCTGGGAGGTGAAAGGTGAAGGCGCGGGAGCTTAGGGAGCTCTCCCGGGAGGAGCTGGAGCAAAAGGTGCGCGACTGGAAACGCAAGCTGCTCAACCTGCGTTTCCAGCTTGCCTCCGGACAACTCCAGAATACGGCGGAGATCGGGAAGACCAAGCGCGATATCGCCCGGGCTCTCACGGTGCTTAGGGAGCGCGAAAGGGAAGGGCACAATGCGTAAGCAGAGGATCGGCCGCGTGGTAAGCGACAGGATGCAGAAGACCATCGTGGTGGTGGAGGAGAGCTTGGTCAAGCATCCTCGCTACCGCAAGTACGTGCGTCGGCGGACGAAGTACTACGTACACGACGAGCGCCAGCTTGCCCATGTTGGGGACATCGTGCGGATCGAGGAGACGCGTCCCTTGTCTCGCCTCAAGCGCTGGCGGCTGGTCGAGGTCGTAAGGCGTGCGGAGGGCTAACCATGATCCTTCCGGAGACACGGCTTGTGGTAACGGACAACACCGGCGTAAAGGAAGTCAAGTGCATCACGGTATTGGGGAAGCGGCGCCGGGGGCAGATCGGGGATATCATTGTTGGTTCGGTGCAGCGACGCATCCCCACCTCGGACTTCGAGAAGGGCGACATCGTCCGGGGGGTGGTGGTGCGCACCCGGGTCGCCTTCCGGCGCTCGGATGGGAGCACCCTAAGGTTCGACGACAACGCGGTGGTGCTTGTGGACAAGAACTTCCAGCCCGTCGGGACCCGGGTGTTCGGGCCGGTTGCCAGGGAACTCAGGGAGAAGGGGATGATGCGCATCATCTCCTTGGCCCCGGAGGTGGTGTAATGCATCCGGCAGGGGGAGAGAGATGCGAAAGATAAAAAAAGGGGATCGCGTCAAGGTGATTGCCGGGGACGATCGGGGGAAGCTCGGCAAGGTGATCCGGGTGTACCCCGAGCGGGCCCGGGTATTGGTGGAAGGGGTGAACATCGTCACCAAACACCAGCGCCCCACCCAGACCGTGCGCGAGCCCGGGATCATAAAACGGGAGGCTCCAATCCATTGGTCGAACGTCCGGGTTATCTGCCCGGAATGCGGTGTGCCAACCCGGATCGGGTTCGTCGTGGTGGAGGGGCAAAAGATGCGCAAGTGCCGCAAGTGTGGAGCCACGTTTGAGTGACGCCATGTTGCTATACGAACGGTATAAGACGGAGATTGTGCCACGCCTTGTGCAGGAGCTTGGGTACAAAAACGTCATGCAGGTGCCCAAGGTGGAGAAGGTCGTGATCAACATGGGCGTGGGCAAGCACGACGACCCCAAGGTGCTTGAGGGTGCGATCCAGAACTTAACGCAGCTCACCGGCCAGCGGCCGGTGATCACCCGGGCCAAGCGTTCCGTGTCGGACTTCAAGATCCGGAAGGGGGACGCCATCGGGTGCATGGTTACCCTGCGTGGGGTGCGGGCCTACGAGTTCTTGAACAAGCTGTTCAACGTGGTGCTCCCCGGGATTCGAGATTTCAAGGGGCTTTCTCCGGATTCGTTTGATGGCCGGGGGAACTACTCCTTGGGGGTCTCTGAGCAGCTTGTTTTCCCCGAGGTCTCCTACGACGATGTAGTTCAAATCCAGGGGATGGACATAACCATCGTGACCACGGCTGAAACGGATCGGGAGGCCTATGCGCTGCTCAAAGCCCTGGGGTGTCCGTTCCGCGAGGATTAGGGGGGAAGAAGATGGCAAGAAAAGCGCTTGTTCTGAAGTCGCAGCGGTCGCCGAAGTACAAGGTACGGCACCGCAACCGCTGCCAGCTGTGTGGCCGGCCGCGGGGGTATATTCGGGACTTCGGCCTGTGCCGACTGTGTTTCAGAAAGCTCGCCCTGGAGGGGGAGATCCCCGGGGTGAAGAAGGCGAGTTGGTGAGGGGGGATGCCGTGACGGTCTCTGATCCGATCGCTGACATGCTGACGCGGATCCGGAACGCCCTCGAGCGTCGGCATTCCGAGGTCGTGATGCCCTCCTCCAAAATGCGACAGGAGATCTGCCGCATCCTCAAGGAAGAGGGCTACATTGAGGACTGGCAGGTGGAGGAGGGCGAAAGCTACCCCATCCTCAGGTTGCGCCTAAAGTACCTGGCGGAGGGGACGCGGATCCAGCGCCCCGCCATTCAGGGGCTCAGGCGGATCAGCCGGTCTTCCCGGCGCGTATTCGTGCGGGCAAGCGAAATACCCGACGCTCATAGTGGCCTTGGAATCTGTATTCTTTCGACCTCGCAGGGGATCATGACCGGGCGGCAGGCGCGCGAAAGGCGCCTCGGCGGCGAGCTGTTGTGCGAGATCTGGTGAGGTGAAGCGAGATGTCCAAGATCGGAAAGCGGCCGATTCCCTTGCCCGAGGGCGTGCGCGTCACCGTGCATGGGGACGAGGTGGTAGTGGAAGGGCCGCACGGCAGGCTCCTGCAGCGTTACGAGCCCGAGTACGTGGAGATCGTGGTCGAGGAAGGCAAGGTTCGGGTGATACGAAAAGGGGATCGGGCAGCCTTCAGGGCCCGACACGGCCTGTACCGAGCCCTGATCGCGAACATGGTGCATGGCGTGACTCAAAGGTGGGAGAAGGAGCTGGAGATCCATGGGCTGGGGTATCGGGCCCGCCTGGAGGGGAAGACTCTGGTTATGGAGCTTGGGTATTCCCATCCCGTGCGCTATGAGCCCCCAGCGGGGGTCGAGGTGGAGGTCCCGGACCCACAGCGCATCGTGGTGCGGGGCATCGATAAACAGCTCGTGGGTCAGGTCGCGGCCGACATCCGGGCCGCAAGACCTCCCGAGCCGTACCGGGCCACCGGGATCCGGTACAAGGGTGAGGAGATCGTCCGCAAGGCCGGAAAGCTTGGGGTGAAGTGATCTTGAGCATGGGGAAGCTCAGTCGGAACGAGATGAGGAAGAAGCGCCACCTCCGGATCCGACGTAAGGTGGTGGGGACGCCGGCCCGGCCGCGGCTGTGCGTGTACAAGAGCCTGCGGCACATCTACGCCCAACTGATCGATGACTCGTGCGGGCACACACTGGCCGCTGCCTCCACCCTGGAGCCGGAGGTGCGGGAGAAGATCAAGGGGGCGGACCTGGAGGCGGCCCGCCTGGTGGGCAAGCTCATCGCCCAGCGGGCCTTGGAGAAGGGGATCCGGGAGGTGGTGTTCGATCGGGCTGGCTACCCCTACCATGGTAAGGTGCGGGCGCTGGCTGAAGCCGCGCGGGAGGGGGGGTTGATATTTTGAAGCTTGACGTAAGCACTGAACAACTATCGAACGAGGTCATCGAGATCCGCCGGGTGGGCAAGGTCACCAAGGGCGGAAAGCGCCTCAGGTTCCGGGTTGTGGTCGTGGTCGGCGATGGCGAAGGCCACGTGGGGGTGGGAATAGGTAAATCCATAGAAATCCCCCAGGCCATCCAGCAGGCCATTCGCGATGCGGCCAAACACATGGTCGAGGTCCCCATCACGGGCGGCACCATCCCCCATGAGGTGATCGGCCAGTTCAAGGCGGCTCAGGTGCTCCTCAAGCCCGCTTATCCTGGGACCGGGGTCATCGCCGGTCGGACCGTGGGTGCGGTATGTAGGCTTGCGGGGATCCGCGATATCCTCACCAAGGCATTGGGTTCCACCAACCCGTTGAACCTGGCGCGGGCTACCCTGGAGGGGTTTAAGCGGCTGGAGACTCCCGAACAGGTGGCCGTCCGCCGGGGGAAGAAGTTGGAGGAAATCCTGGAGGTTGAGGGTGCTAAAGCTTAGCGACCTTTCGCCTACTCCTGGTAGCAAACGCCGTCGCAAACGTGTGGGGCGGGGCTATAGCTCCGGCCACGGCGGGCACGAGTCCGGCCGCGGCACCAAGGGCCAGGGATCGCGCTCCGGGGTGCACGTGCGTCCCGGGTTCGAGGGCGGACAGACCCCGTTCTGGATGAGGTTCCCCAAGCGGGGGTTCAAGAACCCCTGCCGGGTGGAGTACGCCATCGTGAACGTGGGCCAGCTCGAGGCACATTTTGAGCCCGGGGATGTGGTCACTCTGGAGGGACTCGTGGCTCGAGGCCTGGTCAAGGACCTCAAAGGTGGCCTCAAGATCCTGGGCAAAGGCCAGCTCAGAAAGCCCTTGACGGTTAAGGCCCACAAGTTCAGCCGGGCGGCCCGGGAGAAGATCCTGGCGGCCGGGGGCCAGGCCGAGGAGGTCTGACCGTGCTAGAAAGACTCCATCAGGTCTTCGCCATCGAGGAGCTCCGCAAGAGGATCCTCTACACCCTGGCCATGTTGCTCGTGTTCCGTATCGGCTCGTATATCCCGGTCCCGGGAGTGGACACAAAGCAGCTGGCTGAGGTCCTGTCCGGGGCGTTCGGGGCAGGGATTTTTCAATTCATCGACCTATTCACTGGAGGGGCACTGCAGCGGTTTTCCTTGTTCGGTCTTGGGGTGATCCCCTACATCAACGCGTCCATCATCCTGTCACTCCTTATCCCGGTGTTCCCGAAGCTCAAGGAGCTCCAGCAGCAAGGGCGCGAAGGGAGACGGAAGCTCACCCAATATACCCGCTGGGGCACAGTGGCCCTCGCGTTCCTCCAAGCTTATGCCATGAGCTACCTCGTGATTCGCTATGGACTTGCCCGGCCCACGGTGGGTTTCTTCCTTACCTCCATCATCGCCCTCACCGCCGGGACGATCTTCCTGATGTGGGTCGGCGAGCGCATCACAGAAAATGGCATCGGAAACGGGATCTCCGTGCTCATCATGGCCGGGATCATCGCCCGGTTTCCAGGGCAGCTCCAGCGGACCTACCTTGAGATCTCGGCGGGGACGGTGTCCCCCATTTGGGCGGTGGGTCTTGTGGTGCTGTTTGTGGTGGTGATCGCGGGAACTGTGATCATCCAGCAAGGGCAGCGCAAGATCCCCATTCAGTACGCCAAGAGGACCGCCGGCCGCAGGGTGTACGGGGGCCATACCGCGCATCT
The DNA here is from genome assembly GCA_964448595.1 of uncultured Thermotogaceae bacterium. GTDB lineage: Bacteria > Bipolaricaulota > Bipolaricaulia > Bipolaricaulales > Bipolaricaulaceae > 64-32. The sequence continues at coordinate 57,678 of CAYUWL010000001.1, forward strand.
GCCGATCCGGGTGAACCAGGGTGGTGTGATCCCGATCATCTTCGCCTCAGCCATCCTGACGCTTCCGAGCTCGGTGGCAGCTTGGGTGCCGGGGCTGAGCTGGCTGCAGAGTTACGTGGCCCCGGGAAGCCTCATCTACCTCCTCGCTTACGTGGTTTTGATTTTCTTCTTCACGTACTTTTACTCCTCCCTGGTGTTTGATCCCCATGATCTTGCCAAGAACCTCAGGGAGGCCGGGGGGTTTGTCCCTGGAGTGCGGCCTGGCGACTCCACGGCCCGTTATTTGACGGACATCACCGGAAGGCTGCTTTTGGTGGGGGCGACCTTCCTGGCAGGCATTGCCGTGCTCCCGTTTATCTTTCGGGCCGTCTCCGGGATCACCGCCTTCTCCTTGGGGGGGACCTCCCTGCTCATCCTGGTGGGGGTGGGGATCGACACCATCATGCAGATCGAGGCGCACCTTGTGATGCGGCAGTATGAGTCCTTGGTGAAGGGGACGGCCTTCCTGGGGAGGAAGCGGGGATGAAACGCAATCTTGTTTTGCTGGGCCCTCCAGGGGCTGGGAAGGGGACGGTGGCCCAGAGGCTGGCCTCCGAGCGGGGCTTGCTTCACCTTTCCACCGGGGATGTGCTCAGGGACGAAGTGGCCCGCGCTACGGCCCTGGGGCAGCGCGCCAAGGATTACATGGACAGAGGAGAACTTGTTCCAGATGAGCTTATCCTGTCCATGGTCAAGGAACGGGTAGAGGGACGTTCCGGCATCCTGTTCGATGGGTTTCCCCGCACCTTGGCCCAAGCGGAGGGGCTTGAAAAGATCGCCCCCATCGATGCGGTGATCTTCCTTGAGGTGGACAAGGACACGGTAGTCAGCCGTCTTTCCGCCCGCCGGATTTGCCCCCAGTGTGGGGCAGTCTACAACTTGGTCACCCAACCACCCAAGGAGGATGAGCGCTGTGACCAGTGCGGGACGAAGCTCATCCAACGGGACGATGACAAACCTGAGGTGATCGCCCGCCGGTTCGAGGTGTACATGCGCCAGTCCGCCCCACTGGCCCGCTACTACGAGAAAAAAGGCCTTTTGATCCGCATAGATGCTGGCCGTTCCCCTGAGGAGGTGTACGCCGCCGCCCTCCGCGCCCTTCGCGATGATCGCCCTTAAGACCACCCGCGAGCTTGAGCTGATTGAAGAAAACGCAAAGCTCCTCGCCGACATCTTGGTTGAGCTTGCCCTCGCTGCCCGACCCGGGGTCACCACTGGGGATTTGGACCGCCTGGCGGACCGGCTCATCCGGGCTGGGGGGGCGCGGCCGGCGTTCAAGGGGTATCAAGGGTATCCGGCGACCCTCTGTGCCTCGGTGAACGAGGAGATCGTACATGGGATTCCGTCTGACCGGCGCGTGCTTGCCCCAGGTGATGTGCTTTCGCTGGATCTTGGCCTGGTGCGCCGGGGGTACCACGCCGATGCCGCAGTCACCGTCGGGGTGGGCGAGGTGACGCCTGAGGCGGCCCGGCTGATGGACGTAGCTCGGGGTGCCTTGCGGGAAGCTGTAAAGTGGGTTAAAGTTGGGGTGCGGCTCTCGGATATCTCGCATGCCATCGGCGCCTATGTCAGACGCCGGGGCTTTTTCGTGGTGCGGGAATTCGTAGGACATGGAATCGGCAGGGAACTTCACGAAGACCCGCAGATCCCGAACTTCGGTCCACCGGGGAGGGGCCCTTGTCTGCGCGAGGGCATGGTCATTTGCCTTGAGCCGATGGTGAAGACGGATGACCTGCCGGTGCGGATCCTGGCCGATGGGTGGACAGCGGTGACGGGGAGCGGCGGCCCTGCGGCACATTACGAAGAGATGGTGGCCGTGCTCCCAGAGGGGCCTAAGGTCCTCACTGGTTGGATTTGGGAGGAGATTTGGCGAACAAGGAAGTGATCCGGGCGCGGGGTGAGGTCATCGAGGTGTTGCCCGATTCCATGTTCCGGGTGAGACTCGATAATGGCCATGTGGCCCTGTGTAAGAGCTCCGGCCGCATGAGGAAGCATTTCATCCGGGTTGTGACCGGGGACAGGGTGGTGGTCGAGTTCTCCCCTTACGACCTCACCCGGGGCCGGATCGTGTACCGGGAGACATAAAAAGGAGCGGAAAAATGAAGGTACGGAGTTCGGTGAAGAAGATGTGTGAGAAGTGTCGGGTGATTCGGAGAGGCGGCCGACTGTGGGTCGTGTGTCGTGACCCCAAACACAAACAGCGTCAAGGCTAAGGGGGGGCGATGGCAAGGATTGCAGGCGTAAACCTTCCGGCCAAGAAGAGGATCGAGGTGGCATTGACGTACATATACGGGATTGGGCCATCCCGGGCCAAGGAGATCCTGGCCCGGACTGGGGTTGATCCCAATACCCGGGTGATGGACTTAACAGAGCAGGAGGTCACGGCCCTCAGGCATGAGGTGGAGTCCTATACGGTTGAGGGTGATCTTCGCCGCCAGGTCCGGGATCACATCCAGCGGCTCATCGACATCGGGTGTTATCGCGGGCTCCGGCACAAGGCCGGGCTTCCGGTACGGGGGCAGAAGACGCGTTCCAACGCCCGTACGTGGAAGGGACCGCGGCCGGCCAAGGCTGGAAAGAGGAAATAGCCATGGCAAGGCGTACCACCAAGCGCAAGAAGAAGGCGATCAAGCTCGAGCGGGCCCGGGTGCATATCCACTCCACCTTCAACAACACCATCCTCACCTTAACTGATCTGAACGGGGATGTGATCACCTGGAAATCACCTGGGACGGTGGGCTTCTCGGGTTCCCGCAAGGGGACGCCTTACGCGGCGCAGCTTGCGGCCCAGGCCCTGGCCAAGGAGATGAAGGACTTCGGCATTCGGTCGGTGGTGGTCACGGTGGTCGGGACCGGGGCAGGACGCCAGGCAGCGGTTCAGACCCTGCGCTCCGCGGGCATCCAAGTGGAGGAGGTCAAGAACGTGACCCCGGTGTCGCACAGTTAAACGGACCCCAAAAAGTCTTTCGACTTTTTGGGGGCCCCTGACCGGGGTGGATTAGGAGGTTGGAAAATGGGTAGGTATACCGATTCGAAATGCCGTCTTTGCCGCAGGGAGGGAGTGAAGCTCTTTCTGAAAGGCGATCGTTGCTATTCTGACAAGTGTGCCTTAAGCAGGCGGCCGTATGCGCCCGGCCAGCACGGCCGGTTCCGTCGCCGGGCTACCCAGTTCGCGATTCACCTCAGGGAAAAGCAGAAGGCCAAGCGCATCTACGGGGTCAGGGAGGGCCAATTCCGTCGCTATGTGGAGATGGCCAAAAAGCGGAAAGGGGTCACGGGTGAAGCCCTGCTCAGGATCCTGGAGAGGCGCCTCGACAATGTGGTGTACCGGGCTGGGTTCGCCTACTCCCGGGACCAGGCCCGGCAACTCGTCACCCATGGGCACTTTTTGGTGAACGGCCGACACCTGAACGTGCCTTCCTACTTGACGAAGGAGGGAGATATCATCGAAGTGCGGCCCCAGTCGAAAGACAAGCTGCGGGAGCTCATCAAGGGGGCAGCACAGCGCCGGCCCCTTCCCAGTTGGCTCAATCGGGACCTGGAGGCCCTGCGCATTCAGATGGCCTCCGAGCCCAGCGTGGAGGACCTGGATCAGTCCATCGAGACAAGCCTTATCGTGGAGTTCTACTCGAGGTAGAAAAGATGCCAAGCTTTATATATCCGGAGAACTTGGTTTGGACCCAGCACGATGCCCGGTACGGGCGGCTGGTGGTGGAGCCGCTGGAGCGGGGGTATGCCACCACCTTGGGCAACTCCCTCCGTCGGGTGCTCCTTTCCTCCATCCCCGGCGCCGCCATCGTCAGGGTGAACTTCTCAGGGAAGTATCACGAATACGATACCATCGAGGGGGTGCGGGAGGATATCCTTACCATCATCCTCAACCTCCGCGGGGTGGTGTTTCGCACAGAGGATGAAGAGCTGCATCGCCTGTACCTGAACGCCACCGGGCCGGCCGAGGTACAAGCTCGTAGCATCGAGACCCCGGCAGGGGTGGAGATCGTCAACCCCGACCATTATATCGCCACTCTGAACGAGGATGGTCGCCTTGAGGTCGAGATGGAACTCGAGGTGGGACGTGGATTCCGGCCGGCGGAGGAGAACAAGCGGGAGGATGCACCTCTTTCCCTCATCCCTATCGACTCGGACTTCTCCCCCATCGAGAAGGTGAACTTCCAGGTGGAGGAAACCCGTGTAGGTGGACGTTCCGGCTACGAGCGCCTTGTGCTTGAGGTGTGGACCAACGGAGCCGTCACTCCCCAGGCCGCTGTAAAGCAGGCCGTCGAGATCCTGGAGAGGCACCTCTCCTTTGTGGCCGGGGCAGCGCCGGAGGAGGGCAAGGCCCCGGAGGAGCCTGTGCCTGAGGAGTTGCTTCAGCCCCTTGAGAAGACGGGGTTTGAGGCCCGGGCGTGTAATTTGCTCCGGGAGGAGGGCATAGTCACCTTGCAAGACCTCCTCTCCCGCAGTCGAGAGGAACTGCTTGACATCCATGGTTTCGGCGAAAAGACCCTCGAGAGGCTTGAGGAGCACCTCGCCGAGCTTGGATACAAGCTTCGCTCTGAGAAGGAGGGTTGAATGCGGCATCGTCGCAAGGTTCCCAAGCTATCGATGACGCGGTCTCGCAGGCGATCGGTGCTTGCCGGACAGGCCAAGGCATTGATCCTCAATGGCAAGGTGGACACCACCCCAGCGCGGGCCAAGGCGACTCAGCAGCTGGTGGAGCGGCTGGTGACCTGGGCCAGGCGGGGGGACCAGGCTGCCCGCAGGCGGGCGTTTTCTGTGCTTCAGGACAAGGAAGCCACCCACAAGCTGTTTGAGGAGATCGGGCCTAAGTACAAGGACCGCCCTGGGGGCTACACGCGCCTCCTGAAGCTTGGCCCCAGACACGGGGACGGGGCGGAGGAAGCCCGCCTCACATGGGTATGAGCGAAAGACGCAAGGCCATTCTGCCCCCAGGCGCTCACACGGCAGGCCCTTATTCCCCGGCCATCCGCGCCGGGGATTTTCTCTTCGTCTCGGGGCAGATCCCACTGGGGGAGGATGGTGAGCTGGTCCCCGGAGGGATCGAGGAGCAGACGAAAAGGTGTATGGAGAACTTGCGGGCGGTCCTCTCCGCCGCCGGGGCTTCCTTTTCGGACTTGGTGAAAGTGACGATCTACCTCACCGATATGGGGGATTTTGCGGCAGTCAACCGGGTATACGCTGAATACTTCGACCTTGTCCCCCCGGCCCGGGCCTGTATTCAGGTAGGGGCCCTCCCCAAGGGCGCCCGAATCGAGATCGAGGCCATCGCCTACCTGGGCAAGTAGCCCGGGTTAAAGCTCGCCTCGAGCGGCCCTTTCAGCTAGCCTTTTCAGCATGTCCTCGGTCATGGCCGCCAGGTCATAGGTTGGACGCCATCCCCACTCCTCCCGGGCTGCGGAGTCGTCGATGCTCCTAGGCCAGGAGTCAGCGATCCCTTGGCGGAAGTCCGGCCGATACTCCACTTCGAAGCCTGGGATATGTTTTCTGATCTCAGCCGCAAGCTCCTCCGCCGAGAAGCTCATGGCGGCCACGTTGTAGTCCGCCCGACGGGTGAGGGAGCTAGGGTCGGCCTCCATGAGCTGGATGGCCGCTTTCAGGCAGTCAGGCATATACATCATAGGCAGGGTTGTGTCCGGTCGCACAAAGCAGGTGTACGGCTCCCCCTTCACCGCGGCGTAGAACATCTCCACCGCGTAGTCGGTGGTCCCGCCCCCTGGTGGGGTCTCGCTGGAGATGATGCCGGGGTACCTCACTCCCCGCACGTCCAGGCCGTAGCGGCGGGCGTAATAGTCACACAGATATTCCCCCGCCACTTTGGTGACCCCGTACATCGTGGTTGGGGAAAGCACGGTGTCCTGTGGGGTGTTATCTTTAGGCGTTTTGGGGCCGAACACGGCGATGGAACTGGGCCAGAAGATCTTACTTGTCCCGCCGGCCCGGGCGACCTCGAGTACGTTATACAGGCCGTCCAAGTTCACCCGCCAAGCCGCATCTGGGTGTTCCTCTCCCTTGGCGGAAAGGACTGCCGCCAAGTGGTAGATCGCATCTGGCTTGTATTCCCTTACGACCTTCTCCAGCTCGGCGCGGTCGGTCACGTCGAGCCTCACCGAGGGCCCTGAATCCTTTAAGGGGGGCGGGAGGGGAGTGCGATGGAAGGCGGCCACTACGTTTTCGCTGCCATAACGCCTGCGCAACTCGAGTGTGAGCTCCGAACCGATCTGCCCCGTTGCCCCAGTTACAAGAATCCTCACTGTTCCCTCCTTTTCCAGGAAAGCACGCAATTCTAGCCCACTGATCGCGCTTGTCCAACGGCAAGCTACAGGGTAACCTGGAAAAGAAGGGAGGAATAAATGAGCAAGTACGATTTTATCGTCGCCGAGCTTGAGGGGCTCAAGGAGCAGGGGCTGTATAACATCATCCGTACCATCGAAAGCCCGGTGGGGGCCTGGACGGTGGTCGATGGCAGGCGCGTCCTCAACATGTGCTCCAATAACTACCTGGGGTTTGCCAACGATCCCCGCCTGAAAGCTGCGGCCCTCAAGGCAGTCGAGGAGTACGGGGTGGGGCCGGCAGCGGTGCGCTCCATCGCCGGCACCATGTCCCTACATCACGAGCTGGAACGGAAGCTCGCCGAGTTCAAACACACCGAGGACGCGGTTTCATTCCAGTCAGGTTTCTGCGCTAATTTGGCCACCATCCCTGCCCTTGTGGGGAAAGAGGGGGTGATCTTCACCGACGAGCTCAATCACGCCTCCATCATCGACGGCTGCCGGCTCACCAAGGCCGGGCGGGTGATCTACCCCCACCGGGACGTGGACGCCCTGGCCAAGGCGTTGGAAGACCACAAGGAGGCCCCGGTGAAGCTCATCGTCACCGACGGCGTTTTCTCCATGGACGGAGACCTGGCGCCGCTTCCGGGGATCGTGGAGGTGGCCGAACGCTACGATGCTCTGGTTTTGGTGGACGACGCCCACGGGGAGGGGGTCTTAGGGTCCCACGGCCGGGGGATCGTGGATCACTTTGGGCTCCACGGCCGGGTGGACATTGAGGTGGGGACCCTGTCCAAGGCGTTCGGCGTGGTCGGGGGGTATGTCGCCGGAAAGCGGGAGATCGTGGAGTACCTCAGGCAGCGGGGGAGGCCGTTCCTCTTCTCCAGCGCCACCACCCCGGCGGACGTGGCCGCCTGCATCGCCGCGGTGGACGTCTTGATGGAGACGGACGAGCCGGTGAGGAAGCTCTGGGATAACGCCCGCTACTTCAAGACCAAGATGGCGGAGCTAGGCTTTGACACCGGCCACTCCGAGACCCCCATCACCCCGGTCATGCTGGGGGAGGCCAAGACCGCCTGGGAGTTTTCTAAGAGGTTGTTCGAGGAGGACATCTTCGCCCAGGCCATAGCCTATCCTACGGTGCCCAGAGGAAAAGCCCGCATCCGGGTGATGATCTCCGCGGTGCACACTAAAGATGACCTGGACTTTGCGATAGACAAGTTCGCCAAAGTGGGCCGCGCCCTCGGGGTCGTCTAGCTTGGGAAAGTGTTGGGGAGCCTGGTTTTCGGGCTCCCCGCCCTATATCAGCCCGGAGAGGAGGACCCAGCGGGTCCCCACCAGCTGCAGCCAAAGGGAATACGCCCCCTGGAACACGAGCTCCAGCGCCCCGATGATGAGGAGCACCACCACGATGACGATCCCCACTTGCTCCAGGCGCACAAGCTGGAGCCGCATCCGCGGCGGAAGGAAATAGGCAAGCACCCGGGAGCCGTCCAATGGGGGCACGGGGATGAGATTGAACAGTGCAAGGACGAGCGACAGAAGTACGATGAGCCCCAGGAAGTAAAGCAGCCACCGGGCCGTGAGCCCGAGGGCGATCAGGGCGCGGCCTGTTCCAGCTACAATAAGGGCCATGAGCACGTTGGTGGCAGGGCCGGCCAGTCCCACCCAAAGCATCCCCCGCCACGGGTTCCGGAAGTAGTTAGGGTTGATGGGCACAGGCTTGGCCCAGCCGAACACGATGGGAAATCCAGCAAATCGCCGCAAGAGAAGCAGCGCTACCGGAAGCAGTACCGAGCCGATGGGATCAAGATGACGGATGGGATTGAGGGAGAGGCGACCGGACAGCTTGGCCGTGGGATCTCCCAATCTCCAGGCCACGTATCCGTGGGCCACCTCGTGGGGGATGATGCACACGAGCAGTGCGGCCACGGCCATCAGGCCCTCCCCGAGCTCGTTCACGGGCTTTCCTCCCCCGATACCACGATCACCGACTCCTCCTTTAGGATCACCGCACCCGGCGGTGCACCTCTTGGCTTACGCAGATGCCGAGCTTCAGTGTAGCTGACCGGGACCTTCCGCTCACCCCGGGCCCGGGAGTGCCAGGCGGCGAGCCGAGCTGCCTGCCTGAGCACCCCTTCGGGGACTTCCCTGCCACTGGTACGCACGACCACGTGGGCGCCGGGCACCCCGCGGGCATGAAGCCACAGGTCGTGGGGCTGGGCCTCGCGCACCAGGCGGTCGTTCTCCTCCGCCGACCGGCCGACAAGCACGGTGAAGTCCCCGATGCGGAGCTGCCGCGGCCGCGCCGGCGGGGGGGCTTTGCCGTGGCGCTGCTGGGGGAGAGCCCCGAGGAGCGAAAGCTCCCCGACTAGGAAAGGCGCAAGCTCCGGCCTCTCCGTGAGCGTCTTTTCAAGTTCTTTCAGCCTGACAAGCTCCTTTCGCAAGGCCTCCTCCCTTTTGGGCAAGGCCGATAACCTGCGCCGCAGCTTCCCCGCCCGACGGTACAAGGCCTGGGCGTAAGCCACAGGCGTAAGCGTAGGATCCAGCTTGAGCCGCACCTGCCTCCCATCAAACCCCTCTATTTCCACCTCGGCCCTCCCTCGGGGGATGTCGGAAAGGCGAGCCAGGATCAGATCTGCCTTCTCCTTGAGTTCGACCCAGCGAGCTGCCTCTTTTCGCTCGGCAGCAAGGGCCTTGAGGGCGCGGCGTCGCCTAAGGATGGCCCGCCCCACCCCTTGCAGGTAGCGCCGGGCCAGGGAGAGCGAAAGCCGCGCCTCCAGGGCCCGGTCCAGGGCTTGCCAGAACGTAGGATATTCCTGAGCGGCCTCCCCCAGGTCAGGCCGGGGGAAGAAGCTCGCCACCGGCCCCTGGTCCGTCTCGTAGAGAAACCCTCGGGGAGCTTGGGCAAGGAGTTTGGTTGCAAAGGCGCGCAGGGCTTCCTCACCTTCCAGCTGACCTAAGGAGGCCGCTCTTTTTAAGCCCGGGCCCATCCCGGCGAGTACGTCCCCATCCTGGCCGAACTCCACTGGCAGGCCTGTGTCCTCCCTGAGGGAGGCGATCACCCGCCCTTCCTGTATCAAGAGGAGGTTCCCCAGTCGGGGACGGAGGTCGAGGATCACGTCCCCTCCTTGGAAGCGCAGGCGGATCAGGCGGTCGTAGCCCGCCTGTTCGATTACAAGTAGCTTTTGACCCTCAAGGCGGCGGAGGATACGGCAGAAGGGAGGGGGTTCTGGTGGGGTGGGGGGGCGAAGGGCAGTACGGTGAAAGGCCTTTCCGCTTACATCCAAGACCAGGGCCCCAGTTGGTGAAAAAAACCTGAGAAAGAACACCTCGTCCACCTGGTGCACCTTCGCCAGGCGCGCCCCGAGGAGCCCCCGTGCTTCCTCGATCGCCACCCGGAGCTCGATCCCCTCCATCCGGCTACGCCTTTGGCTCCGCCTCCGGGAGCAGGTGCAGCTTGGCCGCCCCTTCCATGGCCCTCTCCGCAAGCGCGGTCAGTTGCCGGCGGGTCTCCTGCAGCTCAAGATGAAGGCCTTTGAGTTCCTCCTCAAGGGATCTATTGACCTCTTGGAGATGGGCTATCGTCTGCTCCAGCATCTTCTTCTCCCACTCCCGCTCAAGTTGGGCGAGCTTGAGCCTTTGCTCCATCTCCTTTTCCACCTCGGCCCTGGCTTCTACTCGGGCCTGCTCCACGGCAGCGGCGAGCCTTTCCGGGAAGGCCTCGATCTCCTCCCGCATGCGCTCTAGCTCCTCCTCTCTTTTGCGCAGGGCCTCCTCTCGCTCCTTAAGCTCCCGCTCCGTTTCCTCCCTCAGTCGCGTCAGCTCCCGCTCCAAGGCGGCTTTCCTGTCGGCATGCTCTTCCTCCAACAGGCGCCTATCCCTCTCAAGCTGGTAGCGATATTCCGCCTCTTCCCTCTCCCTGGCCCGGAGCGTCTCCTCACGCTCTCGTTCCCACTTGGCCCGCTCCTCGGCGATCTCCTGTTCCAGTGCCGCCCGCTTTTCGGCATACGCTTTTTCAAGCTCTTCCTGCTTTTTAGCGTAGCTTTCTTCAAGTTCGGCAAGGCGCGCTTTGAACTCGGCTTCCAGGCGGGCCCTCTCCTCGTCGTAGGCGGAGGCGAGCTTCTTCATCGTGTCGGCGGCGTATTCGATGTCGTGCAGCTCCTTCAGCCGCGCTTTCTGGAGCTCTATCGCCCTGTTTAGCTGCTCCAGCTGCTCGGCTTGCTCCGCCATCTTATCAGACAGCTCGTTTAAAGTGGCACCGATGAGCTGCTTGAGCTTGGCTATCCCTTCGTGGACCGAGCTTGCCGTGATTTCCCGGGCCAGGTCCTGGGCCTGGCGGTCCTTCCGCTTTTGCAGCTCGGTGAGCTTTCTCTCGGCCTCCTCCCTCGCCGCCATCTCCTCCTTGAGGGCATCGAGCAGTCGGTTGTACTCCTCGATGATCTCTTTCTTGGTCATCGCCTGGGAGACTTTCTCTTTGTACTTCATGGCCTCACCCCTGTTTGTGTTTACCAGAAGTATACTCCCAAACGTGGTTTCCGGTTCACTCAAGGCCTGTCCTGCCTCGGGGCGTGCCTTGCTCTGCCATTTCTCCTTAAAGTTTGTAGGAGCTTTCCCACAGGCCGTGGATGTTGCAGTACTCCACGGCAATCAGTTCCGAAAAGCCCTCCAAGTTGGCGTGGGCGGTCACCTCCGGGGCCCCATAGGTGGGTCCCAAATCGAAGGTGGCGATGTGTACCGCCACCCCGCCCCGCACCCCGAACAGCATGATCCACTTGATGTGGTGCTCCACCGTGTTGGGATGCGGCACCTCCTTCCCCACCGTGATCTTCACCGCCCGGCCACCGTCCACCAGCTCGATCACCGGGACGTGTTTTTCCTTGCCCTCCGCCGCGGCGGTTTTTACCAGTTCACCAAGTCGCATGTAAACCTCCTTATCTAGCCCGAGAGCATCCGGGTGATGTCCTCCTTGGGCTCCCCGATCAGCCGCAGGTCGTATTCCGCCTGTAGCACCTTGAGGATGTCCTCGTTCACCCAGGCGGGCAGGATCGGCCCGAGGTAAACGCCTTTTATCCCAAGTGCCAGAAGCGACCACAGGACGGCCACCGCCTTCTGCTCCATCCAGGAGATGACCAAGCTCAGGGGGAGGTCATTTATCCCCACCCCGAACAGGTCCGCCAGCGCTTTGGCCAAGTCGATGGCCACGATGGAGTCGTTACACTGCCCCAGGTCGATGAGGCGCGGGATCCCCTCGATCTCCCCGAGCTCAAGATCGTTGAACCGGAATTTCCCGCAGGCCAAAGTCAAGACGATCGTGTCCTGCGGAAGGGCTTGGACGAACTCGCGGTAGTAGGTGGATTTCTTAAGCGGGGCGTCGCAGCCTCCCACCAGGAAGAAGTGCCGGATCTTCCCGGCCTCCACCAGCTCCTTGATCTTCCCCGCCAAAGGAAGGATGGAACCCAGGGAATAGCCGGTGGTCAGGGTGACTTCCCCCGGGGCCTCGGGGAGCCCCGGGAGCGAAAGCGCCTTTTCGATCAGGGGGGAGTAGTCGTAGCCCGGCAGGTATCTCACGCCGGGGAGGCGGGCCGGCCCGGTGGTGAACATCCGATCCCGATACTCCTCCCGGGGCAGGAGCACGCAGTTGGAGGTTCCCAGGATGGCCGCCGGGATCTTGGAGAACAGCGCCTTTTGGTCGAACCAGGCCTTCCCTAGGTTTCCTGCAAGGTGCGGGAACTTCCGAAGCCCGGGGTAGCCGTGGGCCGGCAAAAGCTCGGAGTGGGTGTAAACGTTGATCCCAGTGCCCTCGGTCTGTTCCAGCAGGGCATGCAGGGCCTTGAGGCCGTGCCCGGTGGCGATGATGGCATGTCCCTTGACGGTTCCGGTCCTCACTTGGGTGGGGGCGGGCTCCCCGAAGGTTTCGATATGGGCCTTCTTCAAGAGCCGCATGGTTCTAAGGTTCATCTCCCCCGCCTCCACGGCCAACTCCACGAAACTCTCGGCGTCGAAATTTACGTTGGTGAAGGTGGCGTAGAAGGCCCTTTCCAGGAAGGCGTCGATTTCCGGGTCGGTGTAGCCCAGCTCCCGGGCATGATAGAGATAGGCGGCCATCCCTTTCGTGGCCAATAGCAGGTTGTCCTGCAGCCGGGCCACGGTGGGGGACTTCCCGCATACCCCCCATCGGGTACAGCCGGTCCCCCCGGTGGTCTGGGAGCACTGATAGCAGAACATGTCCAGCTTCTCAGGCATCGTATCTTCTCCCCCTGTGATCTGAAAGCTCGGCAGGGACTCCGTCAACCCTGCTTTTCGAACATGTCTTTGCCCGCCCCGCACTCGGGACAGACCCAATCATCGGGGAGATCCTCAAAGGGGGTAGCGGGAGCGATGCCGCTTTGAGGGTCGCCCTTCTCCGGGTCATACACATACCCGCACACGGTGCATATCCACTTTTCCATCACTTCCTCCTTCCTCGTATCGTCTTTCTGTACTCGTTGTAGGTGAGGGGCTCGCCTTCCTCCCGCACCCCGGCCTGGGTAACCTGTGCCACAAACAGGGTGTGGGTATTAAGATCGAGCGTGAGTTCTGGGATTACGGTGCACTCCCAGAACGCTTTAGCATTCGGGAGGATCGGGCAGCCGTTTTCGCCCTTCTCATAGGCGAAGTCGGCGAATTTGTCGACGTTGCGGCCGGACTGGAACCCGAACCGGCGGATGATCGCCGGTGAGTCCGGATTTTCCCTGTCGAGGGCGTTTAAGATGAACTTCCCCGTCTCGGCGATCATCTCGTGGGTGAGGGATTTCTTTCCCACCCCGATCGCGATCCGGGGTGGGGCGCTTGTGACCTGCATCGCCGCATCGAGGCACTGCCCGTTCGCCCTCCCGCCGCGGACGGCGGTGAGGACGTACAGGCCATGCGTCATCTCGAACAGGGTTTGGTTCAGCCCCGCCGGATCGCTTGGGATTCGGAAGCGGTTCACTCCTCTTTCCCTTCCGTCCGCGTCCCGAGCTCGCGATCGATCATGATCAGCCCGTGGCCGGAATCACCGACCCGTTCCAGGAGCTCCACCGCCTTCCTCGTCTGGTCTTCCTCCTCCACCTGCTCGGCCACAAACCAGCTCAGCATCTGGAAGGCAGCATGGTCCTTTTCGGCCTGGGCCAGCTCCACCAGCTCGTGGATCCTCCCGGTGATGTGCCGCTCGTGCTCGTAGGCGGCCCGGAACGCGGCCAGCGGTGACTCCCACCCCCCTTGGGGCTCCTTCAGGGCCCGCAGGGTTACCTTGCCGCCCCGCTCTACCAGGTGGTCGAAGATCTTGAGGGCGTGCTCAACCTCCTCCTTGGCCTGAAGCCGCATCCAGCGGGCCATCCCATCCAGGCCTTCCCCGTGGAAGTAGGCGGCCATAGCGAGGTACAGATAGGCGGAGAACAGCTCCTCATTTATCTGTTCGTTCAACGCTTCCTCCATCCTCTTTTCGATCATCCTTCCTCCTTTCAGCTTGAGAGCTTCTTGTGGCAGAACCACCAGTCATAGCAATCGATGGCCCCGGCTTTGGCCTCCTTAAGGCGCCCCTTTGCGCCCTCCTCGGAGGCGGGCGGCGGGACGATGATCCGATCCCCGATGAGTTCGTTATTCGGCCAGCCAGCGGGAATGGCCGCCTTCTCCTTGTCCGCAAGCTGCAGGGCCCTCACCAGCCGCAGGATCTCGTCCATGTTCCGCCCCACGTTCAGGGGGTAGTAGATGATCGCTCGTACGATCCCTTTCGGGTCGATGACGAACACCGCCCGCACCGTCTGGGACTCGGCCGCCTCCGGGTGAAGCATCCCGAAGGACGCCCCGATCTTCCCTGTGTTATCGGCGATGACAGGGAACTCGATCTCCACCCCCAGCTTTTCCTTGATCCACTCCACCCACTTGATGTGGGAGAACACCTGGTCGATGGAGAGGCCGATGAGCTCGCAGCCTAGCTTCTTGAACTCGTCGTATCTTTTCTGGAAGGCCACAAATTCCGTAGTACACACCGGGGTGTAGTCCGCCGGGTGAGAGAAGAGGACGACCCATTTCCCCTCGTAGTCCTTCGGGAAGTTGATGGGGCCGTGGGTGGTCTGCGCCCTGAGCTGCGGCGCCGGATCTCCGATAAGCGGAAGCTCCATATTGCACCTCCTTAAAAGCTCTTGAACTTTTCGCGGGGGGCGCCGCACACCGGGCAGTACTCCGGGGCCTCTCCCTCCACGGTGTAGCCGCACACCGGACAGATGTAGACAGTCTTTAGCTCGATGTCCTGCCCTTTCGCGGCGGCCTCTTTGGCCTTCTCGTACATCCGGGCGTGGATCTTCTCCGCCTCCAAGGCGTAGTGGATGGCTCGCCTGGCCCCGGCCTCCCCTTGCAGCTCGGCCACTGCCAGGTATGCGGGGTACATCTCCTCCACCTCGAACGTCTCCCCGGCGATGGCCTCGGCCAGGTTCTCAGGGGTCTTCCCTATGCCTCCGAGCTCCCCCAGGTGGTTTGCCGCGTGCACCTGCTCCGCGTAGGCGATGGCGCGGAACAGCCTGGCGATGTTGGGCTTACCTTCCCGCTCGGCGGCCTCGGCGAAGATGAGGTAGCGCATGTGGGCCTGGGATTCGCCGGCGAACGCAGCTTTCAAGTTCTCCTCAGTCATCTTGCGCATAGTTCCTCCTTCTCAGTGTTCCTCCTGGCAGCGGGGACAGATTCCTTTCAAGGTCAGTTCGTGGCCTGTGATCCGGAAGCCTGGGCCGAGATCGAGGTGGTCTAGTTCGGCCTGGTAGGGAATATCGACGTCGTAGACCCGGCCGCAGGAAAGGCACAGGAAGTGATAGTGAGGCTTAGTATTGGGATCGAACCGATCCGCCTGCTTCCCGTGGAGCTCTTTTACCTTCCCCTCCCTGGCTAGGGCCCGCAGGTTCCGGTAGACGGTGGCCAAGCTGATGTCATGGCCTTGCTCTTTGAGTTCCCGATAGAGTTCCTCGGCGGTGGGGTGGTCGGTGCGCCCTTCCAAGGCCTGGACGATGATCCGCCGCTGCTTGGTCCAACGCCATCCCTGCCGCCCGCCTTCTTTCATGATCATCATTTGCATTTTAAGGAAGGCCGGGACGGTTGTCAACCTGCCTGTAGGGGGAGAAGGCCGGGCGCTTAAAATCTAGGTTGCCATGAAGATAGGGATCCTCAGCAGGTGGAATGCTACCTGTGGAGTTTCCCTGCATGCTGAGCTTTTGGGGAGAGAACTCTTGAGAAGAGGATACGTGGTAAAGGTTTTTGCCCCCTTCCTTTCAAGCGCAAACAAATGGTGGCATCACAAGATAATAAGGCCGGACGAGGTGTACGTAAGAAGGGTTTACACCGAAACCTCGCCGGAAGGGAGCGAGGGGAGTCTAGAGAAGAAGAAACTCCTCGCGGAAAAGCTCGATCTCCTCCTGGTCGAATCTTATGAGAAAATCCCCTACAAGGATGTGGAGGAGCTAGCGAAGGTCCTGAAAGACAAAGGCATCCCATCCATAGCCGTCGTCCACGAGGGGGCTTATGAGGACATCGGCTACACGGATATGTCCGCGTTTGAGGCCGTGGTGGTCTTTGATGAGAGGTACATAAAGGAGGTTCTGAAGGAAAGGGTAGAACAAACGAAGGTGCATGTGATCCCCTACCCCTGCCACCCAGTGAGGGAAGGAAAAAGGAAGTTCATGGAGGACGGGAAAATAACCTTCTTCACTTTCGGAAGGCAACCGAAGGAGGAATACAAAGAGTACATAGAGGCCCTAAAAGCACTAAGTGAAGAATTCGAAAACATACGCTACAGAATAGTCCGGGCGGATGAGCTTCTCGAGGTAAGCTACAACTGGGTGGTGCAGGAAAGAAAGGTCCTCGATTTGGAGGAAATTTACCAATACCTTCACGGCTCGGACTTCCACCTCCTTCCTAAGGGACGCACCAGGCGGGTTGTAGTCTCCTCGACGCTTTGTCAGGTGCTTGGAGCCCTTTGCACAACCGTTGCTCCAAAGTCGAGGTTCTTCGAGTCCCTTCCCCAAGGAGAAGGGACACCGGTGGTACTTTATGACAACGTTGAGGATCTGGTCGCCAAGCTCAAAAGGCTCATCTCGGACGGAAGGCTGCGGGAAAGGATAAAGGAAAACGCAAGAGAATACGTGGAAGAAAATAGCGTCGGTATGATAGCAGATAGGTTTGAAAACCTAATTCATAAGAGCTTAGCCGGAGGCAGAAAGTAGATGCGCTAGCATATGGTGGCCCACTCCAGGGGCTGAGTGAGCTGTGGCCGGCCAGCTGCCTCGGACTGGAACGAACCCCCAATCTGGGGTAAAGAGTTAGGGGATGGCTGCGAATTTGGACAGGACCTCTCCTATACCGCTTTACCGGCAGATAAAAGAGGTTATCCTGGAGTGGATGCGGTGTGGAGAACTTATGCCGGGGGCAAGGCTCCCGCCGGAAAGGGAGTTGGTACGGCGCTTCGGGGTCAGTCGCCTCACGGTGCGCCAGGCTATCTCCGAGTTGGCGAGCGAAGGTGTGGTGTACCGCATTCAGGGGAGTGGGACTTATGTGGCCGGGAAACGGCCGGTTGTGCTCCGAGCGTTGGTGTCGGAGCGGGAATGGGTGACCGCGCTGCAGGATGCTGAATGGTACTACAACGAGTCCCATCCCCATAGCCCCCTGCGCCTTGAAATCAGGGTGGTTGGGCGGCCCAGGTTGCGTGATGAGATAGTGCTGGCGGTTGCCTCAGGGGAGGCTCCCGACATCGTTCTCATCGACTGCGCTTGGATGGCCGAACTGGCTTCCCTTAAGTTCTTCCTTCCGATCGACGAACTTGACCCCCACTGGACAAGTGAATACCTGGCAGACCTCTTTCCCGTCATCCGGCTGGGAAATCGCCACGGGGATGGACATCTGTACGGGGTACAAACAGAGGTCAGTGCGACCGTGCTTTGGTATCGAAGGGACTGGCTGATCCAGGAAGGGATGGCTGTTCCCCGCACGTGGGATGAGCTGGTATCCGTGGCCAAGCGGTTCAAGCCCCGCCAAGGAACCCGAGGATACCCGCTGGCCTTCTGTGGAGGGCTGCGGGGAGGGGAAACCACCACGTACCAGCTTTTGCCGCTGTTTTGGAGTACAGGGGAGGAGTTGATCTCGGCAGGCAGGCCCGCACTAGACAGCCGCGCAGCAGACACGCTTAGGTTTCTTAAAGATCTCGTGCATGTTCACCGTCTGGCTCCGGCCAAGGTGGTGGCCTTTTCCTGGGATGAGCCCAGGCGCCTGTTCGCCCAAGGCCAGGTGGCCTTTGCCTTCGGCGGAACGTACGACAAGCGTCCCATTCAGTCCACCGCCCGCTGGAGTGAGCAGGAGTTCCGCAAGCGGGTCGGGATGACATTCGTCCCAGTCGATCCCGCCGGAAGGATAACCACCAGTGTGGCCGGTGGGATGGTGTTTTCCGTGCTCCGGCAGACCAAGCACCCGGAGGTGGCGGCGGAATTGCTGAAGCTTCTGGCGTCCCCACAGCTGATGAGCCGCTTCTGCCAGCGGACGGGGCGGGTTCCGAGCCGCATTTCAGTGGCCAGCTCTCTTGAGGCCGATCGCCACTGGTTCCAGCGCAAGACGGTCGAAATCCTAGCCCATGCCCGCCCACGCCCTTACAGCCCCTATTACTCCAAGATATCCACTCAGTTCCGGCTGATGGTGGAAAACGTGCTCACGCAGCGGATGTCGCCTGAGGAGGCGGTCAATCGCGCACGGAACGGAATCGAGGCTATACTTATAAAGTGAGCTTTACCCTCCTTTGCCGAAGGCTCGCGCTGCATACCGGCTTACCATTTGGTGCAAGTAATGGAGGGCGTAGTCGTAGCCTCGCAGGGCCACCGTCACCGTGTACCCGAGGACGCGGGCCAGCCACAGCCGGAAGATGAGCTCCTGCCAATCTCGGTCCGTCGGGTCGAAGTGCTCAAGGAGGATTTGATAAACCCTGTACCATGTATCCTCGTCCATAAATCCGAATCGGGGGAAACTTCGGCAGGCCAACATCCCTTCTTGGACCTTGTCTGGGAAGTATGCCAGGAGCTCCTCTTGCCGGGGGGTCCAACCCTCGACGAGAAGCGAAAGCGACCCTTCCACATCGTAGCCGATCTTCTCTCGCACTTCCTGGGGTACCGGCCCGGGGTATTCGATGCGGTGGGTCCCCCCCCTGGGTACGCGTTCGCCTTGGAGGGACTGGATTGCGGAAAAACACTCAACCAGCATGGTCTTAAGATCTGTAAGCTTTCCGTATAGTTTATGCAGCTTACCTGCTCCGATGTAAGTCTCATACAAGCTAAACTGGTTCTGTACGATGGCGAAGGTGTAGAGGGTGTCGATTCCCCAGTCGCTTTGCCGTCGCACGCGCTCGTCGTTGAGCAATTGCTCGGCTACCGATCGGGAGAGAAGGAGTTCCCCTCCCAGGGGTTGTTCTATCCAGGGGAGCGTGGATTCGGGCCACAGGATGGCAAAGCCTGTCCGTGTGATGAGCCAGGTTATCATGGCGTCGGTGCTGGCCCGAGGGAAGTAGTGTCGCACCACATCGAACCCTTGGTCTGCGGCCTCCTCGGCTTTGCTGATCCACTCCTGGGAAAACGACACGATATCTGCATCGTAGAAGTGGAGCCTCCCGTAGGCCGTTTCCTCGAGGAAGTACTTGAGGGCGGTGTTCATGCCGTCGCCCTTCCCCGGCCGGAGCTCTCCGATCCGCTCTTGGACGATAACGCTGACGGGCTTTCCATGTTTCTTTTTGAGCCTGGGAGAGGCCTCGGCCAGGGCCGTGAAGCAGTTGTCCTCGCTCGCCCCCACGCAGAGGACCTCCTGTACCCGGGGGTGGGAAAGGGCGACGTTTACATTCCCGATTAGGACCTCCGGATCCTCGTTCTTGAAGGGAAACACAACAAGGGACATCGTTACCTCCTGTCGTTACTCGAGTTTGAGGGCTTTCTCTGTTTCCTCGCTGAAAAGGCGGATTTTCTCCTTGGTAAGCACTAGGCCTATGGTCTGGCCAGGTTGAGCGGAGAGGTCGGGGCTCGTGGCCACCTTAAGGATGTCCCTGTCCACCTGGACCGTGAGGAGCTGCTGTGGGCCCAGCGGCTCGGCGACGATCAGTTGGGCGGGGAGGGCCCCCTCCTCCGCCGTGGGGCGTACCTCGATGTTCTCCGCGCGGATCCCTAAAATCAGGGTCTTCCCTACCATATCCCGGAGCTTTCCCTCCCACTCCGCATGTACCTCCACTGGAAAGTCGCCCACGGCCAGGTACACGCGCTCGTCCCGGCTCCTAACTTGGGCTGAAAGGAAGTTCATGGGCGGGGTGCCGATGAATCCCCCCACGAACACGGTGGCCGGTTTGTCGTAGACCTCGTTGGGGGTATCCAGCTGGACTATCTCCCCCTCCCTCATCACCGCGATCCTGTCCCCCAGGGACAAGGCCTCTATTTGGTCATGGGTTACGTACACGGTGGTGGTGCCCACCTCCCGGTGAAGCCTCTTGAGCTCGGCCCGCATCTGGAGCCTGAGCAGGGCGTCCAGGTTGGAGAGCGGCTCGTCCATGAGGAGGACGTCCGGCTTCATCACGATGGCCCGGGCCACAGCCACCCGTTGGCGCTGGCCGCCTGAAAGCTGGGAGGGATAGCGATCCAGAAGCTCGCCTATCTGCAAAAGCTCCGCCACCTCTCGGACGGCCTTCTTTATCTCCTCTTTCGGCAGGTGGCGCATCCTTAGGCCAAAGCCGATGTTCTTCTCAACGGTCATGTGGGGAAACACAGCGTAGCTTTGGAACACCATGGCGATCCCCCGCTTGGCCGGCGGAAGCTCCGTAACGTCCCGGCCCCCGATGAACACCTTGCCTTTGTCTACCCGCTCGAGGCCGGCGATGCAGCGCAAAGTGGTGGTCTTGCCGCAGCCGGAGGGGCCTAGGAGGACCAGGAATTCCGCCTCCTGCACCAGAAGATCTAGGTCCTTAACCGCCTCTACCTTGCCGAACGTCTTGCGTACTCCCGCTAGTCTAATCTCCCCAGCCATGTCTCACCTCTCCGCCGTGGCCCCGCCCCACATGTGGAACAGATACCGCCGGATCAAGAACATGAACAGGAGCGCAGGCAGGATCATGAAGAACCCCCCGGCGAACCTGAAATCCAGCGGCGAAGCCTGGATGGTGGTGATGATATGTGCCGGCAGGGTTCGGTTGCGCACCGTGAGGATGGCCGCGGCGAACACCTCGTTCCAGGAAATGACGAAGGTGAACATGGCCGCCGCGGCCAATCCTGGAAGGGCGAGCGGCAAAGCCACCCGGACGAACGCCCCCAGGCGGCTACAGCCCAACGTCATGGCCGCCTCCTCCAACTCCTTGGGCACCCCCATGAAGATCCCGGTGGTGATGATCACGGCGAAGGGGAGGGCCATGGCAGTGTGGATTAAGGCCACCCCCACCAGGGTGTCGTAAAGCCCCCACCTGATGAAGGTAACGGCCAAGGGGACAGCTAGCAGGGCGGTGGGGAACATCCGCGTGATGAGGATCCCCAGCCGAAAGGCTTCCCTCCCCCGGAAGAGGAACCTAGCCACCGCATATCCTGCGGGTGCCCCCACTGCCAGGGTGAAGGCCAACGTGAGCAGGGCGACCTGCACGCTGTTTGAAAGCGAGCGCACTACCCCGTGCGCGCCCAAGAAGAACCGCATCGTCTCCAAGGAGAAGTGGCTTGGGATGATGGATCTAGGCCACAGGTAAAGCTCCTGCCGCGGGGTGAAGGCGGAGATGCCGATCAGGAGGATAGGGACAAGGACCCACAGGGCCAATGCCAGGGCAGCCATGTAGATCAGGGTTTGCCGGAGCAGATAACGGTAGCTCACCCTCGCATCACCTCCGTCTTCGACCTCAGATACCTCAGGTAGACCCACGTCATGGCGATGGAGATCACCATCAATAGGACGGCGTAGGCAGAGGCGACATGGGAATTACGATACAGGAATTGCCAGAAATAGGCCTCCCCTGCCAAGACGGGGGTGATCTGCCCGGCCAAGGCGAGCACCACGGCGAACGTCTGAAGGGCGAAGATCGTCCGGATGATCAGTGCCGACTGTAGCGAGGGTTTAAGCAAGGGAAGGATTACATACCAGATCTTCTTCCATCCCCTTGCCCCCAAGACCTCGGCCGCCTCCAGATAATCCCTGGAAATCATTTGCAACCCCGCCACCAGGATCACCATCACGATGGCGGTAGCCCGCCAGTGTTCTGCCGCCACCACGGATAGGAAAGTGTAGTTGATGTTCTGATAGGAGAGATAATGGATCGGGCGCTCGACGATCCCCAGGGCGTAGAGGATCGAATTCAAGAACCCGCGATGGGTGAAGATGGAGAGCCAAATGAGGCCGGCAGCAAGGTCCGCGATCCCCAGGGGAAGGGCGAAGATGTACAGGAGGAACCTGGATCCCCTAAAACCCGTATTGAGAACGAGGGCCATGGCCAAGGCGGTGGCAACGTTCAGCGGGACGATGGTGACGGCAAATAGGAATGTGAACTTAAGGGCATCAAAGAAGCGCACATCTGAGACCATTTTTTTAAAGTAATCTAAGGTGAACCCGGTATCACCATAAAAAGCGAGGCTGACCGCTTTGAAAAGCGGCATCAAGAAGAAGACCCCGATGAAGATGAGGGTGGGGAGAAGGAGCCAATAAGGGAGCAGGCTATCCGTCCCCAGAAGCTTCCGTAGCCTTTCGTTCACGGGAAACAAAGCGGGCGGGGGAGGCCTCTGGCTCCCCCGCCTAACTCCTGGTTACTTGCCGTCGGGGGCCGGATATGGGGCTCCGGCCTTAAGATACAGCTCCCGCATCCGGGTGGCCTGGGCCCGCAGGAACTCCAGGTCCACCGGCTGGCCCTGGATGACGAACTTGTAGAAAGTGTCCTTGTAGATCTTCTTGTACTCGTCGGGGATGCCGCCGGGGATGAAGCAGACGATGGCGTCCGGGGAAGCTGCCTGGGCGGACACCCCCTTGGCCAGGATCTGCAGGGCTCCAGCGGGCACCGCCCCAGACGCCTCAGCTACCGCTGGGAAGAACCCCACGCCTTGCAGGATCTTCACCTGGACCTCAGGGGAGGTGAGGTATTCGATGAGCTTCGCGGCCGCCTCCGGATTCGGCGAGGTCTCCGGGATGGCTAGGCCGGCGAGCACGCTGATGAAGCCGCGGCCGGCAGGGCCGGCCGGGGAGGGGATGGCGATGAAATCATTGGGCCGCTGGACGATGGCCTCCTTCACTCGGGCGGTGTGATCCCAGGCAACCCAGACCTCCTCGGACAAAAGTGGCGTGTCCATGGCGTCCCAGGTGGGAGCAGCGGGGCTCACGTACTGCCAGAGCTCCTGCATGTAGTTCCACATGTCCACCGCGGCGGCGGAATCGAAGGCCAGCACCTGATAGCCGGTGAAGGAGGGGTAGAGGTAGCCGTGGATAAAGCGATGGAGGAGGCTCTTGGGACCAGCAGGGATGCCGAGCTTTTGCTCCCCGGTGGCCTCATAGATGTTCTTGGCCCACGCAAGAAGATCGTCATAAGTCAGGGCCCAGATGTTGGCCCCTACCGGCAGGTAGGCCAGGGCCTTGACGTTCACCACCATCAGGTAGGTGGCCTGCATCAGGGGGATGTAGACATGCTTTCCGGCCATCTGGCCCTTGGCCATCAGGGTGGGACTGATGGTGCCGCCCGGGGTGATACCGCTTACATCTGCCAGGGCGTAGGCGAAGGGCGCAAGATCCCCGTGCAGGCCGCAGAGAACTGCTACCTCACCTGCACCGGCCTGGTATTCGGCTTCGATCCGGGAGGCAAACTCTGCATACTCAACGTTGAGGAGGTCCACAGAGATCCCGGTTTCCTCAGCGAAGGGGGCGAGGATCTGGCTGCGCACGAATTCGCCTTCAGCAATCGGGGTGAACTGAGTGGACATCCAGGTAATGTCCGCAGCGGACGCAAGAACTCCAAACGCCAGAACACCTAGCAAGATAAGTCGCTTCACTTGTACCTCCTTTTTTCATTTCATAGCCTCAACTGTTCCCTTCAAGAGAACCTACCGCTTGTTCCGGCCGATCACCCCCTAGATAAAGATTGGTCTAGACCAGTATAGGGAGCCAGGCACCTGGCGTCAAGAACTCAGGAAGCCTACGCTAAGCGGACAAGATTCCCCTCTAGCTGGAAAAGCGGTGTGTTGTCTTTTCCGGTAAAGGCTATACAATCCGGCCCAAGAGCGTCGGCCATGTCGCGTATTGGCATTTGTCATTTTCGGGTTGGGGAAACGGACGGGGTCTCGCTGGAGATCGACAAGTGGCGGGCGGCCCTGGAGGCCTTAGGCCATAGCGTCTTCTTATGTGCGGGGCGCTCTGGTGGGGAGGAGGCGTTCCTCATCCCAGAGCTCTCCCTGGATCATCCAGAAGTGGAAAAGATCAGGCGGAACGCCTTTCAATCCTTTTCCGACTATCCGTCAGAGCGTGAGCTGCACGACCACATCGAGGCCATGGCCTCGCGCATCGAACGGGGGCTTCGGCATTTCATCGAGGTATACGATGTACAACTTCTGATCGTGGAGAACATCTGGTCGCTCTCGCCGAACCTGCCGGCCACCTTGGCCCTGTGGAGGACGGTACGGTCCCTGCGGCTTCCGGCAATTGCCCATCACCACGATTTCTATTGGGAAAAGGACGACTACCAGGGCCCCACCTGCGGGCTTGTTAGGCGACTCCTTTCCGAGTACTTCCCGCCACGTGACCCGCAGCTTGTGCACGTGGTGATCAATCGCCTGGCCCAGGAGAAGCTCCGCCGGCGGGGGATCGAGTCCATCGTGATTCCCAACGTCCTGGACTTCGGGCAGAGGCCAAAGCTTGACGAGTTCAATCAGGATTTCCGAGAGCGATGCGGACTTGCCCCAGGGGATGTGGTCTTGCTTCAGTCGACCAGGATCGTGCGGAGGAAGGGGATTGAGCTAGCGGTGGACTTGGCTTGCATCCTTTCACAGCCGCAATTCAAGCAAGCCCTGCGCCGCCGCGTGCAGGCACGCGGAGGACACGGGGAGGCACATCCCGTGCTTCTCTTTCCCAACCTCGTTGAGGACAGGTCTTATTTTGAGCAGCTCCAGGATAGGATCTCCCGCCGTGGAGTGGATGCACGGTTTATCTTCGACCGAGTGGCCTTTCAGCGGGCGCGACGGGATGGCGAGAAGATCTACTCGCTGTGGGATACCTACCTATTCGCCGACGTTATGACTTATCCCTCCTTACAGGAAGGGTGGGGCAACCAGTTTCTGGAAGGGGTTTGGGCGAAGCTGCCAGTGGTCCTCTTTGAGTACCCGGTTTTCAAGACCGACATCGCACCCCTGGGGTTCCGATGTGTGTCCCTGGGCCAAACCCTGGAGAGGGACTCGGATGGACTGTGGCGGGTTCCCGAGCCGACCCTCCGGCGGGCGGCCAAGGAAGCGGCCGAGCTCCTCTCGTCGCCTGAGCAGTACAAGCGGTGCGTGGAGCATAACTTCGAGCTCGCCCGGGAGTACCTTTCCACCGTGCGGCTCCGGGAGCTGCTGGGCGATATGGTGACGAGGAGCCTAAAGAGCCCTCAAGGAGCTTCGGTTGTCAGGCCGTGCTGAACTGGTTGTAGGGGTCTGCACGAAGAACTGCGCGTCCACGATCCAGAGGGTGCTTGCGGCAGTGGACGAAGGGCTCGCCCGGTTCTTTCCGACGCGGAAGTCCACGATCGTGGTTTCCGACGGGTTCTCCACCGACGGGACTAGGGAGCTGGCGGCTGAAGTCTCCACCCGAGCGGGGAAACTCGTGCTGACTCAGCGAGGGGGGCCGGGCAAGGGCGTGGGGGTGCGGACCATCCTGCAGGTGGCTGAGGAAAAACAGGCCCGCGCCATCGCCCTGGTGGATGGGGACCTGTTGAGCCTCAAGCCTGACTGGGTCAGGCTTCTCCTTCAGCCCATTCTGGGAGGAGCCGAGCTTGTGGTCCCACTCTACCTTCGTCATCCCCACGATGGGGTGATCACAAACCACGTGGTCTACCCGCTGGTCAATGTCCTGTTCGGCCTTGGGGTGCGGCAGCCCATAGGGGGTGAGTTTGCCCTTTCCGGAAAGCTTGCAGGACGACTTCTTGAAGACCCTTTATTTCCAGACAAATTTGGGATCGATATTTTCATAACCGTGGTTGGGGCGGTGGAGGGCGGGAGGGTGGTGGAAGCCGCCCTAGGGGTGAAGGAACACGAGTCCACCAAACAATACGCCGATCCCGAGGCCCTGCTGGTTCCGATGTTTCACCAGGTTGCGGGGACCTTGTTCCGCTTGGTGCACCACTTCCGGGACCATGTGAAGAGAGTGCGGAAGGTGCAGGCCGTGCCGCGGGTGGGGGAGCTTCCCCCCTTTGAGCCCTCCCCGGTCCCGGTGGATGAGGGGCGCCTTCTCTTGAGATTCCGCTCTCTTGTCGAGGAGCGGATTGCAGGCAAGGACACCTTCCTCGGCCCCTTGGCGGAGAGGGTGGAGCAGCTTTCCCGCATGCCCCTTTCTTCGCTCGAGTTTCCGGTGAGCCTCTGGGCCGAGGCCTTGTATAGGGCGATCGGTGCCTTCCCCCGCTCTCCTGAGGACACGCTTTGCGTCCTTGAACCCCTGTGGCAGGGGAGGTATCTTGCGTTTGTGAGAGAGACGAAGGGGCTTACGGTTCCCGAGGCGGAGTCCCGGATCTGCGGGCAAGTTTCCGAGTTCTGGAAGCTCCGAAGTCTTCTGGAGCAGCTGCTGTGAAGACCGTCATCTTGGCTGGGGGGTACGCGAGGCGCCTGTGGCCCATCACGCTCGACCGCCCCAAGCCACTCCTTCCGGTGGCCGGAAAACCGATCCTGGATTACACGTTAGAAAAGTATCCGTTTTCGGATCCCCCCATCCTCTCCGTGAACCGGAGGTTCGAGGGGCACTTCTTGCGGTGGGCCAAAGGGAGACAGTTGCAGGTGGAATTGGTGGTGGAGGACACCCAGGCCGAGGAGGAGAAGCTCGGCTCGGTGGGGGCGCTCGCCTACGTGGTGGAGCGCCTGGCTTTGGACGATGACCTCCTGGTGATCGGAGGAGACAACCTGTTTCCCTTCGACCTGAAAGCCTTTGCGGACGCTTTTGCTGGGGATCCTTTGGTGGCCTTATGCGACCTCGGTGACCCTGCCCGGGCACGGCGGAAGTACGGGGTAGCGGTGGTGGAAGGCGGCCAGGTGGTGGAGTTTCAGGAAAAGCCAGAGGCCCCCAAATCCGCCCTTGCGAGCACCGCCTGCTATCTCTTCCCCCGCCGGGTTCTTCCCTATTTCAAGGAATTCTTGGCCCAAAGCTCGGCCGGAGGGGATGCCCCAGGGTACTTTCTGTCCTGGCTCCTTGCCCGGGAGAGGATCCAGGCCTTCGTGTTCAGTGGAGGCTGGTTCGATATCGGCGGGCGGGAGGCCTATATCGCAGCCAACCTCCACTTCGCCGGGGGGGAGAATTGGGTTCATCCTGAGGCGGAGGTACGGGCCTCTCGGCTCCAGCGCTCGGTGGTGCTTGGCCCTTGCCGGATCGATGGCGCAGCTCTCACTGGCTGTGTGGTGGACGAGGACGCCGAGCTCATCGGGGTCCGGCTCGAGGACATGCTGATAGGGCGGGGGAGCAGGTTGCGCGGCTCATAGCCTCATTGACAGGGTGCCCCTTACCCCCGAGAATGCTCCAATCCAAATTCGAGGTGAGTTTCATGCGAAAACTTCTGCTGATCGTCCTGTTGGGTTTGGGAGTGGGCCTTGTCGCCCTGGCCCAAGAGCCCGTGGCCATCGTCAACGGGGAGTCCATCTCCCGCCAGGAGCTGGACCAAGCGACCGGCCTTAGTTCCCTCATCTTCACCATCTATCAGCAATTCCCTCGCTTTGCGCAGACCCTGCTTACCACGGACGAGGGGGCAGCCCTTATCCGGCGCTACCAGAGTGATGTCCTGGAACAGCTCATCCTGAGGAGACTTCAGGTCCAAGAGGCCGAGTCCCGGGGCCTTGAGCCGGACGCGGACACCTTGGAGGCTAAGGTGCAAGAGACCATGGATCAGATCCTGGAGCAGAACAACCTCACGGAGGAGGAGCTCACCGACATCCTCACTCGGCAGGGGCGCACCGTCGAGGGGTTCCGGGCCGATGTCGCCGCCCAGGTCAGGGAGCAACTGATGATCCAAGCTCTCCAAGATGTGGTGACGGCCGCCGCCTCGGTGAGCGAGGAGGAAATCGAAGGATATTACGAGGACCATCCAGACCGGTTCACGACTGACTCGGGCGAAGTTAAGCCGCTTGCGGAGGTACATGATGACATTGCGGCGCTCCTGCTTGACCAAAAGCGGAGCGAACTGTGGAACACGTGGCTTGAAGAGGCCCGCGCTCAAGCCGACGTTGAAATCCTGCTGGGCGAGGAGGAAAGCTCGGGATAGATGGGAGGCGGGGAGTATGCCAGAGCTTAGGAGAGGCCCGCTTCCGGGACGCTGGGTGATCGTCGCCCCTGAGCGGGGAAGGCGCCCTTTGGATTTCCGGGCCGAAGACGCCCCTGAGATCAAGCGAAGGGGCAAGTGCCCGTTTTGTCCTGGGAACGAGCACATGACCCCTCCGGAGATCTACAGGGTCCCTGGACCTGAGGGCGACTGGCGGGTCCGGGTGGTGCCAAATAAGTTCCCAGCCCTCTCGGACTACCCCGCCCTGAACCCCGCTTCGCAGGGGCCCTTCCTCAAGATGAACGGGGTGGGGGCTCACGAGGTGGTCATCGACACACCTGACCATGCCCATGACCTGGACGAGCTTCCCCAGGAACAAGTGGAGCTCGTGGTGGAGACCTATGTACACCGCCTCCGCTGCCTGGCCAAGGATGGGCGCTTCCGCTACGTGCAGCTGTTCAAGAACCACGGTGCCAAGGGAGGGGCGTCCCTTTCGCACCCTCACTCCCAAATCGTGGCCACCCCGATCGTTCCGCCTGAAGTCGAGGCCCGGCTAGGTGCTGCCCGCGACCATTACGAGCGCAGCGGAACCTGCCTGGTTTGCACGCTCCTTGAGAAAGAGCTTTCCGCTGGAGTACGAGTGGTTGAGGCTTCGGAAAGGTTCGTCGTCCTTGCCCCTTACGATTCTCGGTTCCCATTTGAACTTCTCATCGTGCCCCGGTTCCATGCCCACGACTTTGTCGCCATGACCCAGGAGGAGAGGGCGGCGTTTGCCGGTGTGCTGAGGCGGACGTTGGCACGGCTCAGGAACCTCCTGGGCGACGTGCCGTATAACTTCACCCTTCAAACGAGCCCGGTCCCTGAGCCAGGGAAAGGGTGGGATTGGCCTGAGCTCTCGTTGGGGTACCATTGGCATTTGGAGGTTCTTCCCCGGCTTACCCAACTGGCCGGTTTTGAATGGGGAACAGGGATGTACATCAACCCCGTGCCGCCGGAGGAGGCAGCCCGGCATCTGCGGGGGGCAGGGCAAACCGGATAAGGAGGTGCCATGCCATTCTTTGGTGGGGAGGAATTGCGGCGGGTTTACCTAAGGGCACAAAAGGAGCGGTTCGCTCTGGTGGCCAACAACTTCGCCGAGCCCAACGTGCTTTTGGGACTCCTTTCGGCCTATGAAGAAGCAAGGAGCGATCTTCTCCTTCAGATCTCTTTGGGAGCGGCGAAGTTCGCGGGTGGCGGAAGACCCCTCCCTGGTCTGAGGGCTCTTGTGGGATACGTGCGGGCCCTGGCCGCCGAGGCCAAGATCGGTGTGTTTGTCAATCTAGACCACATCACCCCTGATCACATCGATGATTTCCTTGGGCCGGCCATCGAGGAGGGGCTTTGTTCCTCGGCGATGATCGATGCCTCCGCTTTGCCTTTCGAGGACAACGTGGCCGCCACAAAGCAGGTGGTAGAGCTCGCTCGCCCGCATGGCGTATTGGTGGAGGGTGAGCTCGGAAAGATCAAAGGGGTAGAGGACGAGGTCGCCTCCGACGAGGCCTTTTATACCGATCCCGATGAGGCCCTGGAGTTCGTGGAGAGGACCGGGGTGGATCTTTTGGCCGTCTCCGTGGGGACGCAACATGGGGTGTCAAAGGGGCGGGATCTCGTGTTGCGGGTGGATTTGGCTCAGAAGATAGACGAACGGCTTCGGGGTGCAGGCTTTCAGGTTCCCCTGGTTCTGCACGGGGCGTCGGGCCTCTCAGGGGAGCAAGTCAAGGCCCTAGTGGCAGCCGGGGTGTGCAAGGTGAACAAGGACACCACCTACCAGTACGTCTATGCCCACGCTGCTTGTGGGTTCTACCTTGAAAACCGCGCTGCGATCCTCCCACCCGAGGGGGCCACGTTCGACCCCATCACCTTTGAGGCCAGCGCCGGCAATTGGTCCCCCAACAAGAAGGTTTTCGACCCTCGGGTGGTGGGGAGGAAGGTCCAGGCTGCCATTTCTGAGGTGGCTAGAGAGTGCTTGCGGCAAGTGGGGTCGGAAGGGAGGTCGCTTTATGCCTAACGTGAGGAAGATCGGTGTGCTCACGGGAGGCGGGGATTCCCCAGGGATCAACTCGGCCCTCAGGGCCATCGTGAGGAGAGCCTCTGCCGAGGGGATCGAGGTGGTGGGCTTTCGGGATGGCTGGAGGGGGCCCATCGAAGGGGACTGGCAACCCCTCACCCTCGCCGACGTCTCCGGGATCCTCTATGTGGGCGGGACCATCCTGGGCACCTCCCGCACCAATCCCTTCCGAAAGCAAGATCGGGACGGGGAGGTGGTCTGGGAGCCCACGGAGAGGGTGGATGCGATCGTCGGAAACTTGGAGAAGCTTTCGATCGATGCCCTGATCGCCATCGGGGGCGATGACACCTTAGGGGTGGCCCACCGGCTCGCGAAATACGGGGTAAAAGCCGTGGGCATCCCCCAGACCATCGACAACGACATCTGGGGAACGGACTATGCCATTGGCTTTCATTCGGCTCTGGCCACGGTAACCGATGCCCTGGACAAGCTTCACACCACCGCCCACGCCCATCACCGGCTGCTCATCGTGGAGGTCATGGGGCGGGATTCCGGCTGGATCGCCGTCTATGGGGGCCTTGCCGGCGGGGCGGACGTGATCATCGTGCCTGAGGGGCCGCCTGAGGGCTCCTTCTCGGTGGACGAAGTGGAAGAGGTGGTGCGGAGGCGCCTTGCGCAGGGGAAGAGGTTCTCCATCGTGGTTGTGGCAGAAGGTGCCCGCCCCAGGGAGCTGGGAGGCCGGCAGGTGGCAAGCGGGGAGGTGGATGCCTTTGGGCACGTGCAGCTTGGCGGGGTGGGCTATTGGCTGGCGGGTGAGCTCAAGAAAAGGGATCTTCCCCTCACCCCACGGGTGACCGTGCTCGCTTACCTCCAGCGGGGCGGCATCGCCACCCCTTTCGATCGGCTGCTCGCCACCAGGTTCGGGGTCAAGGCGGTGGAGTTCGCCTTGGAAGGCGTGTTCGACGTGCTCACCGGCCTCTGGGGCACGGAGGTCCGGGCCGTCCCCTTAGGGGAAGCGCTGGCTCAGTGTCCCAAGCCGGTCGATCCGGAGCTGTTGCGGGTGGCAAAGGTTATCTGTCCCGGTTAGGTAGGAGGTAGGCGTGCGAAGGGCGTTTCTGTTGGTGTTGGCCATTGGCTTCATCGCCCTGGGGGCGGGCCAGGGAACCGACCTGTTTTCCCCCCTTGAGGACGTATACCGACTCATCCACACCTACTACTACCGAGCGGATCAGGTCACCGATGAGCAGCTGCTGCATGGGGCATTGCGGGGGATGATCGAGTCCTTGGGCGACTCTTACTCCGCCTTCTTTGACCCAGAGGAGTATTCCCGTTGGCAGGAATCCCTATCCGGGGAGTACTCCGGGGTGGGGATGGAGATCACCGTTCGGGACGGGAAGGTCACGGTGGTGTCCCCCTTGCCCGGGACCCCGGCCGAGCAGGCGGGCATCCGCCCCGGCGACTGGATCCAGGCCGTGGACGGGAAGTCCACCGAGGGCTGGACCCTGGAGCAGGCCTCCATGGCCATCCGGGGGCCGGAGGGCACCCCGGTAACCCTGACCGTGCAGCACACCGACGGCACTGTGGAGGACATAACCATCCTCCGGGCCCGCATCCACGTGGACCCAGTGCGGGCTGAGTACCTAAAGGAGGAGCATGTGGGGTACGTGCGTTTGTTGCGCTTTGACTTCGATACCCCAGCGGAGTTGGGGAAGGTCCTGTACAGCTTCCCCTTGGACGAACTTCAGGGCTTGATCCTGGACCTGCGCTACAACCCCGGGGGGCTTCTGTCGGCTGGTGTGGACGTGGCCAGCTTCTTCATCGACCAGGGGGTGATCGTCCGCACCACAGGCCCCTCCTTCGGAAGCCGGGTTTACTCTTCCCGCGGCAACAGCCTTCCCAACCTGCCATTGGCCGTGCTCGTCAACGAAGGCACGGCGTCCGCTTCGGAGATCGTGGCCGGGGCGATCCAGGACCACGGGGCAGGCGTGCTGGTTGGGCGAAAGACGTTCGGCAAAGGCCTCATCCAGGAGTTCGTGATGCGTCTTCCAGACGGTTCGGCGATCAAGCTGACCACGGGCGAGTACTTCACCCCAAGCGGGCACCCGGTGCAAGACGTGGGATTAAACCCGGACATCGAGGTGGAGTGGCCGGAAGGGCTCGCGGAGGGGGAGGATCCGGACCTGGAGGCCGCCTTGGAGTGGATTCATTCACAAGTTGCCGAGCCAGCGAAGATTCCCTGATCGCTTGCAAGCCGCCGTGCTCGGGGCGGGAAGCTGGGGCACCGCTTTCTCCCGGCTTCTCGCCCGGGCCGGCCATCGGGTTACCCTGTGGGCGAGGCGACCCGAGCAGGCCGCCGCCCTTTCCCGCGACCGGGAGAACCGGGAGTATCTCCCCGGGGTGAGGCTCCCGGATGAGGTTCTGATTACATCAGATCTAGCCGAAGCCGTGGCAGGGGCCCAAGTGGTGTTCTTCGCGATCCCCAGTTTCGCCATGAGGGACGTGGCCCGCCGGGTCGCACCCCACCTTTCCCCAGGGGTCCCGGTGGTGCATCTCGCCAAGGGGCTGGAGCGGCCGACGGGAAAGCGAATGTCGCAGGTGCTATCCTGTGTCCTCCCAGGGCACCCCTTGTTCGCCCTGTCTGGCCCCTCCCATGCCGAGGAGGTGGGGCGGGATCATCCCACCGCGGTGGTCCTGGCTGGGGAGGACCTCAAGCTCGGGGCCCGCCTTCAGCATGCCTTGATGACGCGTAGATTTCGGGTGTACCTGTCGGATGACCTCCTTGGGGTGGAGTTCTGTGGGGCGGTGAAGAATGTGCTTGCTATCGGGACCGGCATTTCCGATGGCCTGGGTTACGGGGACAACACCCGGGCTGCCCTGATCACCCGTGGCCTGGTGGAGATGGCCCGCTTCGGCCGGGCGGTGGGGGCGCGGTCCGAGACGTTCTACGGTCTGGCCGGACTTGGGGATCTTGTGGTCACCGCCACCAGCGAGCATTCCCGAAACCGCCGGGTGGGCCTTCGCATCGGCCAAGGGGAATCCTTGGAAGGAATCCTTTCGGGGATGCACATGGTGGCCGAGGGGGTGTTCGCGGTCGAGGTCCTGCATGCCAAGGCAAGCGAATTGGGTGTGGAAATGCCCATCACTGAGGCAGTGTATCGGGTGCTATATAAGGAGGAACCCCCCCGGGCCCAGATCGACCGGCTCATGCTCCGTCCGCCCCGCCGGGAGTTCTAGAGTCAGTTTCAAAACGGATGGAAAGCGTGCCCGGTTCCTATCCTCGCGATCTGTCGCAAAGACGTGAAGTCACAACGTAACCACCGAGGTCACAGAGAACACGAAGAAAACCGATTCGATTCAAGTTTCCAAATCCTGTTTTACTCGGTGATCTTCATCTGCTCTGTGGTTCCTTCGTGCCACGGTGATCTCGTGGCTGTATGGGTTGATGGCATGAGGGTGCCCCGCTAGAATCCCTGTTGAGGGCGGATAGCTC
Source organism: uncultured Thermotogaceae bacterium (assembly GCA_964448595.1). Taxonomy (GTDB): domain Bacteria; phylum Bipolaricaulota; class Bipolaricaulia; order Bipolaricaulales; family Bipolaricaulaceae; genus 64-32. The sequence continues at coordinate 90,998 of CAYUWL010000001.1, forward strand.
AGTTGGTAGAGCGCTCCCTTCACGGGGGAGAAGTCGGGGGTTCGAGTCCTCCTCCGCCCATTTGTTTTAAGGGCACGAAGACCTAGTTCCGTGAATCAGAGGCCGGCGGCACGACCTCCGGGCTTTTCGGGTGAAAGCCTTGGCCTGAGGGCAGTGTAAGGGATTGTTGGGAAAAGGAGGTTAATTCTTACTTGGGTGTTCACGGATCCGGGTAAGAACTTCCGCATGTTTAAAAGCCTAAAACCAGAAAAAATCTTGGTGTCTTCGTGCCTTGGTGGTAGCCTCTTTCCGCCGGAGCTGGGGAAGCACGTGGAGGTGTTCCCTTACCTGATCCTCCTCGGCAGGCCGGCCGCAGGCAAATCCGA
>CAYUWL010000002.1:0-23400 GCA_964448595.1 uncultured Thermotogaceae bacterium
GGTGATCGTCCCGGTCTTTGAGCTCACCCGGGCCACGTTCCCAGTGGTGCGGGCCCTGCGGGCCATCTCCAGCGGGATGGTGCGTCCCTTCGGAGCGCAACTGCTCTCCCGGGAGGGCACGCCCCTGTCCGAGGACCAGCTCGTCACGTTCATCGAGGAGGGGGAAGAGCGGGGCATCATCCCGGTCCAGGACGGGGAGATGATGAAAAGGATCCTGTCCTTGGACGAGATCACCGCCGAGGAGGTAATGGTCCCCAGAACCGAGATGCAGGCCATCGAGGTCGACACCCCCTTGGACGAGGTGCTCCAGTTCGTGGTCGAGGACGGCCACTCCCGGTACCCGGTGTACAAGGAGGTCCGCGATAACGTGATCGGGATCCTCTACGTTAAGGACCTTCTCCGCACCACAGCCGGTGGAGACAAGGCTGTGCCATTGCGGAAGCTCCTTCGGCCGGCTTATTACACCCCCACCGCCAAACCCGTGAACGTGCTCCTGCGCGAGTTCCAAAGGGAGCGGGTACACATGGCCGTGGTGGTGGACGAGTATGGGGGCGTGGCCGGGATCGTGACCTTGGAGGACATCCTGGAGGAGATCGTGGGGGAAATAGAGGACGAGTACGATCGCCCCCGTTCCCGGCAGCTCATCCGCAGGCTTTCGGCCACCGAGGCGGTGGTGGACGGGGATGCCGAGGTGCGCCTGGTGAACCGGACGCTGGGCCTTGAGCTTCCGGAGGGCGAGGCGGTCACCATCGCGGGCCTCATCTTGGAGAAGCTGGGCGATATCCCGGATCCCGGGGCCCGCCTGCAGATAAACGGTGCCCTTCTCACCGTGGAGGGGGCCACCGAGCGGGAGATCACCTCGGTGCGCATCACCCTGCTCCCCGGGGAAGAACCCACCGAAGAGTGAAAGGAGTTTTCGATGTCCTACCATATCAGCCGGCCTATTCGCTTCCGGAAGGGGCCAGGAGCCTACGTCGTTTTCGTTTTAGGCCTATGGGGGTTGGGTTTTCTCTCCATCCCAGGCTCGGGGGCCAGGGTGGAGGTCATGGTGAACTTCGATCCCAACCAGCACCTGATCGCGGGAAGCGAACGGGTCTCATGGGAGGAAACCCCCTCGGAAGCCACGTTCGCGCTCCTTGCGAACCTGGGCCGGGAGGAAAACCCCTACCTCTCCGGCCGGGCCCGGGACGAGACCTACGCGTGGGGCTTTGACCCAGCCTGGACCGAGATCGACGGCGTCTTCTGGGAAGGCCCGGAAGGCGAAACGGAGCTTTCTTACGAGCTCCTCCCCGCCCCCCCGACGCTTCAGACCTACTCTCTGGACGACGTCTTCCTTAAAGTAAGAGTCCCACAGGGAGAGGGCAAGCTCAGGATCGACTTCCGGACCCGCTTCCCTCACCTCCTCACCGGCGAGCCGGGACGCCTTTTGGATATCTACACCTGGAGGTTCGGCTGGTGCCCCATCCCGATCGAGCCTCCGGAGGGGGCCTACTGGCCGCTCCTCCTCCCCGCCCACACCTACAACGTAAGCTTGTCCGTGCCGGATGGCTGGACCGCGGCCCTCCCCGGGGAGGTGGAGGCCGAGGAAGGGGACAAGGGCACCACATATCACGCCTCCTTCCCGAGCCCGGTACGGTCCATTGCGCTCTTCATCGGCCCGGAGGAGGAGCTGAGGGCCACGGAGCTTGCCCTCTCAGGGCTCGCCATCGAGACGGTGGCCTTGCCCGGGGACGAGGACAAGGTCAGGGTACTTGTGACCTACATCCCGGAGATCCTCTCAGACTACGAGCGCCGCTTTGGCCCCTATCCCTACGAGCGGCTCCTCCTCGTCGAACACCCCAACCAGGTGGGGATGGCATTTGCCGCCGACGGGGTGGTGTTCATCCCCAAATGGTTCTTCGATCGGTTAAACCTCACCGCTGAAGGGATGCTCTCCCGCTACGGACGGTTCGTGCTCGCTCATGAACTTGCCCACCAGTGGTGGGGCGTGGGGGTGGGAGTAGACCTGGACGCCGAAAACTGGCTGTCGGAGGGGCTGGCCCAGTACGCTTCGATCAGCTGGTTCGAGGAAAAGTTCGGGGCCGAGGGCGGGAACGTCTTCCGGTTTGAGAGGAAGGGCTTGGGCGAAGCCATGGCCGAAAGCGCCGTGGGGTTTGCCAACCTGCGGGAGCACTTCACTGAACTCCCCTACCTCCAAGTTGCCTTCGAGGGGTTCGATGAGGCAGTGGTCAAGCCCACCGCCGAGCTTGATTACGCCCAAGCCACCTCGGAACGCCTTTACGACAAAGGCTACCTTGTCCTGCGGGCCCTGGCACATCTGGTGGGGGAGACGGCGTTCGACTCGATCCTGGGGAAGGCCGCCGAGCGCTTCCGGGGCGGGACCATGTCGGTGGCCGAGTTCAAGGAACTCATCGAGGGGGAAACGGGACAGGACCTCACCTGGTTCTTCGAGGCTTGGGTGTGGGGTGATGCCCAAGCCGACTACGCGATCGAGCGCGTGGTCCGGAGGAAGGAGGGGGACGAGTTTGTGACCGAGGTATACCTGTCCCGCGTCGGGGACGGGTTCCTGCCGGTGGAGGTGGAGGTGCGGGGGGCTGGTGAGGAGCGGGAAAGGAAGGTGTGGCCACGGGGAGAGGCCCCCACGGGGTCCCTCCTGTTTAAGACCCCATTCCCGGTGCGGGAGGTGGTGGTGGATCCCGGACACTACACCCTGGACGTTGACCGTCTGAACAACGTCTGGCCCACGCGTTTCGTTTGGGCGCTTGAGAAAAACGCCCTCCCCCTGGACGGCTTCCTCGTGCGGGGGGATCCAAGTTCCCGGGCAATCCTGGTCCAGTACCTGGACCGGTTTGGGTGGGCGATCTACCCGGACGCCACGGCCGTGGAAGGGTTCGTCCGCTACGGCAGGGAGGCCACCGTGTGGGGGTTTGCCCGGGTGGCGGATACCCTCATTGGGGAGATCGCCTTGGTCCGGCACCTTTGGTCACGGCCCGAAACCGGAGTTGCAGGGGACTGGTGGCTTCCGAGCGGGGATTTTATGATTTCCCTCTCCCGCCGGCCCTATCCCGCAGTGGGGCTAGGGCTGTCCTGGCAAGGTTCCCTGCCGCGCGTGTTCTGGGGCGGGGCCACGCTCCTCTCCCTACCCAGCCAGGGAGGGCGCCTTTCCCTGAGCCACACCCAAGAGCTGGCGCTTCTGCCCCATACCTACCTCGACCTCACGGTGGCCTGCGGCCTGGCCAGCCCTGGGCTCCCTCAGGAGCTCACCTTCGGGCTTCCCGAGCTTCACACCCTGGAAAACGGCCCCCGGGGGGAGAGGAAGCTCTTCCTTTCGGCCTCACTCTCCCTTCCCCCAGACCGCGACGTCTACAGCCTGGCCGGGGCGGCCCTGATAAGCGAGGTCATCCCCCGCCTCTACCTGAGCTGGGGCAAGGTATGGACGGAAAACGCTTCCTCAGGCACAATCCTGGCCTACGCGGAGGTGGGAGGGGAACTCTCCCTCAGGATCGAGCTTTTGGGAGGACTCCTCCCGCTCAGGGGGACCCTGGGCATGGCCTGGCCCCTTCCGCAGGGCAAGGGAGTGTTTTACTTTAGCCTTGAGCCTGAGACTTAAGCTTAGGGGGTGTGATGCGGGTACCGCTCAGATGGCTAGCTGAATACGTTGATATCTCTGGAATCGAGGCAGGCGAACTGGCCCAGCGCCTCACGTTGGCGGGGCTTGAGGTAGAAGGGGTGGAGACGTTCGGCCCGGTGGAGGGGGTGGTGGTGGGGCGGGTGCTCGAGGTGACTCCCCATCCCAACGCCGACCGCCTCTCCGTATGCCAGGTGGACGCAGGGGATGGGGTCCGCACGGTGGTGTGCGGCGCGCCCAACCTGGCGCGGGGGGCCTTGGTGCCCCTGGCCCTGCCTGGGGGGCGCGTTCCGGCCGGGGAGGTGAAGGAAACCCGGATCCGAGGGGTGAAAAGCGAGGGGATGATCCTCTCCCAGGCCGAGCTTGGGCTGGAGGAACGCTCAGGTGGCATCTGGAACCTCCCCCAGGGCCCCAAGGTGGGGGAGGACCTCGCCCCCATGATCGAGTCCCCGGACACGATCCTCTCCCTCAAGATCACTTCCAACCGCCCGGACCTCCTGGGGATCTATGGGGTGGCCCGGGAGGTAGCCGCACTGTGCGGCCGCAAGCTCAAAGAACTTCGCCTTGACTACCCGGAGGAGGGGCCTGCCGCGGAGGAGTTCGCCCAGGTGGTGATCGAAACCCCCGAGGATTGCCCCCGCTACGTGGCTCGGGTGATCTTGGGCCTCCACCATGCCCCTTCCCCGGTGTGGCTGGCCGCACGCCTTTCCAAGGCGGGGATGCGAGCCCTTTCGCTTGTAGTGGACGCCACTAACTACGTGATGCTGGAACTGGGGCATCCCCTGCACGCCTTCGACTACGACCGCCTCCACGGTGGACGCATCGGGGTGCGGCGCGCCCGGCCCGGCGAGCGCATTCGCACCTTGGACGGGGTGGAGCGTGCCCTGTCCCCGGAGGTGCTCCTGATCACGGACGGAGACAGACCGGTGGCGGTGGCCGGGGTCATGGGTGGGGAGGACACGGAAGTGTCCGAGACCACCAGGCGGGTGCTCCTGGAGGCGGCGTGCTTTTCCCCGGCGAGGATCCGTCGGGCCGCCCGGGCCTTGGGCCTTTCGACCGAGGCCTCCCTCAGGTTCGAGCGGGGCGTCTCCCCGGAATCCGCCGAGGTCGCCTCCCGGCGCACCTGCGCCCTGCTTTCCAAGCTCGCCCCGGTGGTGATCGCCAAAGGCGCGGTTGATGCCTACCCCCGGCCGGCCCGACCCCACATCGTGCACCTGCGCAAGGGGCGGGTGAAGGAGGTGCTGGGAATCGAGGTGCCGGAGGGGGAGATCGTCTCAGGCCTCGCCGCTTTGGGGCTTGTGCTTGAGGACAAGGGGGCAAGGTGGGAAGCCAGGATCCCTCCTTGGCGGGGGGACCTGACCCGGGAGATCGACCTGATTGAAGAAGTGGCGCGGCTTTACGGCTACGACAGGATCCCCTCCCGGGCCCCGGTGGTGCCCCTGCGGGCGGGCGAAAAAGACCCTCGGGAGGCCTTCTGCGACCGGGTAAGACGTCTCATGGCCGCCTTGGGGCTCACCGAAATCTACAGCCTCGGCCTCGTCCCCAAGGACGAGGCGGAGGTAGTGCTGAGAAACCCTCAGGCCACGGGTCAAGAGGGCCTCAGGGCTTCCCTCCTGCCGGGGCTCCTTTCGGCAGTGCAGGAGAACCTGGAGGCCCAGGCCACCGGGGTGGCCCTGTTCGAGGTGGGACGGACCTTCCACCTCCGGGAGGGGAAGGTGGTGGAGGAGGATCGGCTAGGGGTGGCCCTGGCCGGCCGGCCTCCCATCCCCCTCTCCGGCAAGGCGGAATATTCCCCCGCCGACCTCAAGGGGATCCTCGACGCCCTGCTCTCCGCCCTCAGGGTGGAGGGTGTGACGCTGGGAGGAGTCGAGGACGACCGGTTTCACCCCTACCGCCGCGCCGGCATTTATCTAGCGGGGGCACAAGTCGAAAGTTCCAAGTCCCAAGATTCATCACCCATCACCCATCACGATTCACGGATCACGCATCACGGATCACGGGTGTTGATCGGTTGGTTGGGGGAGCTCGCCCCGGAGCTCTGCCGGGATCTCCCCGGGGAGCGGAGGGTGCTCGTGATGGAGCTTCTGTTGGCCCCGCTGGCCGAGGCGACCCAAGCGCCCCACTACCGCCCCCTGCCCCGTTTCCCCGCCGCCCGCCGCGACCTATCCTTGCTCGCCCCCCTAGCCCTTGAAGAGGCGAAGCTGCGGGGAACGATCATGACCGAGCCGCTGGTGGAGTCGTGCTTTTTGTATGACCTTTACCAGGGGAAGGGGATCCCAAAGGGGTACCGCTCCCTGACCTATGAGCTTTCCTTCAGACACCCGGCCCGTACCCTGGCCTCAGAAGAGGTGGACGAGGCCATATCCAGGATCCTCTCGCGCCTGGAAGCCCTTGGAGTCCGCCTCCGCAGCTGATATGCATCCTTTGGGGGAAGGTGTGAAATGGAACGGGTGGTGATCACCGAGGGGCCGGAGGAGACGATGCGCCTGGGGGAGGAGCTCGCAAGCGAGCTCAAGGAAGGGGACGTGGTGGCCCTGGTGGGGGAGCTTGGCACCGGCAAGACCACTCTGGTGAAGGGGATCGCCCTGGGGTTGTTCGTGCGCGAGCCTGTGATCTCCCCGAGCTTCCTCCTCGCCCGCACCTATCAGGGGCGGGTTCCCCTACACCATCTTGACGCCTACCGGATTGACCACGTAAGCGAACTCAGGGAAGTGGGGCTGGATGAGTTCCTTCCCCCTGAGGAAGGCATAACGGCCGTGGAGTGGGCGGACCGGGTGGAGGAGCTCATCCCGCCTGGGAGCCTATGGATCGAGCTTGAGCACCTCTCCGGCGACCGCCGAAAACTTACCCTCCGGCGGTATTAAATCCGAAACAGCACCTTCTCCGAGCGGAAAAGCCGCACCGCAAGCCAAAGAAGCAGCCCGGCCAAAAAAAGCGAGGAGAGAAGTGCCCAGGCCACCTCCTGCACGGCGAGGCACCCGACGAGCGTCCGCTTGATGGCCGCCATCGGCCCGGCGATGGGGATGGCCAGCTTAGCCCCACCCAGCTCCCCTCCCCCCATGGTCGTGGAGATGCCCAGCACGATCACCAGCATCGTCACCGGCAAGAGGTAAGCGCTCGCCTCCTTCTGGGTGCGGGCGAAGCTCCCCACGATGATCACCACGGCCGATAGAGCCATGGCCAGGGGGATGAGGAGCACCAGCACCCAGGCGACGGAAGCCACCGGCACCCCGCCGAGCCCCGCGCCGAATGACCTGATCCCCAACGAGAGCCCCACCGCTGAAAGCACGGCGGTGACGAGCGATACGGCAAGCACGGCCATGAATTTGCCGAGCACGATCTCCTCCCGGGAAAGGCGTGAGGAAAGCAGGGTGGCCAGGGTGCCCCGCTCCTTCTCCCCGGCGGTGATCTCCGCCCCCAACCCCATGGCCCCGGTGAGGATAGAAAGCACCAAGAAATAGGGAAGGAGCTGGGAGAGGAGCACCCGCGCCAGACCCTCCTTGCCCCCCAGGTCCACCTCCTCCAGGGTGAAGGGTGGCGTCAGCTCCTCGGGATCCATCCCCATGGCCGCAAGGCGCTCCCTCGCCAGCCCCTGGAAGTACTCGGACAGAAAGGCCTTCAGCTTGGCTGCCCCGGCCTGGGCCTTTTGGTCTGTGGCATCGTAGTACAGGGTGAGGGCGTAGCCCAGTTCCCCCCGGGCAGGCACCCTACGGATAGAAAGCAGCACCTCCCCCGCCCCCTCCTCCAAGGCCGCCCGCCCCCGCTCCAAATCCACAGCGGACAGCACGGAAAACCCCGGGGCCTCGGCCAGGGCCTGGACCAGCTCGTCCGCCCCTTCCGAGACCACCACCAGCCGTGGGACCAGGGCCGCAAGCCGGGCCTGCTCCCGCTCTACGAAGCTGCCGATCAGGCCGAACAGGATGGGGTAGAAGACCAGGGGGAAGGCCACGGTCATGAAGACGGTCCGCCGGTCGCGGACCGCCTGAAGGATCTCCTTGCGAAAAAGGAGCCAGGCCCCTTTCACTTCCCTTCCTCCACCTCCACGGTGAAATGCCAGCGCGCATGCTTAAGAGCGGCCTGGTCGTTGTCCTCATACACGGTGAGGTCAAGACCATAGCTACCCACGGTCCATGGCGGGGCGAAGGAGAGGATCCCTTCTGCGGTATCGTCCTGGGCCGTGTCCTTTTCTGTGGCCACAAGTGTCAGGGCAAGCTCGACGGCCGGCCCCGAGTAAAGGACGAGGGGGAGGGAGGCCGGCTGGACCTCCCCCTCGCTTCCGTTCAACCGATAGCTCAACACCCAGTCGGAGCCGACCCCGCTATCCTCGAGGAGCTCCGCCTGGGTAAGCGTCACCCGAAAGGCGGCACTTTCAGGTTTACCGGGCGCCGGGGCTGCGGACTCAGGTGCACTTGGGAGCTGCTCCTCAGGAGCCTCGGGCTGCTCCGGCGCCGCCTCCTCAAAAGGGGGCTCACCACCCTCCTCGGCCGCGGCCTTGGTCGCGGGAGCGGAGTCGTCCTTCCAGATCACCACGGACTGGATTGTCTCCCGGTTTCCATAAAGGTCGATGGCATAATACTCCACCTTGTGCGGGCCCTCGGGGCCGGGGATGGTGAAGGGGTTGGCATACTGCGTCCAGTCGCCCTGGTCGATGCGGTAGAAGATGTTAGCTTGACCGGATTCGTCCTCGCTCACTAGCTGGAACGGGGTATGCGAAGTCGCCCATAGCTTTCCGTCCTCCGCGTAGTAATGGGGATCTCCGGGAAGGATGCGGGTTACGGGCGGCTGCATGTCGAGGTAAACCGTGAGGGTGCGGTGCGGTTCCTCATTGCCAAGCTTGTCTATGGAGTAGTACTCCATCCTGATCACGGCCTGTCCGGGAAGGGGGAACGGCTGCGTATATTCTTGCCATCCCCCACCATCGATCCGATAGAAGATCTTGTCCACGCCTACGCCCACATCGGTGGCGGTGAGCCTGACCAGGCTCCCCGGGGCCAGTGCCACGATGCCCCGCTCACCCACGGCCCCCAGGTCCAGCGTGCGCAGGGGGGCCGCTTCCGGCGGGAGCTCCACCGGAGGCTCGATGAGGGGATAGGCGTCCGGCACAACCTCGTACCGGAAGTCGCCGATGCCATCCCCATCGAGGTCCTGGCCTCGGTAGTCGGACCAATAGTTCCCCTTGCTCTCGTAGTACCAGCGATTCCCCTGGCCCTCATCGCTTGCGGGAAGCCCGCAGGCGATGACGGAGTTGCCGTAGATCAGGTTATCGTTGGACCCGGGCAGGATTATGATGCCCTTGTCGCAGTATCCGATGGCGTTCCCCGTGATCACGAGGTTGCTTGCGGAAAGAAGCTGAATCGCCGCCCGTCCACCGTAGATGCTGCAGCCTTCAATGCGGCCGTTCTTTACGGCGGAGAGGAAGATCCCCGCGCGCTCTTGGGGATAACTGATCACGCAGTTGCGGACCACGAAGTGGGCAGTGGTGTGGTCGATGTAGATGCCGTAGTCGTACCCCAGGGTGTCGATAGTCCAACCCTCGATGACGTATGGATCTTCCTCGGTTCCGGAACCTGCGATGACCCCGTTTTCCCAGGTAAAGCCCTCATCTCCGTAGATGTAGATAGGAGCGTGTGGGGCCCAGCCTTGTGCCATGGCCAAGGCCCCCCACAAACCCACGGCAAGCAAGACCACAAATCTCCTCACCATATGCCCCTCCTTTTCAGAATCTCTCCTCCCATGGTATCACTCCCCCCCAGCCCCGCCGGGGACAGCCTTCGCCCCCGCAGGGGACAGGCCAGCCCGCCTCAAGGTGCGGAAGAACACCTCCTCGAAGTCCACACCACCCACTTTCTCGCCCAACTCCTCAGGCGAACCCACCGCCACCAGCCTGCCCAAATGGATGATCCCCACCCGGTCACAAAGCCGTTCGGCGAGGTGCATGTCGTGAGTTGAAAGGAGGATCGTATGCCCGCTTGAACGCAGATCGCGGATGAGCTCCGTGATCGCCCTGGCCACAAACACGTCCAAGCTGGCCGTCGGCTCGTCCAGGATGAGGACCGGAGGGTCGTGGATGAGGCAGCGGCCAAGGGATAGTTTCTGCCTTTCACCCGTGGACAGTGTCCCCACCCGGCGGTCCCTGAGCTCCTCGAGCCCCAGAATCCGAAGCGTTTCCTCGGCCCGTGACTCAAGTTTCCCGGAGGACAGGCCGAAGATGCGCCCGAAGAACAGGAGCGTTTCCCATGGGGTGAGCCGCTCATAGAGCCCGGTTTCAGTGGTCAAAAAGCCGATCCTCGCCCGCACCTGTTGGGGGGCGGCCGTCAAGTCGTAGCCCATGACCTCCGCCCTCCCTGCGGTAGGTGCAAGGAGGGTGGCGAGCATCCGCAGGGTGGTGGTCTTTCCAGCCCCGTTCGGCCCCAGAAGCCCGAATATCTCCCCTTCCTTCACAGTGAAGGAAACCCCATCCACTGCCCGCACCTCGCCCTTCCTGGTGCGGAAAACCTTGGTCAGCCCCTGGACGGAAATGGCGGTCATGAGAGCTCCTTTTCTCCAAGGAGCTCGGCCAATGCCTCGGGAAGCACCACCGTGCCGTCGGGACGCTGGTTTTGCTCTAAAATGGCTGCAAACAGACGGGAAGTGGCAAGGCCGGAACCGTTTAGGGTGTGAACGAACTTGGGCCTCCCCCCAGCAGCGGGCCGGAACCGGATATTGCCTCGCCTGGCCTGATAGGCCTCACAGTTGGAGCACGAGGAAACCTCATAGTACTTCCCTTGGCCGGGAAGCCATACCTCGATGTCGATGGTCTTGGCCGACTGCTGAGCCAGATCTTGGCTTGGGAGGAGCACCACCCGGTAGTGCAGTCCCAACCGCTTGAGCACCTCCTCAGCGTGGCCCACGAGTTCTTCAAGGTCCCGGTAGGAACGCTCAGGAGTGGTGTAGTGGAAAAGCTCAACCTTGTTGAACTGGTGCACCCGGATGAGGCCTCGCTGTTCTTCCCCGTAGCTGCCGGCCTCCCTGCGGAAGCAAGGGGTATAGGCCACATAACGCAGCGGAAGTTCCTCCTCTGCCAGGATCTCATCGCGATGGAGGTTGACGAGCAAGGATTCGGCCGTGGGGTTTAGGAAAAGGTCGTCTTCCTCGCAGTGATAGAGCTCGCCCGCGAACTTGGGGAGCTGTCCCGAGACGAGGAATGAGGTGCGGTTGGCCAAGATGGGGGGAAGCACTGGGATGTATCCGTGCTGGCGCACGTGAAGCTCGAACATCCAGTGGACAAGGGTCAATTCCAGCATGGCGCCAAGACCGGTGTACATGGGGAAACGGGCCCCGGTCACCTTGGCCGCCCGCTCAAAATCCAAGAGCCCTAGCTTCCTCCCCAGCTCCACGTGGTGCTTGGGGGGGAAATCGAACCTTTGGGGCTGGCCCCAGGTGCGAAGGAGCACCTTCTCCTCCTTGGTCCCCGGGGGAACTGAGTCGTGGGGGAGGTTGGGAAGCGAAAGGAGCTCGGCCCAAAGTGCGGCTTCCACCTGGGAAAGCCGATCCTCAAGGGCTTTTAGCTCCTCAGAAAGGGCCCTGAGCGAAGCGATCCTGTCTTGAGCTTCCTCCGTTTTGCCCTGCGCCTGCAATGAGGCCACTTCCTCGGAACCTCGCTTCCTCCGGCGCCGTAGCTCCTCCACCTTTCGGACGAGCCCGCGCCGCTCTTCATCCAGGGAAAGCACGGTGGAGAGGTCCAGGCTGGGATCACGTCGGCGCAGGCGGGTGAGTACCCCGTCCGGATCTTCACGGATCTCGCGAATATCGAGCATGCTTTATTTTAGCCCACACACTTATTTTCCGCGCTTCCGCATGGCGAGGAGGTCTTTCCAGGTGAGGCAGTTTAAGACGTGCTCCTCTTCCGCCCACCCCCTGCGGCAGGTCACCACCCCCAGCTCCAGGAAGTCCAGGTGTTCCAGGGCATGGGCATCCGTTCCGATCACGATCCGCACCCCAACCTCGATCGCCTCTCGGAGCATGGGGGCGGACAGGTCCAGCCGTTGGGGATTGGCGTTCACCTCAAGGAAGGTCCCGGCCTTGGCCGCCCGGAAGAACACCTCCTCCCAATCCGCCTCGTAGGCAGGACGTTCCCCGATCAGCCGCCCGCTGGGGTGACCGAGGACGTCCACCAACTCGTGCTCCACCGCCCGCACGAGCCGGCCGGTCATCTCCCTTCGGGACAGCCGAAAGTGGGAGTGGACCGAAGCGATCACCAAGTCAACCTTGCGCAAGAGACCCTCGGGCACATCGATGGAGCCGTCCCGCTGGATGTTGGCCTCCACCCCGGTCAGTATACGGAAACCGCCTAGTTTCTCGTTTAGGCGAGCGATCTCCTCTATCTGGCGCTCGAGGTCCTCCTCGGAGAGACCATGGATCGCCTGGGAAAACCGGAAGTGATCAGTAACGGCGATGTAGGCAAGGCCTTTGGTTTGGGCTGCCTGCGCCATTTCCTCAAGCGTAGCTTTGCCATCGGACCAGTTCGTGTGCACATGCAGATCGGATTTCACCTCCTCGAGGCGCACAAGTCTCGGAAGCTTGCCCCGCTCGGCTGCCTGGATCTCCCCCTGATCCTCCCTCAGCTCTGGTGGGATGAAATCGAGGTCCAAGGCACGGTAAATGTCCTCCTCAGTCTCCCCGGCCAGGCGCTTCCCCTCCCGGTCGAACAGCCCGTACTCGTTGAGCTTCCAGCCCCGGGCCACTGCCCGTTCCCTGAGCCGGATGTTGTGGGCCTTGGAGCCGGTGAAGTACTGGAGCGCTGCCCCAAAGGATTCCTCCGGCACAATGCGCAAGTCCACCTGCAGACCCCCTGAGAGCCGTACCGAGGATTTCTTGGGCCCCTGGGCCAGGACCTCCTCCACCTCCGGCAGGGAGACGAACGCGCTTGCAGCTGCCTCGGGCTGGTCGGAGATGGCCAAAAGATCGAGATCGCCCACCGTCTCGCAGCCCCGCCTCAGGGAACCGGCGGGCTGAATGCGCCTGAACAGGCCGGTTCTCTCGAGCTTTCGACAAAGCTGGCGGGCAAGGGGGAGGGCATAGCCCAAAAGCTCCCGCTTTTCGGTACGGCGGGCCTCAGAGAGGCCCCGTAGGATCTTCTCCTCCGTCTTGGCACCAAGTCCCTTGATGTTTCGGATCCTGCCTTCCTTGGCGGCTCGTTCCAGATCTTCTAGTGTGCGCACCCCGAGCTGTTCGTAGAGGAGCTTGGCCGTCTTCGGCCCCACCCCCTCCACCTGGGTGAGGGCGTACAGATCCACCGGGAGTTCCCTCTTCAGCTCCTCGTGGTAGGCGAGCTTCCCCGTCCTCACGATCTCCGCGATCTTTTCGGCGATGGACTTACCCACGCCTGGGAGCTCGGAAAGCTTCCCCTCCTCCACCAGCTCCTCGACGGGGGTAGGGCAGGACTCCACCGCCTGGGCAGCCCGACGATAAGCCCGGGGCTTAAAGCTTACCCCTTGTAGTTCAAGCAGGTCGGCCACCTCATACAAGATCTTGGCTACCTGGCGGTTCTTCATCCCCCTTGGAGCTGGGCGAAGCGTCGGAACGAGCGGTCATAAGTGCGTTCCACCTCGGGCGGGAAGCAGCATGCCGGCAGCTCCCCATGGGCAAGATGGTACCGCAGGCACTCGCAGCAGATCCCCTTGCGAGGGCAGTCCGGCCAGGTGCAGGGACATCGGTCCAAATTCGCCTTTTGGTTTGGACAGGTTGCCATCCCCTTCCCTCCTTTCGCTGGAGCAAGCTCCAAGGCTATAATGCCGAAGCCGTGCAAAAAGCACAAGAGATCATAGCGCGCATCCGAAGGGAGACAGCGGGGCTGCGCCCTCACTATGAGCGTTACTGCTTGCCTGCGGTGTCCAGGACGATCGAAGAGCTGTTTGGCATGGAGGCGGGTGGGCTGGGGAAAGAGCTGGGACTGGGGCCGGCCGACAAAGTGGTCAGCTTCGTCCTGGATGGCCTTGGCTACCTCAAACTCGAGTCCTTGCGAAAGCAGAGGGTGGTTGACCTGACCCTGTTTCAGGAACGGGGCGTCTATATCCCGCTGACCTCGGTTTTTCCGCCCACCACCACCACAGCCTTGGCCAGTCTGTCCACGGGTGCAAGCCCCCTCCTGCACGGCGTGGTTGGCTACACGCTTTTCCTTCAAGACCCCGGGGCAGTGGTGAACATGATCAAACTCGCCACCCCTGGGGCGGCGAGCGATGCGCTTCAGAAGTTGGGGATCAAGGTCGAGCGGTTCCTCCCCGTGTCCACATTGTACCGGCGCCTGGAGGGGCAAGGGGTGCCCACGTACCTGTTCCTCCCCAAGTACATAGCGGACTCAGGGCTGTCGCACCTGCTGTATGGGGGGATCAAGGAGACGATCCCCTACATCTCCCCATCCGATCTGTTCATGCTGCTTAGAGAGGCGCTGAGGCGCCCGGGGCGCGCCCTGCTTGCGGTGTACTGGCCGACGAGCGACACCATCGCTCACGTTTATGGGCCAAGCTCCCCAGCCTTCGCCACGGAGGTAGCCACCTTTTTCCGCCTTCTTCACCAGGAGTTCCTGGGCCAGGTGCGGGGGGTCACGGTCCTCATCACGGCTGACCATGGGTTTGTGGACGTTGACCCGGCGAAGGACGTGATCTTGTGCCCCCAGCATCCGGAGCTCAAGGCAGGGCTTCTCTGCCCTCCGGTGGGGGATGCCCGGGCAGCATATCTGTTCCTGAGGCGGGGCCATGAGGAGGAAGTACGGGAATTCTTTGCCTGCAACTACCCGGATGACTTCCTCGTCATGACGAGCGAGGAAGCGCTTCGTCGGGGTCTATGGGGGTTCGAATCTCCCAGCCCCGAGGTTCGGGCTAGGCTAGGGGACCTGGTGGTCCTTGCCAGGAGGAGGAAGCTGGTCCTGTGGCCGAGGGAGGAGTTCAAACTGCGAGGCATGCACGGAGGGCTGACGGAGGAGGAGCTCCTCGTGCCCTTCCTCGCCCTTACCTTATAAGGAGGTGGGAGTGGCCATCGTGAAGCGTATTGAGGACGTGCCGGAGATCGACCTTGCGAGCAGCGGTGACGCGATGGGGGCACGCAAACAGCTTCTGATCGGCCCTGCGGACCATGCCCCTACGTTCGCCGTGCGCCTGTTCACCCTGGAGCCGGGCGGCTATTCGCCACTCCATGCTCATCCTTACGAGCATGGGGTAATAGTGCTTGAGGGCGAAGGGGAGCTTCACACCCCGGAGGGCCCCAAGGCGCTTTCAGCCGGCACGGTGGCGCTTGTTCCCCCGGGCGAAGAGCACCAGTTTAGGAACAGGGGGGCTGGGCCTTTCAAATTCCTGTGCATCGTGCCCCGCCACGTGGAGGAGTGAAGGGCCCACATGGCAAAGCAAGTGCTGGTGGGGATGTCCGGTGGGGTGGACTCCACCGTGTGCGCCCACCTCCTCCAGGAGTCGGGCTGTGAGGTCATAGGGATCACCCTGTGGCTGTGGGATCCTAAGGGGTCCAAGGAGAACCCGTGCTGCTCGGTGGACACCGCCGCCCTGGCCGCCCGGGAGCTTTCTATCCCCCACGAGACGGTCCAAGCCCACGAGGACTTCCAGCGCCTCGTGATCGAACCTACCCTGCGGGCATACCGAACCGGGAAAACCCCGAACCCCTGCACCTTCTGCAACCGTGAGGTCCGGTTTGCGCTGCTCCTTAAGGAGGCGGACCGGCGCGGCATCCCCTACATCGCCACCGGCCACCACGCCAGGGTCCGCAAGGAAAGCAGGCGATTTCTGCTTCTCAGGGGAAGGGACCCCGTGAAAGATCAGTCCTATTTCCTATACTCGCTTTCCCAACAGGAGCTTGCCCGGGCCGTGTTCCCGGTGGGAGAACTCACGAAGGCGGAGATCAAGGAGATAGCGGAAAGGCTTGGGCTTACGGCCGCCCGGCTGCCCGAGTCCCAGGACCTGTGCTTTGCCCCCGGGGGGCTTCTTTCGGATGCCCCCCCTGGGCCGATCCTAGACCTCGCCGGGCGGGTCCTGGGAACGCACAAGGGGCTTCCTCACTACACCGTGGGCCAGAGGCGGGGCCTTGGGATCGCTGCCCCGGAGCCCCTGTACGTGGTAGCACTGGACCCGGAGAAGAACGCGGTGATCGTGGGCCCGGAGAGTGCCCTCTACGCCGAGGGCCTGGTGGCGGAGGCCCTGCACTGGATCGCCGGCGAGCCCCCCGGAAAGCGGTTCGAATGCCAGGTCCAGATACGCTACCGCGCCCCCGCCGCAGGCGCCCAGGTGGTGCTCGAAGGGGACAAAGCCCGGGTGGAGTTCCAGGAGCCCCAACGGGCAGTTACCCCGGGGCAGGCGGCCGTGTTCTACCGAGGGGAGGAGGTGCTAGGAGGTGGGATCATCGCCCAAGCCCTGTCCCGCTAAGACGTAAAGAAAACCGGCGCCTGTGGGGCGGCGCCGGCCGGCAAATTGGCCTATAGAGCCTGGCCTGTGGGAAGGCCAGCCAGTTCCTCCTCCACCACCTTGCCCAGGCGGCGGATGCCCTCTTCGATCTCTTCCAATGTGGCCTTGGAAAAGCAAAGGCGCAGCGTGTTTCTGCCGCTTCCGTCCACGAAGAACGGGGCCCCGATCACGTAGGCCACCTTGTGCTCAAGCGCCCGCTTGAGCATCCTCTCGGTATCCACCTGCTCAGGAAGACGCACCCATAGGAACAAACCCCCTTCCGGCCTGGTCCAAGAGATCCTCTCTGCCTTGGGCATGTACTTGTCCAGGGCCTGGAGCATGGCATCCCGCTTCAGTCGGTAGTGCTCGCAGAGCTTGCGTACGTGGGCCGAAAGGTCGTGCTCCTGCATGAACCGGGCGGCGATACGTTGAATGAGGGCAGAGGTACAAAGATCGGTGGCCTGTTTCATGGTGACCACCTTCTCCACCAGCTCCTTGGGCCCGGCCAAGGCCCCCAGCCTCAAGCCCGCGGCCAGCACCTTGGAGAACGTGAACAGCACGATCACCCGCTCCTCATCCAAGGCCGCCACGGGCGGCAGGGGCTCTCCGGAGAACCGGAGCTTGCGGTAGGGCATGTCCTCTATCACCAGAAGCCCCTCACGGGAAGCGATCTCAAGGAGCCTCTTTCGCTTTTCCAGCGACCAGGTAATCCCCGAGGGGTTCTGGAAGTCGGGCACCACATAGATGAGCTTGGGCCGATGGCCAGTCTTTCTTGCGCGGGCGATCGCCCCCTCAAGGAGGTCCAGGTCCATGCCGTCGTCCAGGAGCGGAATCCCCACGAGCTGGGCCTCCAATGCCCGAAAGGCCTGGATGGCCCCAAGATAAGTGGGGAGGCTCATGAAAACAGCATCGCCAGGGTCAACGAACGTCTTGGCCACGAGATCCAACCCCTGTTGGGAGGCACTGGTGATGATCAGCTGATCCATCTCGTAGTGGAGCCCGTCCTCGGAAAACCAGTCGATGAGGGCGGCCCGCAAGGGGCGCTTGCCCTCTGTCGTCGTGTACTGGAGCGATTTCTTGTAGTTGTTTAGGATCTCATCCGCGGCGAGCTCTGCCAGGATCTTGCGCGGGAAGGTGTCGGGATCCGGCAACCCTCCGGCGAACGAGATGATCTCCGGCTGCTCGGTGAGTTTTAAGAGTTCCCGAAGTACCGACCTTCGCGCCTTTGAGACGCGGTGGGCAAATAGCGAACTCATAAACTACCACCCCTTTTAGTGGATTAACATACAAAAAGGCGGGGCCAAAAGGCATGACATGGAACTACCCAGCACTGCCCCCCCGATCACATCCATGGGGAAGTGCTCCCGCAGGTAAATCCTGGACAGCCCGATCGCCCCGGCCACAAGATAAGCGAGGAGCACGTTGGGCCAGGCCGGATAGAAGAGAGCGATGAGACAGGCGATCCCAAACGCGATGGTGGCGTGCCCGGAGGGGAAGGCATGAACATCCAGGGCGGCTGTCCGGCCGGGGTGGACACGGCCCAGAAGTATCGGCCTGGGTCTTGCAAAGAAGGCCTTAAATAGGCGCAGCACGGTGATCTCCACCATGAGCACGGCCAAAGATACGAGGACATTCCTGTGGTCAGAAGGACCGCCGAACAGGATCAGGTATAGGGCCAAAAGCCCCCAGATGTAGCCGTCCCCCAGGTAGGTGGCCAGGACCCAGATCCCGTCCAGTCGCCTGAGAAACGGATTTCCGCCCACCCATTCCAGGGCAAGCTCGTCCCAAGCCAGCACCCGCTCCCCCAGGCGATCGAGCAAGTTCCCCAGGCGAACGGCCACCGAACCTGTGCCGATCATCTTCTCTCACCCACAAGCGGAAAGGCGATAACCTCGCGGATGCAGGTGGCGCCGGTGAGCACCATTACCAAGCGGTCGATGCCGATGCCTATCCCAGCTGCCGGGGGCATCCCCTGCTCCAGGTCCCGCAAGAAGTCCTCATCGATCCTCTGGGCCTCCTCGTCCCCGGCGGCCCGGAGGCCCTCTTGGGCCAGGAAGCGCTGCCTTTGTTCGTCCGGGTCGTTGAGCTCAGAGAAGGCGTTGGCGATCTCCATGCCAGCGATGAAAAGCTCGAATCGCTCGGTGAGGTCCGGCCGGCCCCGCTTCCTTTTGGCCAAAGGCGAGATATCGATAGGGTAGTCCACCACGAAGGTAGGGTTCCACAAAGCGGGCTGAGCTTGCGTCTCGAGCAGGTGCTCGATCACCTTCCCTTTCGGCCCCTTCTTCAGGTGCTCGGGGACCTCGATCCCCTTTCGCTCAAGTTCCTCCAAAAGCTCGGGAAGTGGCCTCTCTGGGTCGGCCCCGCTCATCTCCGCTACAAGCTCGAGCAAAGGGACCCGACGCCATGGCCGGGAAAAATCTACCTCGCGACCGTCGTATTCTAGCCGGTGGCCTCCGCTTACGGCAAGGACACACCGCTCGATCATCTCCTCCGCGAGGGCCATGGCGTCCTGGTAGTCCGCGTATGCCTGGTAGGCTTCCAGGGTGGTGAATTCTGGGTTGTGTTCGGTAGAGATCCCCTCGTTGCGGAAGTTCTTGCCGATCTCGTACACCCGCTCCAGGCCCCCCACGAGCAGTCGCTTGAGATAGAGTTCCGGGGCGATCCTTAGGTAAAGGTCCCGGTCAAGCACGTTGTGATGGGTCACAAACGGGCGCGCCATGGCCCCGCCCGGGATGGGCTGGAGAACTGGGGTTTCCACCTCCAGGAACCCCCGGTCGTCGAGGTAGGCGCGGATCGTCCTCAAGACCAAGGCCCGCTGCTCCAAAATCCGGCGGCTCTTTTCGTTTGCGATCAGGTCCAAAGCCCGGTGTCGATAGCGTTTCTCCACGTCCCTCAGGCCATGCCATTTCTCCGGCAGGGGCCTTAAGGCCTTTGCCAAAAGCACAAAACCGGACGTGTCCACGGAAAGCTCCCCGGTCTTGGTGGTGATGACCTCGCCCCATGCTCCCACGATGTCCCCGAGATCCAGCCCCTCCACGAACAGGCGGTAGGACTCATTCCCCAATGACCTTTGGGAGACGAAGAGCTGGATGGTACCGGTGCGGTCCTGGAGCACGGCGAAGGCGATTCGGCCCATCCGCCGGAGGGCCATGATCCTCCCCGCCACCCGGACCTCGGTGCCGGTGTGGGCCTCCGGGCCAAGGTCGGGAAAGGCGGCCCTTACCTCCATAGCGGTGTGTGTACGCTCGAACCGGTAGGGGAAGGGATCGATCCCCAAGGCGCGAAGGCGGGACAGCTTCTCGCGCCGGGCCGCGATGAGGTCGGCCTCAGCCATCAGCCCCTCTCGATCCCCAGGATGCGATACTTGAGCCTCCCGGCAGGGGTCTGTACCACGATGGTCTCGCCCTTGGAGTGCCCCATGAGGGCCTCCCCCACCGGAGAGTCGATCCCAATTCGATTCCGGAGGAGGTCCACCTCGGCCGGAGATACCAGGGTATAGGTCTCAAATGCCCTGGTCTCGGTGTCCTCAAGGGTCACCCGGGTGCCGATCCCCACCTGGTCGGCGCGGATCTCGTCCTCGGAGATGATCCGGGCGTTCTCCAAAAGCTCCCGCAGGCGGCGCACCTCCCGCTCGATGAACTCCTGTTCCTCCTTGAGGTAGATGTACTCCTTGTTCTCCCTGAGATCCCCCCCATGGACCTTGGCCTCCTTGAGGCGCTCGGGGATCTCCTTATACAGCCTATGCTCAAGACGCTCTAGCTCTGCCTTGCTTCGCTCGTAGCCCTCTTTCGTTAGGAGTATCTCCTGGGGCATTCCACACCTCCCTGAACTCCTGCAAGAATCTGCGGGCGATCTCCCCAGGCCGGAGGCGGGCCACCTCGGGCCGGGGGATCACCACCACATCGCAGTACGCAAAAAGCTCCTTGTGTGTCCTGAAACCCTCTCGCACACCCCTCCGTATCCGGTTGCGGACCACGGCCCCGCCCACCTTGCGACCGACGATGACCAAAAGCCGCGGGGTGGGGTCCTCCCTTCTTAGGATACGGAAAGAGAACATGCTCCCGTCCCGGCGGACCCCCTCCCGAAACACCCGATCGATCTCACTCCGAAGCCTTAAGCGGTGAGCCCGCCCAAAGCCCTGTTCTTTATCCACAAAAAAGCTTATCCCCCCCTCATCCGGACCGCAACTGGTGACCAAAAGTCCACCGCGGTATGCTCCCTTGAGATGAAGCGGACCAAGATCGTGGCCACCTTGGGGCCCAGTTCCTCCACCCCCGACGTGATCGCCGCCATGGCGGAGGCGGGGATGAACGTGGCCCGGATCAACGTGTCCCATGGGACGCTTGCACAGCACGAGGCGCTGGCGAGCAGGGTGCGGGAGGTGGCCCGCACGTTGGGGCAGCCCCTGGGCCTTATGCTCGACACCCGGGGGCCCGAGGTGCGGGTGGGGGAGCTCCCCCAGCCGGTGCAGCTCAAGACGGGCGATGAGGTCCTCCTGGGAAGGCGAGGGATACCGGTTAACTACGAGGGGCTGGCGGAAGACGTGCCGGTGGGAGCGCAGGTGCTCCTTGCCGACGGCCGCATTTCACTCCGGGTGATGGGAAAAGAAAGAGGTACCTTGCGCCTTCGAGTGGAACGGGGCGGGGTACTGGAGTCGGGAAAGAGGGTGAGCGTGCCTGGGGTACGTCTTGCGCTCTCCCCCTTGCCCCCGGCGGACAAAGACTCCCTCAGGATGGCTCGGGAGCTTTCCTTCGAGTTCGTGGCCCTGTCCTTCGTCCAAGGCCCGGAAGACATAGTGAGGGCTCGCCGGGAGCTCGGGCCCGGGCCGTGGCTGATCGCCAAAGTGGAGACTGCGGAAGCGGTGAGGGACATGGCCCAGATCGTGGCCGCGGCCGACGGGACCATGGTGGCCCGTGGGGATCTGGGGGTGGAGGTGGACCTGTTCCGGGTGCCCCTGGTCCAGCGAAAGCTCGTGGACCTATGCAATTCCCACGCCAAGCCAGTGGTGGTGGCCACCCAGATGCTGGAGTCCATGGTGAACTCGCCCGTTCCCACCCGGGCGGAAGTGGCGGACGTGGCCGCCGCTGTGTGGGATGGTGCGGATGGGGTCATGCTTTCCGCGGAGACGGCGGTGGGACGCTACCCGGTGGAGGCCGTCCAGGCCATGGCCTGTGCCTGTCGGGCGGCGGAGTGCGGGGAGGTGGAGATCCGGGTGCCGGGCCTGACCCCGGAGCTCGTGGGCCAGGTGCCTGCGGCCATCGCCCAGGCCGCCTGCCAGATAGCTCAAGAGATAAGGACGGCGGCCATCGTCTGTGCCACCTTCTCCGGTTGGACGGCGAGGCTCCTTTCCTCCTTCAGGCCCGGGATCCCCATCGTCGCCACCACCCCGGTGGAGGAGACGGCCAGGCGGCTTACCCTGGTGTGGGGGGTGATTCCCCTCAAGATGGAGCGCCAAGACACACCCGATGCCCTGGCCGCCGCAGCGGTGGCCGCCGCGAAGGGCGAGGGACTGATCTCCCCAGGCGATCGGGTGGTGTTCACCGCCGGGCTCCCATTTTGGCAGGCTGGCACCACTAACTTGTTGCGGGTGCTGGAGGTCTCCTAGAAAGGGACCTCCTCGCTGTTGGCTTCTGTCGGGGCCTCTTCGGATGGGGCCTCCTCCGTCTCCCGCTCCAGGCGTTCGGTGATCCTTTTCACCTGCATCTCGGCCTGGGTGAGTTTCTTCCGGCACAGGCTCAACAGATTCGCCGCCTCCTCCACCAGGGCGGAGAGCTCATCGATGTCCACCTCGCCCCGCTCGATCCGTTCCAGGATTTCATCCAATCGTTTCACCGCCTGGGTGTAAGAAAGCTCAGTCCCTTGCTCCATGGCTTTCCTCCCCTCCTTCCGAAAGGAGCTTGAGCACTCCCCGTTTGATCTCCGCCCGGAGCTTGGTTCCCGGGGGGGCCTGAGCGGGATCGGTCACCACCTTGCCTTCCGTCAGGCGCAGCACGGCGAACCCCCGCTCCACCACCCGCCGGGGGTCCAAAGCATGAAGCCTGTTTTCTCGGGCCTCAAGCCTCTCCTGCTCCCGTGAAAGCAGGGCCAGTGCTCGGGGACGGGCGAGCTGGGCAGCCTTTGCCACCCTCTCCCATGCCTCATCAAGCTCGCGGCGGGCGGACCTGCGGAGGCGTCCCCGCACCTGCAGGAGGTACTGCCTTTGTCCCCCAAGGGCCGCGCCCACAGCCCTCGGCAGGGCCCGGGAGAGCCGGGTCAGATCGGTTTTGGCGCCCGCGAGGAGACTTTCCGCGGCCCTGGTCAGCCTGCGAGCCCGCTCGCCCTCCCCCCGCTGGGCCTCGGCAAGCCGGGCCTCGGCCCGGGACAGCACCCCCCTCAGGGTCTCCTCCAGGTGCTCCAGGGTCTCCCGCACCCGATGCACAAGGAGCTGGGCGGCGGCAGTGGGGGTCTTGGCCCGCCAACCTACCTCGTCCAGTACGCTCCGGTCCTCCTCATGGCCGATCCCCACCACCACCGGCAGGGGGAAGGTGGCCACCGCCCGGCCCAAGGCCTCGGAGTCGAACCAGGCCAGGTCCGTCCGGGACCCACCTCCCCGACAGATCAGCACCACGTCGAACTCACCAGCGTGAGCTCGGAACCAGTCCAGGGCGTTCAGCACAGACGGCTCGGTATAGGGCCCCTGCACCCTGGCCCCATGCACCACCACCTGAAAGGCGTACCCCGACTCCCTGAGGGTCTTGAGGACGTCCTTTTCCGCGTCCGAGCCCAGGCTGGTTATCAGCCCCACCCGCAGGGGAACAAGTGGAAACGGGAGGGACTTGTTGCGGTCGATCAGGCCCTCCTTGGCAAGCTTGCGGATGATCTCCTCGCGTCTCCTCGCCACCTCCCCCAGGGTATAGGCCACATCCAGGTCCTTTATCACCACCCGGTAGGCCCCCCAGGGGACATAGAGATCCACCTGCACCAGCACCCTCACCGTGACCTCGTCCTCCAGGCGGAAGGGATTACCAGCTTTGGCCAGCCTAGTCTCTACTCTTTGCTGGTCTTCCTTTGACAGTACTGCATTAACCTCAGATATGACCTGACCGTTCTCCCCCTTTTCCACCAGCTGAAAATGGAGAAACTGGGAAGATTGCTGTTCGTTTCTTTTTCGCGCTCTTTCCAAACCGCTAATCTCTCCCACCAACCATACAAAGGACGGAAAAGCCTCCTTGAGGGCGAGTTTTACCCTCAGGTTTAGTTGTGAGACGGTGAGATGTTCAGCTTCACCTTTTCTCTCTTCGTACAGCCTGAGGGTGGCCTCGTCGAAGGAGAACCCTTCCTCCCTGAGGAGCTCCACCACGGTGATCACGT
>CAYUWL010000002.1:23500-38457 GCA_964448595.1 uncultured Thermotogaceae bacterium
GCCTCGTCGAAGGAGAACCCTTCCTCCCTGAGGAGCTCCACCACGGTGATCACGTACTCGGCGGGGACGGTCCAGCAGCGGCTTTGAACGTCCCAATGGCGCTCGGGGAAGCCCTTCACCAGCTCGATGAGCCGCCGGTCGTAGTCGAACCGAATGCGCAGGAGCCCCCCGGCCCCGCAAGTCACCTCTCTTTTTGCCATCTTCCCTGTACCGTACCTGAGAGGCGGCGGCCGGACAAGGTCGGTTTTCGCGGACAATTTGCCTATTCGGCCGGAAGGCCTAGAATTGAATCCTCTTGGAGGCAAGCCGTGGACGAAAAGGTTTGGGACGTGGTCATCGTTGGAGCCGGGCCGGCCGGGCTCAGTGCAGGGATTTACGCCCGCAGGGCTGGGCTTTCCTGCCTGATCCTGGAGCGGGCCGTGCCGGGTGGGCAGCTTCTGGAGACCGAGTTGGTGGAAAATTTCCCCGGTTTCCCCGAACCCATCCCGGGCCCTGAGCTCATGGACAGGATGAAAAGGCAAACTGAGCGCCTGGGGGCGGAGATCAAGCCCTGCGAGGCCAAAAGCCTTGCCCGGGACGAAGGCGGGTGGGTCCTCGGGACTTCGATGGGCGAGATCCATGCCCGGACGGTGATCTTGGCCATGGGGGCCCGCCACAAGGAGCTCCCCGCAAAGGGGGCCAAGGAATTCGCCGGCCGAGGGGTCTCCTATTGTGCCACCTGCGACGGCTACTTCTTCCAAGGGAAGCGGGTCCTCATGGTGGGGGCGGGGGACTCGGCCTTCATCGAGGCTCTCTTCCTCACTAAGCTATGTGAGAAGGTATTCATAGCGGTACGTCACCCCAAAGAAGACCCCAAGGCCATCCGAGCCGTAGCGGCCCTCAGGGAACGCGCCTTCCAGAACCCCAAGATCGAGTTTCTGTGGAACGTGGTGGTGGAGGAGGTGCGGGGGGAGGGGAGGGTATCCTCGGTGGTGCTGCGGGACCTTTCAACCGGGCAGCTTCGGGAGCTGCCCATCGACGGTGTGTTCGTGAAGATCGGGTATGTTCCTGCCACGGACTGGCTGGACGGGGTGGTCGAGCTCACGCAAGATGGCTATATTCGCACCGACCCTTGGATGCGCACCAGCGCTCCAGGGGTGTTCGCCGCCGGGGACGTGCGGGAGCCGACAGGAAGGTATGCTCAAGCCGTTGTGGCCGCGGCGGAGGGTGCAATCGCCGCCCTGGAGGCGGAACGCTATATTTCTGAAGGGGGAGGAGCTCATGGCAAAAGGTAACTGGCCCACCATTCCGGAGCTGTTCGCCCAGAGCGCCAAGAGGTACGGGAGGCACATCGCCCTCAGGATGCCGCAGCTAAAAGGCCGTCGGTTCTCGTTCCGGGAGGTCACCTATCGGGAACTGTGGGAGCTTTCGGGTAAGCTGGCCGTGTGGCTCTCCGCTCAGGGGGTGGAAAGTGGCGATCGGGTAGCGATCATCGCCAAGCCATCCGTGGGCTGGGCGGTGGCGCTTTTCGCTATCCAGCGGCTGGGCGCGGTGGCGGTACCCCTGGATGCAGGGCTTCGGCCAGCTGAGATCGCTAGGATCCTGAAGGAGGCGGAGGTCAAGCTCCTGTTTGCGGCGGCCAACCGCTACGAGGAACTCCTGTCCCTTACCGACGAGGTGCCCTCACTGGGCGAAGTGGTGTCGGTGGAGGTCATGCCAGGGGCTCTCTCCCTTTGGGAGGTCCTCCCCGAGGAGGCGGAGGCTCCCCCGGATGCGCGCCCCGACCCGGAAGCCCTGGCCCTGCTCATGTACACCTCCGGCACCACCGGGGACGCCAAGGGCGTCATGCTCTGCCACCGGAACATCACGTCAAACGTGGAGGGGATCCTCGAGGCCATTCATGTGACCCCAGAGGACAAGATAGTCACCATCGTGCCCTGGTACCACATCTACGGGCTGACCGTGCTTTTGGCCTTGCTTGCCGCCGGGGCCACGGTGTCCTACACCGACGATTACCGAAACCTGATCGAGGTGGCCCGCCGCTGTCACGTCACCATCTTGGTGGGGGTACCAAAACTCTACCACACCCTTTGGCGGAGGATGCAGGAGAACTTCCAATCCAGTCTGTTGCGCCGGCTCCTTTTCCGGTTCGCCCCACGGCTCTTGGGAAAAATCGTCAAGAAGAAACTCCTCACCCCGGAGTTCCGGTTCTTCGTTTCCGGAGGGGCGGCCTTGGCCCTCGAAGTTGGGGTGGGGTTCAGACGTCTTGGCCTCGGGATGATCGAAGGCTACGGGCTTACCGAGACCTCGCCGGTGCTTACCTTTTCCGAACCGTTCACCAAGCGGGCCGGCACGGTGGGCAGGCCCCTCAAGGGCATAGAGATCCACATCGAGCAGCCGGATGCCGACGGCTACGGCGAGGTGCTCGTACGTGGCCCGAACGTGATGCTTGGCTACTACAAGAACCCGAAGCGCACCGCAGAAGTGCTGACCAAGGACGGGTGGCTGCGCACCGGGGACCTGGGACGCCTTGACCCCCGTGGATACCTATTCCTCGCCGGACGCAAGAAAAACGTGATCGTGCTTGAGTCCGGGAAGAACGTGTATCCAGAGGAGGTGGAGTGGGAGCTCTCCCTGATCCCGGAAGTGGAAGAGGTGCTCGTCTACGAGCGCAAGAAGGGCGGGACCCCGGTGGTGGCGGCCATGGTCTATCCCAACTGGGAAGAACTCACCAAGCAAAAAATCGAGGATGCGGAGACGGCCCACGATCTGATCTGGGAGCGCATAAAGGAGGCCCAAAAGAACCTGGCCACCTTCAAGCGCATCAAAAGCAAGGAGGACGTGAAACTGGTGGACAGGCCCTTTGAGAAGTCCACCAAACAGGAGATCAAGCGCCACCTGTACATAAAGGGGGAGTGAGCTCCGCGTTATCCATTGCCTAGAGGCATCGCCCTCCACAACGGCAGCTTGATCGGTATACGGATAGCCTACTAGAAGCGCCGTGCTTTTCCGCTCGATAATTCGGGTGTCAAGACCTTATTTCAGCGAGCAGAGCTGAATTCCCTGGGGGAGTGTCTGCTCCGAGCCATATAATGGGCGCAAGTGGGGGTTGGGGTGCGGCACTTCTCCATCCGATCCTGATCGGGCCCGATAGCTTTCTCCCCGCGGGAGGTGATGTGCTGGGATAAGCCTGACTTAAAAGAATTGGACCAGGGCTTCGTCAAGGGAAAAGGAGGGAGGAAGATGTTCAGATTCTGGGTGTTGACTGTAATCCTGTGCCTGGGCATGTCCTGGATCGGGTGGGGCGATGCGTACCGGGAAGTGGGCATCGAGTGGATCAACATCTGCAGCCCTTGTGGAAACGACAACCTGGGATGCCGAGACGACGTTGCCGTCCGCTTCTACAATGTCCTACGTGCGCACGGATATGTGGGGCTATTCAACTTTGGCAACGCGAGTGCCTGGGAGAGCGACTTCAAGGAGCCCCATGACCAGTACTACGTAGACGCTTGCGACATCGTCTATCACGCCGACCACGGTAACCACTGCCGGTTCGCCTTCGGCAACACTTCCCACGACGACTGCCGCCTGTGGGCTAGTGAGGCTCGCTGGGGAAACCAAGATCTGGAGTGGATCGTTCTTGACGACTGTTCGTGTCTTCCCCGCCACTACGGATGGACGTGCTGGGGAGACGCCTTTCAAGGGCTACACCTGATTTGCAGCTTCGACACCGGTGCCCACGACAGCTGTAGCCGGGGAGAGCGGTTTGCCAACAAATTGGTCGCCGGATGGACGGTCTTGCAGGCCTGGTTCTACGCTTGCGAAACAACCGAAGGCGATGGGACGTATGCGGCAGTAATGGGGGCGGTGAAGGGCAGCCAGGACTCCTACTATGACCATATCTGGGGCTTCGGTTCGGTGTGTTCGGATCCCTACCCGATGAACTACTGGTGGTGGTGTAACCACAACTGCGATTGAGGAGGCGAACATGAACTTACATAGGGTTTCACAGGTAGTGATGGGCATAGCAGCCTTGTTGGCTGGCGCCCTGACGATTGGAAGTGGCCAACCTGTCGTCCCCATCAAGCCTCCGCTGGTGACCCCTTTGCTCCCGGGAGGGATCGAAGTCGTATTCCAAGTTTCCCTGGACAAACTGGCCAGAGAGCTTCCCGAAAAGCTGATGGTGTACCGGACTTATCCTGATCCTGAAGGGATGGCCCAGCGCACAGCCCTGGAACACTTTCTCGGGAAGTCAGCCTACTTCGAGGTTGAACAGGCCTCCGGTGGGGTGTTCTGTGCCGACCTCTCTCGTCTGTGGGCGAAGGCACCCCAGCCGGGAGACAAGGTCCCGACACTGGGCGCGCAAACCCTCCGTGCCGCCGTACAGGAGTTCCTGACCGCCATCCGAGGCATCCCCGAAGACAAGACCACCGTCTCGACATCCACGGATCGGATGGAGTTCGTAGACCCCCGTGGCACGCGCCAATCCCTTCCCTTGGGCTATAACGTGACCTATCGGCGGCTCCTTGAGGGCTACGAAGTGATAGGTCCGGGGGGGAAGATCAAGGTGTTCCTCGATCTAGGCGGGCAGGTGGCCGGCTACCTCAGGGTATGGCGCAAGCTCGCCCCGGTGGGGGAGAAAGCGTTGATCTCCGTCTATGAGGCGGCCGAGCGGTTCAAAAAGGATCCGCTTGGAACCGTGCTTTTGGCAGATGTAAAGCGGGTGGTGGTCAGCGAGCTCCGGCTGGCCTACCTGGCCCGGGGGATGGCTGATCCCCAGCGTTACCTCCAACCGATCTTCTTGTTCACCTGCACGGCCTACACGCAAAAGGGCGAGCAAACGCAGTATGTCCGGTACATGGAAGCCCTCTCCCAGCCTCCTGAGTCCTTGTGGCCCGAAGGAGGTTCCTATTCGCCAGAAGATCGGCCTCGGACCCTGCCCAAGCCCGGCGAGGACTAGGTCAGCCTATATGAGGGGCGCCGGAGTCCACCGGCGCCCCTTTTTCTCTTTTCCATTGGGGAGCCGAACATTGAACGAGGAGCTTCCCATAACCCGGTGAGTTAAGGGTTTGCCTGAACCGGGACGAGGATGAAGCCCTCCTTTTCGTCGCCAAAAAGGCGGTAGCCTGCCGGCCCCCAGTGCCAGAGCCAAAGCCCGATATAGGCGCAGAAGCAGGCGTCAAGCAGGTCCTCCAAGGCCTTCAGGGCTTTTCCCCTGAGCTCATGGATCGGGGCTTCAGGGAGGAGGGCTCGTGCGGCCAGGGCCGGCTCCCACCGCTTAAGGGAGCGGAGGAGCTCCACGTAGCGGGAGAGCTCCCGCAGGCGAAACTCAAGTGCGCGTCCCTTTCTCGGTTTGTACTTGAGGGTTCTTTCGAGTCTAAATAGCTCCACCATGGCGGGGTGCGGGAATACTTCCACCACCTGGCGTACGGATGCTCCTTTTTCCACATGTGCTCGGAGCTCAAAACCGAGCTCCGAAAGCTTTGCCACCAGAGCCTCGCCCCGCACCTTGCCCCCCAGCCCGATGCGACTTACCGGAAGCGCCCCCGCCTCCTGCTTGCGATAGGCTTGCGAAAGCTCACGGTCGCAGGGACGGGTGCCCGTTTCGTTGAGCACAATAAGCGGGGCGTCGATCGCTATCAAGGCGGGCTCCATCCCCACGGCCTCTCTTATGAAACCCAGAAGCTCCTGGTCGTCCTTCAGCCCAGCCGACCAGTGGGTAGGGATCCAAACCCCCTCTTCGCCAGACGCTAGGACCACTACGCCGCTTGGGTTGCGGGAAGACCAAGCCAGGTCCAGTCCCACGAACCGCATTGGGGGCTCAGGGACTTGCCTCAGGGACTGCAGGGTAGAGGGAGAGGTAATAGTTTCCCTCTCCAGATTTGCGTACGATGCGGATGTACCAATCGCAAACGTCTCCGTTACCGATGCAGGGGGCTATACACTGGAGCAGCCCCTTTCCTCCCTCGAACCGGAACTCCTCGAACCCGCAGTAGTTCAGGAAGTAAACGTCGAACTCAAGCTCAGGATCGGCGGAAATCCAGAACACGAGGGCTTCGCCCCAGGAGGCGCGGAGGTGGTACCAGTCGTGAAAGTCGGTTCCCAGACGTCCCAATGGGCCTCCCAGGTGCCCCACGTAGTCCCCTGGAGGAAGGAGAACCGCTTCTCCAGGGCCGTTGGTGTCCGGGAGCTCCTCCCGCGGTATGTCAGCCTGGGAAAGCTCAGGAACGGGGCAGCCGCTCCCTCGGAAGTCCACAAAACAACCGGCCACCGAAGGGACGGTGCACCCTTCAGGAGGCGGGGGAGGTGGAGATTGGGGTGGGGGGACGGCGGGAATTTCCACTTTGGGAGCTTCCAGGATGAGGCTTCTCAGAGTGAAGCCCACATGTGGATCACACAGGATCACCCGCTGGGCGATGATCACGAGCTCGGAGGTGGCGATTTCTGGCAGCCAGGTGAAGGAGGCCTCTCCGTATACCTTATACCAACCGGGATTACACCCGGGAGCGCGGTTGCGCAGCAGAAGATCTATCCTGCCCCATTCCCCACCCTTGCCGGGCCCGTAGAAAAGCCGTACGAACACATCCCGACCAACACAGTCTTGACAAGGATCCTCGGCAACGCCCTCCAATCTCAACGTTAGGATAACACCTTGAGGTACATTGAGGAACCGCCAGGTGGCACTGGACCGCAGACGAAAATCCTTAAGCCAGCATAGGCCGCCTTCGGAAACTCCGGTACAGGTGAAGTCCGTGGCCACAAACTCGTGTCCCATGGCCGCGATCATGAAAAGCAAAACGAAAACCGCCACCCCCGCGACTCGGCTGCTCACTATCGCCCCCTTCCATTAAAGAGCCCTCACATTCTAGGATTTTTGTAGGTGCGAGACAAGTATTTTTCTTACATTCGCAACTGGAAGAACACCTCTGTGAACAGCCCCGAAAGCTCCTAGATTGGTGGCGGAACCGGGAGATGGTGGTGTGATCCGGTACCTTGCCCTTGGCGATCACCCTGAACGCCACGTTCTCTTGGCAGGCCCGCTCGATCTTGCGGGAGGATTGGTCCCGGTCGCAGTCGATGAAGTTGTAGCCCATATCTCCCCCTCATCCGCTCTTCGGCCTACCTGAACTTACCTGATCCGGAATCTAGGGGCTAAGTTTGTGCAACAGCCTCTTTAGAACTTGTGAGGGGGCAAATGTAAATTTGGTGGAGGTCCAGATTCCCTGCCTACAGCACTTTTGTCAGCCAACCTTGGCAATATTATAATTTGATGCTAGAATATTATTACGAAACGTTGTTCGGGGCTCTACCGAGATGGAGGAAAAGGAGATTGGCTTAAGGGATATCGCAAAATATATTCGGGCGCTCCACTGCCCGACGCGCTGGCGGATCATCGAGCTTCTCGGCCGTGGCCCCGCCTCAACAAGCGAGATCGCCGAATCCCTCCAGCGGGAGGGAACGGTAAGAGGCCGGCCCAATCTCTATTACCACCTCTCCGAGCTACAGAACGCGGGGATCATCGAGGTGGCCGAATATAGAGAAGAAGGCGGGGGCGCGCCGGAGAAAGTTTGGAGACTGGCCATCGATAAGCTCGTCATCACCCTGAGAGAAGACCTAAGATGAAGGCGATTGAGGTTCAGGAACTCACTAAGCGCTACGGCGACCTGGTGGCGGTCGATCGGATCAGCTTTACGGTCGAGGAGGGTGAGTTCTTCGGGTTCTTGGGCCCAAACGGCGCAGGCAAGACGACCACGGTGCGGATGCTCACCGGGATCATTTCCCCGAACTCCGGAAGGGCGCTGGTGGCCGGGCGGGATGTCACCCGGGATCCCCTCCGAGTGAAGCAGGTATTAGGTGTCGTGCCGGAGATGGCCAACGTTTACATAGACCTCTCGGTCTGGGGGAACCTGATGCTGATGGGTGAGCTATACGGGGTGCCCCGGCGAGAGCGGCGGGCCCGGGCGGAGGTTTTGCTACGAGATTTTGGCCTCTGGGAGAGGAGATACCACCGAGCCAAGGCCCTCTCCAAGGGGCTGCGGCAGCGGCTGCTTCTGGCCATGGCCCTGATCCACGCCCCCAAGATCCTGTTCCTGGATGAGCCCACCTCGGGGCTGGACGTCCAGAGCGCCCGGTTGATCCGGGAGAAGCTACGGGAGCTGCATTCCCAGGGGGTGACGATCTTCCTCACCACACACAACCTGGAGGAGGCCGAGCAGCTCTGCCAGCGAATCGCGATCATCGACCATGGCCGGATCATCGCGCTCGACAGCCCGGAGAGGCTCAAGCGCACCGCTTTGGGCCTGCAGATAGTGGAGGTGCGTTTCAACAGATGCCTAGCTTCGGCGGAGCTGGCCGCGCTTCCCGGCGTGGGGCAGGTCAAGCGCGCCGGGGATAAGCTGCGGTTCTACACTGCACAGCCGGAGGAGTTGATCATCCAGCTGGTGGATCTGGCCAGGGCCAATGGCTTGAAGATCATCGCTCTGAACACGCTCGGCCCCAGCTTGGAGGAGGTCTTTCTCGAATTGACCACTGAAAAGGAAGGCGATTCGAGGTGGAGCTAATCATCCAGCTCAAGAGGGCGTGGGCCGTCGCCAAAAAGGATATCCGGATTTACTACTTCAAGGGGCCGGTGCTCATATTCGGGCTCCTCTTCCCGCTCTTCCTCTTCCTGGCCTTTTACATCGGACGGGACCTTTCAGCCGATTTTCTCATCCCTGGCCTGATCGGGATGGCGCTTTTCTTCACGGCCACATCAGTGGGACCGGTGATCTTCCCTTGGGAGACGCGGATGCGGACGCTGGAACGGCTGGTCTCAGCTCCCATCGGCCTGGGGGCGATCCTCCTGGGAGATGTCCTTGCTTCGCTCATCTTCGGCATCCTCATCTCGCTTGTCCCCCTGTTGATCGGCTTTCCCCTTGGGGTCGAGGTGAGGCATCCGGCTACGTTCGCAGGGAGCCTGATCCTGGCTGCCCTGTGTTTCTCTTCCTTTGGGGTGTTGCTTTCCGCCCCGCCCACCGATGTCCCGGCCAACGTGATGATGCTTTCCTCCCTAGTCAAGTTTCCCTTGATCTTTATCAGCGGGATATTCGTGCCTTTGGAGAGGCTTCCGGCATGGGGCCGTGCCCTGGCTTTTGTCTCACCGCTTACCTACTTCACAGACCTCATGAAGTACTCGCTCGGGAACACCCGTTACCTCCCTGTTGCGCTTGACTTGATTGCCATGGGGGCGTTTACGGTCTTCTTCTTGGGCGCGGCGATCGGACTGCATGGGCGGAGCCTGCCTCGGAGGTTCTAAAATCCGGGAACGCACGCTTGGGACGGGCAAGAGTCCCTCGTGAACGGTCGGGTATTCGAGCACAGTGGGTGGGGGCCGTAGTGCTGCACATCTGTAACTGGTTGAGCTGGAGGCAATCTCAATGAAAATTGGAGCCAGTTTGGCGAGCGGCGGTGCCCGGGGCTACGTCCACATCGGGGTGCTCCAGGCACAGGAGGCGAGCATCGGGGGAGGCACTTATGTCCTTTATTGCGATGCCGATGGGCTGATCGGTTGATGTCCGCGCCCAGGGAGAAAACCTTGAGGACGCTTGCCCGCCGGAGGGATGGTCGGAGGTGGATCATGAAGGCCTTTCTCTTGTTGGGGCTGGTTTTGCTGGTGGCCATCTCGGGCTACGGGGGTGCCCAGCTCCGGGTGGATCAGGCGGTGTACGACTTCGGCGAGGTGACCGAGGGGTACGTGGTGAACTGCACGTTCCTCATCGCAAACGTAGGGGATGCCCCGGCGAAGTTCACCTATCCCCCCATCACCAGTTGTGGCTGCACCACCGCCCCCCTTCCCAAACAGGAACTTGCCCCAGGGGAATCCATGGAACTCCCCGTCCTGTTCGACTCAAGCGGCTACGGGGGGAAGGAGGTCACCGAGACGGTGACCCTCTACGTGGAGGGGGAAAGCCCGTTGCGCCTGGTGTTGCAGGGCTACGTGCGTCCGGCGGAGGAGCACCAGCGGCCGGCCTCCGCCTTGTTTTACAGCTACTATATTTTAGTAGATGTTCGTCCCCCGGAGGCGTTCGCCAGGGGGCACCTCCTGGGGGCGGTGAACATCCCGCTTGGGGAGCTCCCCGAGCTCATGTCCAGGCTGCCGGAGGGGACCAGGGCCGTCCCCATCTTCATTTACGACGAGAACGGGGAGGGCGCTTCCCGGGCGGCTCGGGCGCTGGTGGACGGGGGGTTTTACTTTGCCCGCGGCCTTGCCGGGGGGCTCTCGGGCTGGTGGCAGGCCTATGGGGGTCTTTTCTGGTTGGGCGAGGTCCCGGCACATCTTGGTCCTCTGGAAGAGGGTGGGAAAACGGTTCCCCCGGAGCGGCTGGCCAGGGATTACCTGCTCCTTCTTGATCTGCGGCCCGCCGAGGAGTTCGCCCAAGGGCACCTCCCCGGGGCGGTGAACCCGGCCCCGGAAGATCTCCCAGGATGGGTGTGGGGCCTGCCCAGGCCAAAAGATCTCCCGGCCGGCGCTGGTTTTACCGTCTGGTGCCTTGACGAGGATGGGACAGTGGCCTCTCAGGTAGCGGGTTCCCTGCGGGCGGTCGGGCTCAACGCCTGCGCCATGGTCGGGGGGCTGGGGCAGTGGCGACAACTCTACGAGGAGGACCTTTTTGAGTCCGCTCCCTCCCAGCGGTGATCGAACGGCCAAATCTCTACTACCACCTCTCCGAGCTCCAGAAGGCTGGAATCATCGACCAAGTACAGAGAAGAGGCGGGGGAGCACCTCGCTGGTCGCGGTTTGGTGGATGCGGGCGTTTCGGTTTACCGTTAGATCTGTCGTGCGACGAAATGTGGGGAATTCTGATGATAAACTTGAGCGGGCGAGAAGGGAACTCTTGGCTGAGCTGAGGGCTTTGGGCATCCGGGATGAGCGGGTGCTTTCCGCCATGGAAAGGGTTCCTCGGCACCTGTTCGTCCCCCCGGAGCTGGTTCCCTATGCCTACGAGGATCGTCCCCTCCCCATCGGGGCCGGCCAGACCATCTCCCAGCCTTACATCGTGGCCTTGTCCACTCAAGCCCTTGAGCTTTCGCCCCAAGATCGCGTGCTTGAGATCGGCACCGGTTCTGGGTATCAAGCGGCCGTCCTGGCCGAGCTCGCCGGGGAGGTGTACACGGTGGAGCGGCTGCCCGAGCTCTCCCAAGCCGCCCGGGAGCGGCTGGAAAGGCTCGGCTACCGAAACCTGCACTTCCGCGTGGGGGATGGGACCAAGGGCTGGCCCGACGAGGCCCCGTTCGATGCTATCCTGGTCACGGCTGCCGCTCCCAAAGTCCCGCAGAGCCTAGTCGAGCAGCTTGCCGAGGGCGGCCGGCTGGTAATCCCCATCGGGGGCCGCGAGTCCCAGGACCTGTGGCTCATGCGTCGGCGCACAAGGCGCTTGGAAAAGGTGTATCTTTGTCCCTGCACGTTCGTGCCTTTGATCGGAGAGGAGGGATGGCGGTGATTGATCTCAGGTCGGATACGGTGACGGTGCCAACGGAAGGCATGCGGGCGGCCATGGCCCGCGCCGAGGTGGGCGATGATGTCTACGGTGAGGATCCCACCACCAGGGAGCTCGAGGAGAAGGCGGCGGAGCTCATGGGCATGGAGGCGGCCCTGTTTGTCCCCTCGGGCACCATGGGGAATCAAGTGGCCATTGCCTGCCACACCCGCCCCGGCCAGGAGGTGATCGTGGAGGCCACCTCCCATATCTACAACGTGGAGATGGCCACCATGGCCCGCTTCTCCGGGGTCCAGCCCCGGGTCATCTGGGGCGAGCGGGGCGTGTTCTCCGCCGACCAGCTGGCCGCCGCTTTGCGCCCCGACCTCTACTACCTCGCTCCCACCGGCCTTGTGTGCCTTGAGAACACCCACAACGCGGCCGGGGGGAGGATCTGGCCCCTTCCCGGCGCCCGGGAGATCCTGGAGGTGGCCCACTCCCGTGGGATCCCGGTGCATCTTGACGGCGCCCGCATCCTGAATGCCCAGGTGGCCACCGGCATCCCGGCCCGGGAGCTTGTGTGCGGCTTCGATTCGGTGATGTTTTGCCTGTCCAAGGGACTGGGATGCCCTGTGGGCTCGCTCCTTTGCGGCTCGCGGGAGTTCATCTCCGAGGCCCGCAGGGTGAGGAAGGCCATGGGCGGGGGGATGCGCCAGACCGGCATCCTGGCCGCCGCCGGCCTTTACGCCCTACAGCATCATATCGACCGCCTGGCCGAGGACCACGAGAACGCCAAGCTCCTTGCCGAGGGCCTTTCCCAGATCCCGGGCCTAGCTGTGTGGCCGCCTGAGACGAACATCGTGGTATTTGAGATCGTGGAGGGGCCGAGCGCCCAGGACCTTTGTACTCGCCTAAAGGCGAACGGGGTACTCGCCTCCCCGGCCGCCGCCGGCACCGACCCAAGGAAAATCCGCATGGTCACCCACCTTGGGATCTCACGGGAGGATATAAGCCGGACAGTTGACCTGGTAGCACGGGAACTACGCGGCCAGAGCATGTGACGAACCCCCGCTAGCGGCTTCCGGAGTGTCCTCGCTCCCAAGCCCGCACGGGCGTAGTCTGCGCAACGAAGGGAGCGGGGAAAGATGGCCTATAGGGTAGTCGCTTTGCTGCTTTTGGTGGGGGGGATGGCCTCCGGGGCGAGCCTCAACGTGGACTCCGGGGCCCAGCTCGCCTTCGCCTCGCTGTCCGACCTCAGCGAGTTCATCTCCCTGGTTAACAGCACCATCCAGTTCGTCGAGCAGCCACCGGTGGAGGGCGAGGTACCGCGCCTCCCCGACATGAGGTCGGGGGTGGGGGTTGCCTTGGGCGAGTCCTTTGGGGACGGCTTGCAAGCGGGGCTGCGGGCGGAGCTTGCCACCTGGGGGACCGGGACCGAGGGCACCTGGACGCGAGACGGCTCGCAGTTTGACGTGTCCCTCTCCCTGAAGGTTGGGCTCCTTGCCTTGGAGGGGCAGATCGCCTTTGAAGTCGTGCCCGGGCTTTTCAGCCTGGGCCTTTCCGGGGGCTGGGGGTGGGGGAAGCTGGATTATGCCTGCTCTTTTGACCTACCCACGGACTGGGCAATCCCGTTTCAGCCGCCCCCGGGGGTCGGGGTCTACCACACGAGCGGCCCGATGGGGGCGGCCTACGCCCGCGTATCCTTGCCGCTTTTTTCCCAGTTCTCCCTAGGATTCGAGCTGGGGGTGCGGCTGGCGGGGCTGGGGATGCTTACGGCCGAGGGTACGCCGCTTGATTTGGACGGGGATGGCCAGGGAGAAAGCCTGGATCTCAGCGGGTTTTGGCTCGGGCTTTCTGTGAAACTTGCGTTCGAGCTTTAAGGGGGGATGGCCATGCGGTGGAAGATAGCATTGGTAGTGGGGACTGGGCTCCTGGCGCTCTTTCTCGGGGGGTGTTTGGGGAAGCTTGAGATGAAGGCCCCTGAGGCCTTGTTTGCGCTCCGGCCGGCGGAGGGGACGGCCCCCCTCACCGTGACCTGCGATGGCTCCCTCTCCTACGACGAGGACGGGAAGATCGTCGAGTACATCTGGGACTTCGGGGACGGGACCCGGGGGCTTGGGCCCATCGTCTCCCATACCTACGAGACCGGCGGCACCTACCGGGTGACCCTTCAGGTGTACGACGACCAAGGGCTGTCTGCCCAGCGCGAGACTCAGGTGCGGGTGGATTTCCCCCCACCGGTGGCCCGCTTCTCTTACACCCCCTGGCGCCCCGGGGCCGGGGAGCTGATCCGGTTTGACGCAAGCGACTCTCAAAGCCCCAACGGGAAGATCGTGGAATACCGCTGGTCCTTTGGGGACGGGGACTGGACCACCGGGAAGGTGGTGGAGCATCGCTACTGGTACGGGGGCGGTTACCCGGTCACCCTCACGGTGATCGACGAGGCAGGCCAGCAGGACTCCGTGACTCAGGTCATCGAGATCCAAGGCGGGCCCGGCTGCTACAACCCGGAAGGGAGGCAGCAATGAGCTTTAACCACAGAGGACTTTTGAACCACCAAGACGCCAAGACACCAAGGGCGAGTGGGAGAAGTTCCATAAGGAGAAGGCTTGTGTTGGGGCTTATTCTGGGCTTGGGTCTCTTTGCATTGTGGGGTTGCAGCCCTGAGGTAGGGCCGGCCAGCGGGCCGGTGGCGCGCATCTCCGCCCAGCCCACCCAGGGGCAGGCGCCCCTTCCGGTCAGGTTCGATGGGAGCGCCTCCTACGATCCCCAAGGGGAGATAACGGATTTCCTTTGGGATTTTGGGGACGGAAGCCCGGTGATCTCAGGGAAGCAGGTGGACCACACCTACGAGCGGTCCGGGGAGTTCGTGGTCACGTTGGTAGTAGTGGGTCCATCCGGGACCGGGCGGGGCACCACCGTCATCCGCGCCCTCAACAACCCACCAATCGCCAGCTTCACCTTCTGGCCCCAGGATCCGTTCCAGGACGAGCAAGTGACCTTCGATGCCTCAGGCTCCTACGACCCGGACGGGGAGATCGTGAGCTGGGAGTGGGATTTCGGCGATGGGGGAATGGCTGAGGGCGAGACAGTGGACCATACGTTCACTGCTCCCGGGGATTACACGGTGATCCTCACCGTCACGGATGACTCAGGCGGCCAGGCAGTGACAAGCCGAACGGTGACCGTAGAGGAGTGCATAGGCGGCCACTGCGGAAGACGATGAACTTAAGGTATCCAATAAAATCTTCAGTTTTTTAGGAACACAACGGTTTGATGTTTTAGGTGTAGGGGGTCCCCACAAAATTCCTTGGAAACTTGTGGGGTGCTAGAAGAGCGTCCGCTTCCCGTGCGCCCCCTGCCTTCCGGCAGGGGGCGCTTTTTTACTCCGTCTACCACTAAGACTCGAAGAATTTTTGAATTTTGAGATCGAAAATTTTTCATGCCTTCGTGACTTTGTGGTTTTTAGAAGCAAACGGGGCTGCGAAGGGTTGCGGGGGAGGTTGGCTTGGGCGAACCTTT
>CAYUWL010000003.1:0-14788 GCA_964448595.1 uncultured Thermotogaceae bacterium
AGGTGCCGGGAGTAGTTCTCGATCCCGGGACAGTAGCCCATCTCCCTGAGCATCTCCAGGTCGTACAGGGTCCGTTGCTCCAGGCGCTGGGCTTCAAGCAGCTTTCCTTGGGCGCGTAGTTCCTCAAGCCGCTCCTCCAGCTCCTCCTCGATCCCGGCGATGGCCCGCCGGAGCCTCTCCTCCGGGGTCACGAAATGGGTGGCCGGGGGGATGGTGACGTAGTCGCGAGGGGCGAGGACATCCCCGGTAAGGGGGTCCACTACCGAGATCCGCTCCACCTCGTCCCCAAACCATTCTATACGGAAGCCCACCTCCTCCGAGGCGGGGATGATCTCAAGGACATCCCCCCGTAGCCGAAAGGTGGCCCGCTCGAAGGAAAGTTCGTTCCTGCGATACTGGAGGAGCACAAGCTGCCTGAGGACATCATCCAGGTCGTACTCCTTGCCGACTTCCAAGGTGAGGGCAAGCGCGGCGTAGTCGCTCGGGGACCCAAGGCCGTAGATGCAGGAGACGGAGGCCACGATGATCACGTCCCGCCGCTCAAGGAGCGAGCTTGTGGCCGCATGACGAAGCCGGTCTATCTCCTCGTTTATCTGGGCGTCCTTCTCGATGTAGGTATCCGTCTGGGGGATGTAGGCCTCGGGCTGGTAGTAGTCGTAGTAGGAGACGAAGTAGTGGACGGCGTTGTCGGGGAACAGCTCCCGGAACTCCCCATAGAGCTGGGCGGTGAGGGTCTTGTTGTGGGCGATGACCAGTGTGGGCTTCTGGACGTTCTGGATCACATGGGATATGGTGAAGGTTTTCCCGGTTCCCGTCGCTCCAAGTAAAGTCTGGTAGCGGAGGCCGGAGAGCACGCCCTCGGTGAGCTCCCGGATCGCCTTGGGCTGGTCGCCCTGAGGCCGGAGCTTTGTCTTGATGCAGAACCTTTCGCCCGCCGCAACCTTGGCCATACACTCGCATTTTAATGACTTCCGCTGCCTATGCATTGGCTTGGTGAGAAGCGGCCCAGGAGCTATCATATCGCAAGATGGCTCTGAGGAATCCTATCGGCATCCGCTATCTCTCCGGACCGCGCCTTAAGCGGGCGGTGGTAGCAGGGGCGTACCGGGTAATCGGCTCCTCAGACATCCTGGACCGGATCAACGTGTTCCCGGTGGCCGACTCCGATACCGGCAAGAACATGTCCGCCACCATGTGGGCAGTTTTGCAGAGGTTGAGAAGCTGCCGGGCCATGCATGTGGGGGAAGTGGCGGGCACCGTGGCGGAGGCAGCCCTGCGGGGCGCGCGGGGAAACTCCGGGGTCATCATGGCCCAGTTCTTCCAGGGGCTGGCCGAGGGGCTGGCCGAAGAGCGGCGAGTGGAGATACGCAGCCTTGCCCGTGCCCTAGGACAGGCAGCGGCGCGTGCCCGGCAGGCTCTGGCTGCACCCAAGGAAGGGACTATCCTCTCGGCGATCTCCGCCTTTGCCACAAGGGCGGAGGAACTGGCCGAGAGGTTCGGTGACTTCGTCCCGGTCCTGCGGGAGGGCCTTTCGGCCGCACGGGAGGCCGTGAGGAAGAGTCGTGACATCCTTCCGGCCCTGCGGGAGGCGGGCGTGGTGGATGCCGGGGCCCTAGGCTTCGTCCGCTTCCTGGAGGGGATCGTACACTACATCACCACCGGCGAGGTGGACGAGGTCGGTCGTGTGGGGCCGTCCCCGGTGGGCCCCAAGGCCGAGGTGAAGTTCGATCCGGCCTCCATCTTGTTCCGATACTGTACCGAGTGCACCCTAGAGGGGGAGGGGCTTCCAGCCGAGGAGGTCAAGGCTGCCCTGAGCGAGCTAGGAAATTCGGTGGTGGTGGCCGGCTCCCCAACCCTCCTCCACCTTCACGTTCACACCAACACCCCGGCCCGGGTACTGGAGATAGCCCGGGGCTTCGGAAAGACGGCCGCCGAGAAGGTGGACGACATGTGGGCCGAGCACGCTGAGGCCTACGGGGAACCGAAGGCGGGCCACATCGCGCTCGTGGTGGATACCTCTTGTGATCTTCCCGATCACCTTATGACCCGATACCGGATTCAAATCGTCCCACTTAGGGTACGGCTCGGTGAGCAGGAATACCGCGATCGGGTGGAGCTCACCCCGGGGGCTTTCTATGAGCGGATAAAGGGGGCGCGGGCGGCCGGAACCTCTCAGCCCCCTCCGGCTGATTTCCTGGAGGCCTTTGTGCACCTGGGGCAGACGTTTCGGCACGTGGTAGCCCTCGTCCTGGCTGCGGACCTATCCGGGACGTGGAACGCCGCCCGGATTGCGGCCGAGGAGCTCAAGGGAAAGGGGATCGACGTGCAGGTGGTGGACACCGGCACGCTCTCGGCGGGGCTGGGGCTCTGCGCATGGGCAGCGGCCAAGGGGGCGGAAGCGGGGCTGGGCCCAGGGCAGGTGGCACAGCTCGCCAAGGAGGCGGCGGCCCGGGTGCGGTTCTGGGTGGGCCTTCCCGACCTTTCACCCCTGGGCCGGTCAGGGCGGGTGCCTTGGGTGGCAGGATGGCTTTCCGGGCGCCTGCGGGTTGGGTTCGTGGTCTCGGTAGGACAGGGGAAGATCCATCCGGTAGCCCCGGCCTGGGGGGTACGGGGGCTGCTTTCGCGGATCGTGTCCCTGGCGGAGGGGGCTCTGAGGGAGATGCGGCACCCGGTCGCCATCATTCCCCATGCCTCCGCCACCGGGGTGGCGGAGGCGCTGGCAGGGAGGATCGCAGAGAGCTGCCGCACTCGGAAGCTCAAGCTGCACATGGTGGACGCCTCCCCGGCCTTGGGGGTGCACGCGGGCCTGGGGGCGTTTGGGGTGGCCCTCCTTGACATGGACTGGGTGGAGCGCCGGATCGAGGAGTTTAAATGACCGCGCTGAACATCGTTTTGGTGGCGGCTTTGGGTTATCTCATCGGGGGGGTTCCCACCGCCTACCTCGCCGGTCGGCTGCGCGGGGTGGACATAAGGAAGCACGGCTCGGGCAACGTCGGGGGGACCAATGCCCTGCGGGTGCTCGGCTGGAAGGTGGGGCTCCCGGTGATGGCGGTCGATCTTGCCAAGGGGTATGTTGCGGCCCGCTTCCTTCCGGAGATCCCCCTCTCCGGGCTGGACCCTGCCTACCTCGCCATCGCCGGGGGCGTGGGGGCGGTGTTGGGGCACATCTTCTCCCCCTACCTCGGCTTCCGGGGGGGGAAGGGGGTGGCCGCCGGGGCGGGGATGCTGTTGGCCTTGGCCCCGATCCCGGTGGGGATCTGCGCCGGTGTGTTTTTCCTCGCTGCGTTCGGCATCGGGATCGTCTCCGTAGGCTCGCTTTCCGCGGCTGCGGCCCTGCCCCTCGTCACCTGGCTGCTCCCCCAGCCCGTGCATCCGGCAGTACAGTGGCTTACCGTGGCCCTGGCCGTGCTCGTATTTTGGACGCACCGGTCGAACATCCAAAGGCTCATTCAGGGGCGGGAAAACCGGTTCCGCCGCCCTTGGCAGCGCCGAGCTTAGAACCGATTCAAAAAAACCGTTCACCACCGAGAACATCATAGATTTACCGCAAAGGAACCAAGACCCAAGGGAGGTCGGGTTCTTAAGAATTGAAACCTGAATTTCTTCGTGTCTTGGCGGTAGCAAAGTCCTAACGCCTTTTGGCGGAGCTCACAGGAGCGGGCGTCCCCTTTGCGATGACCACTGCCGATAGGAGGGAGCCGAGCAAGCCCATTGTTCCTCCTAGGTACATGGGTGCCCCCAGCCCCCCCAGATCATAGGCGAGGCCTGCGCACACCGGCCCCAAGGACTGGCCTATCGCGAAGGCGGAGCTCTGGATTCCAGCGAGGACGCCCATTCCATGTACCCGGCCGCAGGCGGTCCTGACGGCGACCACCGAGGCCCTCCCCAGGGCACTGGCCGCCCCCATCAACACCCCTAGTCCCAGCTCCCAACCCAAGGAGGCTGCCAAGGCCGGTACGGCGAACAGTACCGCCGGGGCGCACGTTCCTCCAAGCACGATCTGCGGCAGGCGAGGGTACCGGTCTGCCAGGTACCCGAACGGGATCTGCAAGGCCGCCTGGGCGAAAAGATAAGCGGTGAGCACACTGCCCAACGCGGCTTCGCCGTGTCCGGCGGCAGCCCCGATCAGGGGCCAAAACGCATTGAACCCCTGACGCCAAAACCCCCGAGTGGCGTTGTATACAACAATCCCCCACACCACCGGTGACCGGGCCACTTGGCCCAGGGACGCCTGGCTTGGAAGGTTTCGCGTTTTGCTTCGATCCTCCGGGACGAACAACATGACCCCCAGCAAGGCGACGAAGGTAAGGGCCCCCATGGCGAAGAACGGGGCCACCAGACCCCAGTGTTCTGCCAATCCCCCGCCGAGGAGCGGCCCCAGGGCCATCCCCAGGAACATCGAACTGTAAAACAGGTTCATGGTCCGCCCTTCCTTCCCTACCGGGGTCATATCCCCCACGTAGGCCTGGGCGATGGGGGTGACCAAGACCGAAGCCACGCCGTGCAGAAGCCGGAAGAAAGCGAGCTCCCACAGGGACTCTGCCACCACGTACAGGATCGAGACCAGGGTATAGGCGGCAAGGCCGAGGGCGATCATCCGCCTTCTGCCCACCCGGTCCGATAGCCGTCCGAACACCGGCCCAAGGAGAGCACGGGAGATGGAAAACGTCGCGTATACTAAGCCCAGCTCAGCGCCACCGGCGCCGAACTGGCGTACGTAGAGGGGGAGAATGGGGGAGATCACACCCAAACCTACCATTGCTGCCGCCACGGCGATGAACAGCGGCACGAACACTTGAACCATAACTCAAGTATAAGTCAGAAGCTCACATTGTCAGCTTGAGGCTCGCGGGCTAGAATGGCATCCGTGAAAGGGGCAGGGTGCTTGGGCGGGTAAGGGCCCTACTCTCCGAGTGGGGGATGGTTGCGCGGACGCTTATCAGGAGGGAAACCGTCGCGTTTGCATTTCTTTTCGCCACACTGGTTTGTCCGAGTCCAATAACTTGTTTTGAGGCTTAGGGCATTACGCTGGGCAAGGCTGAAGGGGGACGTGGGGGGCAGCGATGGCTAAAGTCTCGGAGAAGCGCCTTTTGGAGTGGTGGGAGGCCCCGGGCATCGACGGCCGCGAGGCCTTCGACGAAGAGATCCTGTACTTAAATAGTCTGGCAGAGGAGCTGGAGCTCCCTCGCTGGGCACTTGCGGTGCGGGACCTCATGCCTCGGTGGGGGTTTGAACCCTGTGCATACCTATTTCCGGCCGGCTTGGAACAAGTCCTCATCATGATCGGCCAAGGAAAGGCTTTTCCCAGGATGGGGGGGTGTGGTGAGATTTCGCTTGCGTCCAGGGCGATCCTCAAGCGCTGGGGGGAGGGTCTTTTGCGCTGGAGCCGGGGCGGAGAGCTAGACGGCCAATTTCGACGGACTGCCCTTGGCCCTCCTGGCCCGAAGCGCGCGGAGGCTGCCCGGGCTACGGGTGAGGTAGCCTTGGCCCTCCTGCGTGGGCACGCGGCTTTAGACGAAGCCCTGGAGAGATGGGCAGACCGGGCCCGTCACCCGTTCACCCGGGCCTTGGTGGAGGGGGAAGAGGCCCCCTTGGCTCAGCTCTTTCGCCATGCATGCTGCTTCAACTTGCAGGCTAACCTCGCCCGCATCCTGGACGGCATCGCCAGCCTCTCCCTCCCTGAGATCCAGGTGTGCAGCGCCTCCCTTCGGGAAGCCGAGGAGCTCGACTCCGGGCGGATTGCGCTTCTTCGCCTGACGGCCGCCGCCCTTGTCAACTGGCGAAGGGGAAAGGAACCAGCCAGCGGGTGGGAAGCCTATGTCTACGAGCTTTTGGGTCCACGTGACCAAGTCCGCGAGTGGCTGGTGGCTTCCCTGTACAAATGTCTCAAGCTGTGGCTTCAGCATCTGGACCGGCTTACTGGGGCCAGACACCGCTATCCTTCCCTGGTTTGAGGTTGCGCCCGGGGCGCAAGGCATTATCTTTTCGCTCGCTATGAGAGGGCTGCTGATCGTAAGACATCCCCTGATCCAGGCCAAGCTCACCAGGCTGCGCGATCGGCGCACAGACCGGCTCCAGTTCCGGCAGATCCTGGAGGAGCTCACTGCCCTCATGGTCTACGAGATCACCCGGGACTTCCCCGTCCGGGAAGTGGAAGTTGACACCCCACTTGAGCGCACCACCGGGGTGGAGCTGGCCCGCCCGGTGGTGCTGGTGCCCATCTTGCGGGCCGGGATC
This sequence comes from uncultured Thermotogaceae bacterium, assembly GCA_964448595.1. Lineage (GTDB taxonomy): Bacteria > Bipolaricaulota > Bipolaricaulia > Bipolaricaulales > Bipolaricaulaceae > 64-32. The sequence continues at coordinate 6,238 of CAYUWL010000003.1, forward strand.
GTCATGCTGGACGGGGTCCTATCCCTGATCCCCAACGCCCGGGTGGGCCACATCGGCATGTTTCGTGACCCAAAAACCCTGAAACCGGTGGAGTATTACGTAAAGCTCCCCGATAACTTGGCGGAGGCCCTGGTGATTGTGGTGGATCCCATGCTGGCGACCGGGGGATCGGCCGCCGCCGCCGTGAGGACGGTGAAGGAGCACGGGGGGAGGGACGTTCGCTTCCTGTGTCTTGTCGCCGCTCCTGAGGGGGTGCGGGCGTTTCGCCAGGCTCATCCTGACGTCCCTGTCTACGCCGCGGCCCTGGACCGGGAGCTTTCCGATCACGGCTACATACTTCCCGGGCTGGGGGACGCGGGCGACCGCCTGTTCGGAACCTGAAAGCTAAGGAGGGATCATGAAGCGGTGCGCGCTTGTAACTGGGGGATCTCGTGGCATCGGCGCAGCCACCGCCCTTGCGCTTGCCGCCAAGGGCTATGACGTGGCCATCACCTACCGGAGTCAGCGGGTGGCGGCGGAGGGGGTGGCCGCCGAGGTGGAGCGGCTGGGCAGGAAGGCCGTGGTGCTTCAGGCCGACCTTGCCGATCCGGCAAGGGCCCGGGAGGTGGTGCGCGAGGCGGCCGATGCCCTGGGGGGCTTGCATGCCCTGGTCAACAACGCCGGCTACGTGCAGCGCCTCCCCTGGGAAGAGATCTCCCTGGAGGACTGGGAGAGGATGCTCACCGTGACCTTGACCGCGGCGTTCGTGGCCGCCCAGGTGGCTGTGCCCTACATGGCCGAAGCCGGCTTCGGGCGTATCGTGAACGTGTCCTCCCTTAGGGCCCTGACCGGCTCGGCCCATGGGGCCCACTACGCGGCGGCCAAGGCGGGGCTGCTTGGTCTCACGAAATCGCTGGCCCTGGCCTTGGCCCCACACGGGATCACCGTGAACGCGGTGTGCCCAGGCTTTGTCGCCACTGATATGAACCGTGAGGTTTTGGAAAAGCGAGGGGATGAGATTAGGGCACAGATTCCCCTGGGGCGGGCGGCCGAGCCCAGGGAGGTGGCGGCTGTCGTGAGCTTCTTGTGTTCGGAGGAGGCCTCCTACATCACCGGGGAGACGATCTCGGTGAACGGCGGCATCCGCATGGACTAGCGATGGACCGGTCCCGGCTTGGCCTGACCGCCTTCCTGCGTCCGGAGCTGGATCTGACCGGCTGGATCGAGCTGGCCCGGCGGTTGGGCCTGGGTTGGGTGGAGCTGCGGGCCGAGCCGGGCCTGGTGTACGCGGGGGAGCTGTCCCCGCCCCAGCGGAGGAAGCTCCGGGCTAACCTTGCGGAAAGCGGGCTCAGGTTCTCCCTGCACGTCCCCATCCACGGCCTGGAGCTGGGCAGCCCCAACCCCCGGGCGGCGGCCGCCGCCCTGGCCGAGTACGTGGCCGCAATCGATCTGGCCGCGGACTTGGGGGCGGATCCGGTGGTGTTCCACCCCGGCGGCCTGCCCCGGGAGTACGCCGTCCTCCCCGGGAGCTACCAAGCTGCCTGGAACAGGCTCGAGTTCTACCTGGACGTGCTTGTCCCCCACGCCGAGGCCCGGGGGGTGCGGCTGGCCCTGGAGAACAAGCAGAAGAAGGCCGGAAGGGACCTCATCCTCACCCCGGAGGAACACCTCCGGGCCCTGGAGGGGCGGCCGGGGCTGGGTGCTTGCCTGGACTTCGGGCACCTGCACACACTAGGCGGGGATCCGGTCGCCTACGTTCGGGCCCTGGGGGAGCGCCTCATCCACGTCCACCTCCACGACAACCACGGGGAGGGGGACGAGCACCTGGGCCTGGGGGAGGGGACGGTCCCCTGGCGGGTCGCCGTCGCCGCCCTGGAGGAAGTGGGCTACCAGGGCGCGCTCATCCTGGAGGTCCCGGAGCCCCGGGCGCTGGAGGAGAGCGTGGAGGTCCTTTCCCATGTGGACGACTAGGTGGTACTTGGCGTTCCTCCTGGCCAACGCCGCCGCGGGAGGGGTGTCGCTGCTTCTCCCCCTCTACGCCCATTTCCTTGGGGGGACGGCCGCCGCGGTGGGGACCATCTCGGCGGTGGGGAGCCTGGTGGGGGTAGGGGCCAGCCTGCTGTGGGGCGGGATCTCCGATCGCACCCGGCGGCGGCGCTGGTTCGTGGTGCTGAGCTTCACCGGCATCGGGGTGGTGTACGGACTTCTGCCCTTGATCGGCGCGGTGAGCGGGCTGGTGTTGGTGGGGGCGGCGGCCAGCTTCTTCTGGATGGCCAGCTCCGCCGTCTCGGTGCTGGTGATCATGGAGCGGTTCCCCGAGGCGGACTGGGAGCGGGAGATCGGGAGGCTGAACGCCTACTCAGGCTTCGGCTGGGCCACCGGTCAGGCCCTGGGGGCGGTTTGGATCGGCGGGCTGACTGGCTTCCTGGGGGAGGGCCTCGGCCTCAAGAGCTTCGGGGTGACCGCCGGGGTGCTGGGCCTGGCCGGGGCGGCAGTGGCCGCCCTGTTGTTACCAGAAGCCGCCCGGCGCGTGGAACGCCGCGACTTCCGGGGCGTCATGGTGGCGGTGGGCACCTTCCTGTACGAGCGGTTCCGCTACGGGCCGGCCCACCTCTATTACCTCATCCGGCCCTCCCAGGTGGTGCGGTTCCTGCAAGGGCACACCGCCTTCGGGCCGGATCTGGTGCTCCTCTACTACGGGGTGTTCCTCATCACGGCCGCCTTCTCCCTGTTCTTCGTGCCGCTCCCCATCTTCCTGCGGCAGGAGCTGGGCTGGCCCAGCTCCTTGGTGTACGCGGCGTACACGGTGCACACCTTGACTAGCGTGGTGGCCTACCGCTGGGCACGCGTGGCCATCGCCCGCTGGGGACATCGGCCGGCGTTGGGGCTGGGGCTGCTATTGCGGGCGGCGGCCTTCGCCCTGTTCGCCGTGACCGGCTGGGTGCTGCCCGGCTGGTCCGCCGCCCCCTTGTTTCTGCTGACCGGAGTTACCTGGGCCGCGTTCCAGCTGTCGGCCACCTCTATCGTGTCCCGGCTGGCCCCGGCGGGGCTCAAGGGCCAGGCCCTGGGGGCCTACAACGCCCTGACCGGCCTGGGCGGGGTGGTGGGCGCAGTGATCGGGGGGTTCCTGGCCGACTCGCTGGGGTTCCCCGCCGCCTTCCTGGTGGCGGCGGCAGTGGTGCTCCTCACCATCCCGGTGGTAATGGTGGAAGCGCGGCCGCTGGTACGGGAGGGTTAGGGCCCGACCTGGGTCGGCCCCTGAGGGTCACTCTTTCTCCACTGCTACCACCGGCATGCCGTTGTAGTAACCGCAATGTGGGCACACCCGGTGGGGGAGCTTCAGCTCGTGACAGTGGGGGCACTCCATCCCGGGCACCATATGGGCCCGCCAGTGGGCCCGTCTTTGTCGCACTTCCCGATGTGAACGACGAGATTTGGGTACAGCCGCCATTGTGACCTCCTTTTTCCGACCTCTATTTTCCCCGGACGCGCTCCAATATCAAGGTGACCGGCCCATCGTTCACCAGTCCTACCTCCATGTGGGCCCCGAACACCCCAGTCTTCACCGGGATCCCTTGGCCCCGGAGGAGCTCCACGAACCGGTCGAACAGCCGCTGGGCCTCCGGGCCGGGAGCCGCCTCGCTGAAGCTAGGCCTGCGGCCCTTGCGGCAGTCTCCAAACAAGGTGAACTGGGACACACACAGGATCTCGCCGCCCACGTCACGGAGCGAACGGTCGAACTTTCCCTGTTCATCCGGAAACAGCCTGAGCTCGGGGATTTTTCTCGCCCAAAAGGCAAGCTCTTCCTGTTCGTCCTGCCTAGAAATTCCAACTAAAAGTAGGAGACCTGGGCCGATCCTCGCAACCTCCTTGCCCTCGACTCGTACCCAGGCTTCGCTCACCCGCTCCAGCACGATCCGCATCGCTTGAGCCCCTAGGTTGTTCTTGCCTTGAGGCGCTGGATGAATGCCTGAAGTTTGCGGAGCTCCTCAAGGGAGAGGTCTTGCAAGGAGACCTCGATGTCCCGGATCGTTTTAGTACGCTCTCGCTCGGACTTCATCCGCTCGCGGAAGGCATGCTCGGCCAGTCGGTTTGCAGCGCCATTTGCTTCCCTGTCGATGTAGTTGACCCGCCACTTCTCTAGCTGGGCGAGGAGTTCCAGCGCCAGTTGATTGAGATACTGGAGGTGGGGTTCCCTGGGTTGGGAAATCCCGTTTATTTGATTTGCCACGGCAGGGCTATCGGTAAGGAAGACGGCTTCGTCTGGGGCGTAGGCTGTGGCTTTGCGCACACCCTCGATCAAGGCCTTGTACTCAGCCACGCGTATCGTAGTTCGGCCGATGAGTTGCGCGACCTCTTCCACCACGTGGCCTTGCTCATCGGTGAGGATGATTCCGACTGCGGCCTCGCCGGGATTTCCGCGACTTACACCGCTTACATAGACGAAAAGCTTACGCACCGCCCCGTCCCTTCTACCGAGCTTGCTGTGGGCCCGGCAGGGTTCGAACCTGCGACCGACCGGTTATGAGCCGGCTGCTCTACCTCTGAGCTACGGGCCCGCTAGTTCATGTTAGCGCGCTTTCAGGACACCGTCAACAGTTTTTCCTCCCTTGGACCGCGCACACCTACGCCGCTTGTCCCTCGTCTTTGGGTCTGGTAGACTTTGTAAAATCAAGAACGGAGGAGGTGATGTGGAGGTACGCGTACATAGTAAACGAAGGTAAGCGAAAACACGTCTAAAAGGAGGTTAGCAGTGAAAAAGGTTGGAATGTTGCTGGTTGTGGTAGGGGTGTTTGGTTTGTTTGCTTATGCTCAGGAACCTCAGTACGGCGGTACGCTGGTGATCGGCTCCTCGCAGACCTTTAAGGACATGGACCCCCGTATTTGCAACGATGTGTACTCAATGTACGTTATCAACGCTATCTTCGATGAACTGCTTTGCTTGGATCCGGACACACTGAAGCCTGCCCCTTATGTGGCCAAGTCCTGGGAGATCTCTGAGGACGGAGCGGAGATCACCTTCTACCTCCATGAGGGCATCAAGTTCCACAACGGCGAGCCCCTTACGGCGGAGGACGTGGCGTTTACGTTCAACTGGATCGCGGATCCCGCCAACGCTTCCCCAAACCAAACCGAGTTCGAGTGGTTGCAAGAGGTCGTGGTAATCGACGATTACACGGTGAAGTTCATCACCAAGCCCGATTGGGCCCCGTATGCGCCGGCGCTTTTGGGCGAAAACTACGCCATCGTGCCTAAAGACACGGTTTTGGAAATGGGCGATGACGAGTTCAACGTGAACCCGGTGGGGAGTGGTCCCTTCAAGTTTGTGGAGTGGAAGCGAGGCGATCACATCACCGTGGTCCGCAACGAGGATTACTGGCTCACCAAACCGTACCTAGAGAAGATCATTTTCCGCCCCATTCCTAACCTGGCCACCATGATGCTGGAACTGGAGACCGGCGGCATTGACATCGCAGACAATGTACCTGCACAAGATGCCAAGCGGTTCATGGACAACCCCGATCTCGGAGTGGTTGTTCAGCAGATCCCGAGCCTTTCCTACTTCTACCTCGGGTTCAACATGTCCAAGGCCCCGAGCAACGACATCAGGTTCCGCAAGGCTGTGTACATGTCCTTCGACGCCACCGCAGCGGTGGACGCCGTGTTCCAAAACCTCACCGGGTTGAGGGCCTATGGAGCGGTCCCACCGGCGTTGTGGGCGAACGACCGGGAGTACTTGAAGACCATCGCCATCCAGGAGGACGACGAGCAGGCCAAGGCCCTGTTCGAGGAGCTCAAGGCCGAAGGCGTGATCCCCGCGGGTTACAAGGCGGTCGTTTACTGTCCGCCTGATCCCAGGCGGATTCAGATCTCCACGGTAGTTGCCACCAGCCTCATCGAAAACGGCGTTGAGGCAGAGGTGCAACCCTTGGAGTGGGGGCCCTACCTAGACCTCCTGTACCGGAGCGAGGAGAAGCCCGAGGGCGAGTACGACATGTACGTCATCGGCTGGTCCGGAAGCCCCGATCCCAACGCCTTCCTCTACTATCTTTTCACCAGCGAGAACGCCACCGTGGGAAGCGCGAACAACTTCTCCTTCTACATGAACGAGCGAGTTGACACCCTGATCAAGTACGCAGGGACAACCCTGGATCCCGACATCCGCGAACCCGAGTACGTGGCCGCCCAACGCATCATCTTCAAGGACATCGTGCACATCCCACTCTATCACTATATCGAGACCCGGGGGGTCCGCGCCCGAGTACACGGGTACAAGGTGGATCCGACGGCATCCATGCCCATCGTCGACCCGTTCACCAACGTGTGGGTAGAGCAAGGGTAAGCTTGAGGTGGTGGGGGGAGGGGGAAGCTAGCTCCCCTCCTCCCGCTTTTCATTGGGGAATCGAACAGAAGTGAAGGCCGGCGATGATAGCGTATACGGTAAGGCGTTTCCTGCAGATGTTCATCGTCCTCTTCGGGCTATCTCTTCTGATATTCATCATGCTGAAGATGACCCCCGGCGACCCAGCGGTTATCATGGCTGGTTTGGGTGCCACCCCGGAAACCATTCAGGCGATCAGGGATAAGTTGGGCTTAGACCGGCCCTTACATGAACAATACTGGCGATTGATCTCGGGGTTGTTCAACGGCCAAATCCGTGCGGTTACGTACCATACCAGCGTCTGGGGGATAATCTTCGAACGGCTTCCAGCCACTGTGGAGCTCGGCATACTCGCTTTGATCATTGCTCTTTTGGTTTCAATACCTGCAGGACTTTTATCAGCTATATATAGGAATTCACCCCTTGATTATGGGGTCACCACTGTGGCTTTGCTTGGTATCTCCACACCGGTGTTTTGGACTGCCCTGATGCTGATGTTGATTCTGGGCGTGGTCCTCCGCATCCTCCCGATTTCCGGAAGGGGAGAGACCATAGGGATATGGTCCTTCGTCACCTGGGATGGGCTTAGGCATTTGATCATCCCTTCGCTTGCCCTTTCTTCCGTGCTCATGGCCATGAATGCCCGCTTGACACGGGCCAGTATGTTGGAGGTCATGCGTCAGGAATACATAAAAACCGCACGAGCAAAGGGCGTACGGGAGGCCATGGTCATCGTAAAACACGCTTTTCGCAATGCCATGGCCCCGGTTCTGACAAATGTGGGTCTGCAAATAAGCACCATTTTCGCAGGAGCCGTGTTGACCGAAACGACCACTGCGTGGCCCGGGATGGGGCGATTGATGATCGAGGCGATCAACCGACGTGACGAAGCGGTGGTGCTGGGCCTGGCGCTGTTCCTGGCCATAACTGCCCAGATCGGTTATCTGGTCGTGGACCTTGCATACGCGTGGATTGATCCTAGGATTAGTTATGATTAAGGAGACAGGATGAGGTACGCCCTTTCGCTTATCCTGCCTGGACTTGGACATCTGTACGCGGGGTTTTATACGCGGGCCATGCTCTTTCTTGCGTCACTAGTTATTCATGGGGGAATCCTGGGGTTAGCGGTGGCACGGGGCCAGCTAGTGTGGATGGCTCATGGAGTGCCGGCGCGAATTCTCAAGGGCTATTTGTTTTCAAGTCTCGTGCTGGTGGCCTTCCTGGGACTGACCTGGGTCCTCGCTCTATGGGACCTTTATCGTTTAGGGAAACGGCCTGAACAGATCGGACAGAGCTATTGGAGTCTGGTAGGACGGCGGTTCCGCAAGGATCCAAAGGGACTGGTTGGAGTGGGAATCATCTTTATGATCTTATATCTGGCCCTCTTTTCTCCCTTCTTTGCGCCCTTCGACCCCATCAAGATGGACCTGATCAACGTGCGGGCCCCGCCCTCCCCGAAACATCCCCTGGGAACCGATCATTTCGGGCGGGACATCCTATCTCGTGTAATTTACGGAAGCCGGACAGCCTTGGGGATCGGAGTGATGGCTACATTGCTCAACATGCTCCTGGGGGGTATCCTAGGTCTTCTAGGAGGGTTTTACCGAGGGCCTACTGATGCAGTCGTCATGCGATTTCTGGAGATTCTCAACTCCATTCCCTTTCTCCTGTTTGCACTCCTCGCCATGAGCATTTTCGGATCCAGCATTCCCATCTTGATCCTGGTTCTCGGGATCTTTGGGTTACAGCCGGCCCGCATCATTCGCAGCGAGGTGCTCTCCGTACGTGAGGAGGACTATATCCTCGCTGCCAAAGCTCTAGGTGTGAGTACCTGGCGGCTTATTTTCCGACACGTATTTCCCAATGCTATCGCTTCCCTACTTGTCACCACAACGATGTCCATTGGGGTGAACATCGTCACAGTCGCCGGGCTCAGCTTCTTGGGCTTTGGTGTCAAACCTCCCACTCCAGACTGGGGCAACATGCTTGGAGACGCTCAGGAGTTCTTCCGAACTGCCTGGTGGATGGCCGTATTTCCTGGGCTGTCCATTGTGGTTACGGTATTCGGATTCAATATTTTGGGAGATAGTCTACGGGATGTCATGGACCCCCGGCTTAAATAAGCATGTCCCGTCTCTGACCTGAACCAAAGAGAACGCAGAGTAAGCGGGGAAAGCGATTGGGTTGGGC
>CAYUWL010000003.1:14888-35290 GCA_964448595.1 uncultured Thermotogaceae bacterium
TGGGAGACCGTTTTGAGTTCAAAAAGGAGGGGTATCGTCTATGTGGCGAAAAGCGTTTGTGACAGTTGCGATCTTGGGACTGCTAGGGCTTCTGGCGTTCGGTCAGGAGATCAAGAATCCGGATACCATGATCTGGGTTACGCATGGGCCGGCGGAGACTTGTGACCCTCACTACTCCTATGACACGGCGAGCGGTGAGATCATCTTTAACGTCTACGAAAACCTGGTTCGTTGGCCGTACGGCATCGTGGACGCTGACGAAGTGGACCTTTCTTACTCCCTCGCCGCGGATGACCTTCTCCCGATGCTCGCCACCGAGTGGTCGGTGAGCGATGACGGCTGCACTTACACGTTTAAGATCCGCGAGGGCGTCAAGTTCCATGCCGGGGGGACCCTCACCCCGGAGGACGTGGAGTACTCCTTTGAGCGGGGCATGCTTCAGGACCGTGACGGTGGGCCGATCTGGATGCTACTTGAGCCGCTCACCGGCTTCTCCACGCTTCGCGATGTGGCCAAGGCTGCCTTGGGTGAGGAGAGGTATGAGGAGATCGGCGGCGACCTTCATAAGTTGACCCCTGACGAACAGGCTTACATTTATACCTTCTACATCGACCCGGCGGTTGAGGTTCAGGGGAACACAGTGGTCTTTAATCTCCCTAAGCCTTACCCGCCTTTCCTCACCATCCTGGCCCATGGTGCTTCTTGGTCCGCCATCTTGGACAAGGAATGGTGCATTGAGGAAGCCGGCTGTTGGGACGGCCAACCCAACACCTGGGCCAAGTGGTGGAACCCCGGTGGTGGTGAGGCGGCTGAGGAGTCCGAGCTCTACGACATCGCCAACGGAACCGGCCCATTCAAGCTCAGCCGATGGGACGTAGGTGTAGAGGTCGTATTTGAACGGTTTGACGACTATTGGGGAGAGCCGGCAAAGTTGAAGTATGCTATCATCAAGAAGACGGCGGAGTGGTCGGACCGCCTGCTCATGTTCCAGGCCGGTGATGCCGATATCTGCACAGTACCCAGGCAGAATCAGTCGCAGGTAGAAGGGCTCCCCGGGATCGTGTGCATCCATCACTTGCCCACCCTTTCCATGAACCCGGTGGCGTTCTTCACCGCCCCGGTGGTGACGGAGGGCAACGACTTCATCGGGGAGGGGCCGTGGGACGGGCTTGGCATTCCGCCGGACTTCTTCGCTGATATCAACGTACGAAAGGCCTTCTGTCTGGCGTTTGACTACGACACGTACATCGAGGACGTGCTCCTTGGTGAGGGTTATAAGACCCACGGGCCGATCCCGCAGGCTTTCGAGTGGGCGTACAATCCCGACCCCGATCTCCTTTGGGAGTATGATCCTGAACAAGCCGAGGAGCTCATGCGCCAGGCCCGCGGCGGCGAGATCTGGGAGAAGGGGTTCAACCTGACCATCCTCTACAACGAGGGCAACGAGCCGCGCCGGGTAGCGGCCGAGATCCTGGAGGCCAACTTCGAGGCCATGAACCCCAAGTTCCAGATCGAAGTCCGCGCTGTCCCGTGGAACACCTACCTGAGCTACTTGGTCACTGCCAAGCTCCCGCTCTTCATCATCGGGTGGCTGGCGGACTTCCCTGATCCACACAACTTTGCAGTTCCGTTTGTCGCTTCCTACGGCACGTTCTCCGGCTGGCAGGGCGACTACATGGTCGAGAACATCTTCAAGCCCTACTTCGACCCCCTTGTCGAGGCCGGCATGGCCACTACAGACCAAGCAGAGCGGGCTAAGGCCTACTACGAGATCTCGCGCCTTGCCCATGAGTACGCCATCGACATCTGGCTGCCTCAGGCTGAGGGGCTGCGGAACATCCGCGACTGGGTGCAGGGGTACCCGTTCAACCCCATCTTCCCAGGGCCGTACTTCTACCCGATGTACAAGGCCTATGAGTAGGGTTGAGACGGGTTGACCCAGTTGTTAGACTAGAGGCAGGGGCTGTAAGGCCCCTGCCTCTGTGCTCATGTGTAATGTAGAGGAGATCAGTTGATCGCTTACATTGTCAGGCGGCTGCTTCTGCTCCCCATAGTCCTATTTGGGCTCTTCATCATGGTTTTCGGCATGATGAGCCTGCTCAGTCCATATCAGCGTGCCTCCGTTTTCGTAAGTGATGTCACCCAGCTTAAGAACCAAAGCATGGAGGATCTGATCGAGCGCTTTGGGCTTGACGATCCTCCCTGGGTTCAGTTCGCCCGCTGGTTTAACAACGTGCTTCATGGAGACCTTGGCTGGTCGGAATCAGCGAAACGCTCCGTGTTCGATGCCTTCAAACGCTTTCTTCCTCAATCGGTTGAGCTCGCCCTTTGGTCAGCCATCCCCATCGTCTTCGGGGGGATATGGCTGGGCCAGCTTTCGGCTGTCAAGCAAAACAAGCCGGTGGATCACGCGACCAGGGTGTTCGCGATCGTGGGCTGGTCTCTTCCCACCTTTGTCGCCGGGCTTTTAGCGCTTTTCGTGTTTTATGGGATCCTAGGCTGGTTTCCTCCAGGGCGTCTGAGTCTGGAGGCGAGCCACATCATCCACTCCGACCAGTTCCGCTTGTACACGGGGATCATCACCTTGGACGCGATCTTGAACTGGAACTGGTTTGTTTTCGCCGACGCTCTTCGGCATCTTGTGCTCCCGGTGATCGTGCTCGCTTACGTGAGCTGGGCGATGTTGTTGCGTGTAACCCGGTCCAGCATGCTCGAGACCTTGCGGCAGGAGTACGTGATGACAGCTAGGGCCAAGGGACTTTCGGAGCGGGTGGTGATCAGGCGACATGCTCGGCGGAACGCACTTATCCCCGTGGCCACCATCGCCGGGCTTACAGTAGCTTTTCTATTCAATGGGCTTGTGATCACTGAGTACATCTTCGACCTGCATGGCCTAGGGCGTTGGGCGGCCATGGCCGCGCAGCAATTCGATCTCCCGGCACTCCTTGGGTACCTTTTGTTCAACGGCTTTTTGATCGTCATGGCTAACTTGATCGTGGACATCATGTACGCGTTCATCGATCCCCGGGTGAGGCTGGAATGAGGACGTTTTTAAAGCTACTTAAAAACCCGCTTGGCTTAAGTGGGCTTTTGCTGATCCTCTTCTTTGGGGTGGTAGCCATATTGGCACCGGTCCTCGCTCCCCCCAAGTGGCCCCATGAGCCGTACCGAATCCCCAGGGATGGGTACCGGGCAGAGCCGCGTCCCCCAAGCCCTGAACACCCATTTGGCACTGCGGAAGGGCAATACGATATCTACTACGGGTGCGTTTGGGGAACACGAACCGCCTGGTATGTGTCCACGATTGTGGTTGGCCTTTCGGCCCTGATCGGCATCACGATCGGGGCGGTGGCGGCGTTCTATGGTCACTGGTTTGACGAGGTTGTCATGCGGGTAACCGACATCTTCTATGCCTTCCCCTTCTTGGTCGCGGCGATGACCCTCACGTCGATCCTGGGCCGGGGTGTGACCAATGCCATGATCGCATTGGTGGCCTTCGGGTGGATGGGATATGCCCGGCTCATACGAGGAGAAGTGCTTAGGCTCAAGGAGATGGATTACGTGCAGGCGGCCCGGGCGTTGGGTGCTCCAACCAGGCGGTTGATCGTGCGTCACATCCTGCCCAACGCCATTTGGCCGGTATTCGTCCAGGCCACGATGAATATGGGTTCCATCGTGATCACCTTCGCAGCGCTGAGCTTCCTCGGGGTAGGCGCCCCACGGGGCTATGCTGATTGGGGGCAGATGATCAGCTATGCCAGAAACTGGATCATAGGCCTGCACGGCAATCCGTTGGCGTATTGGTATACCGTAGTCTACCCTGCAGTTTCTATCACCCTGTTTTGTCTTGCCTGGAACCTCGTAGGGGATGCCCTGCGGGATATACTCGATCCCAGGCTGCGGGGGCGTGTTTCCGTCTGATCACGCCTTTTCCTGAACAAGGGGGCTTCATGGCCCGACAGGGAAGCCTGTGGACGGTTCTAGTATACCTGGCGCTGCTCCTGTTCGTGGCCACCGCCGCGCTTTTCTCAGCCCGGTACATAGTGAGTCGCCCTTGGACCGCCCGCGAACGGGTGCAAGCGATATGCGTCCTTGACCGCATCTACGCGATCGGTGGGGTCACAGAGGCGCGGGGGGTAGTCGATGAAGTACTGGAGATCGACCCGGGCAAGCGACGGATGCGGATGGTCGGGAGGATACCACCCCCTCGGCTTGGGGCGAGCGCCGCAGAATGGAAAAATCGGATTTACCTCCTTGGTGGGTTGGCCGGCGATCGCTATCTTGACCAAATTGTGGCCTTCGACCCCATCAGTTCGGAAAGCCGGGTGGTGGGGCACCTGCCCTCCCCCCGGGCCTATGGCGGGGCTACATGTTGGGAGGGGAAGTTGTACTACGTAGGGGGATGGGACGGGGAGCACCGGCTTGACGAGATCGTTGCCTTTGACACTGAGACAGGCAGCGTGAGGTTGGTAGGGAGGCTTCCCAGTCCGCGGGAATTCGTCGCCGTAGCCGCGCTGGAAGACCGCCTCTACGTCATCGGCGGGGAGGGAAAGGATGGGCGGCTAGCTGAGATCTTGGAGTTCGACCTGCAGCGTGGGGAGCTCCTGCGGCGGGGCAAGCTGCCTATTCCCATGTCTCGCTGTGCAGCTACGGTGCTTGGAGATGAGATCTACGTGGCCGGGGGCTGGGCAGGCAAGCCCCTTGATGAGCTGCTCATGATCGATACCTCCTCCGATCAGTTAGAGATCGTCACCTTGGGACAACTTCCCCATCCCATGGCTGATCCGGCCCTCGTGGCCCTAGGAGAGAAACTTTACGTTATCGGTGGCGAGGATCCCGAGCTGAAAAGGCAGATCGGTGTGTTTGAGCTCGACCCGCTCACCGGGCTCAGCGAAAACCTTCGCATGCGGAGTTTCCTGCGGTGGTGAGGGCTAGCCTTCCGGCCAGCAAGGACTCGCTCTAGGATTCGGTTGAGCCTCGTGAAGGGGCTCTCTCTCCCGGGGTCGAGTGGGGTGACAAGCACGGTGTAAAGGCCGGCTAGGTTCCCCCCCAGGACGTCTGTGAAAAGCTGGTCGCCGATCATCGCGGCCTGACTTGCCGGAACCCCGAGCCAGCCCAGCGCCCGGCGGAACCCGAAAGGGAGGGGTTTTCGGGCGGGCCAGATCACCGGGACCTCAATCTCTTCAAAGAACGCAAGCACTTCCGGACGCAGGGAAAGGCGGCCGTTTGAGAGCACCGCCACTCGGAACCCCCGAGCGATCAGCTCCTTTAAAAGCTTCCGGACGCGGGCATCCGGAGGGCCGGTCCGCCACAGGCACAGGGTGTTATCGAGGTCGAAGATGAGCGCCCTGATCCCTCGCCGCCGCAGCGCTTCGTAGTCGACGTGGTGAACGGATGGAGCATAGCTACGGGGGTGAAAGACCCTCATCCCTCAACTCGGATCTCCCCTATCGGCACGTATCTTGCAGCCCGAGAAAGTAGTGCAAGCACGTCCTCCACTCCTTGGGGGGAGACGTAAAGCTTGTACAGCTTGCGGCCCTTTTCCACCCGGTACTTGCGCCTGACGTTGGCCAGGCCGTCGGTGGCCATGAGGACTCCGTCGATAAAGTGGAGGGCCTCATCCTGAGTCTCCACCCAGATCACGGTGGCGTCAGGAGGGGCTGCAGCCCCCGGCCTTGAGAAACGACCGTTCATTCGCCGTCCTCCAGCCGTCTCAGGTGTCGCTTGAGGGCGAGCTCTGGTTCTACCCCCCAGCGGTGAGCCAGGGCACAGACGAAAAATAAAAGTTTTCCGATCTCCTCCTCGGGGCGTGCTGGCGCCTCTTCAGGGGATGGGAGATGAGGATGGACCGGGCGGATTGAGCTTGGGCCATGAGCCTCGATGTACTTCCTGGCCGCAATCAGGGCGGGGCGGGCGAGGTCCAGGCCCTTCCCCTCCTCGCGCTTGAACTCCTCCCAGTGCTTCCTTACCTCCGCCGGGGTGGTCGCCTTTACATCCCCAAACACGTGTCTATGGCGCCGGATGAGCTTTTCCCTTAGGGCGGAGGCCACATCCCCCAAATCGAAACGCCCGGCTTCCGCCTCGATCTGGGCATGGAGGGCCACCTGAAGGAGGAGGTCCCCCAGCTCCTCCTTTATCCTCCCGGGATCGCCGCCCTCCAAGGCAGCCGCCGCCTCGTAAGCCTCTTCAAGTAGATAGGGGACAAGGGAGGCATGGGTTTGGGCTCTATCCCAGGGACATCCCCTAGGCCCCCTGAGCCGGGCGATCACTTCCGCTAAGGCCTCCACCGCCTCCCCAATCCGGCCCATCATTCCGCCTCGGAGCCCTGTTGCGGCCCTGTCTCTAGGGTAGCGGGCGGTGTTTGCACCTCGCCCCCAAGCTCCTTGAGGAGAGGCACAAGCTCATCGGCGCGGAAGCTGGGGTCGGCCTCGTAGATGCGCTCTAGATCCGCCTTGGCCTTGTCATCCTTCCCCTGGTCGTGGTAGATCAGGGCCCGCTGCCACAGCGCCTCAAGGCCTGCTTGAGAAAGCTTCCCTTGTGGGCCGGCCCGCTGCGTTTCACAGTCCACCACCTTGTCCAGCACCACGAGCTTGCGCTCAGGGTTTTCGAGCTTCGCCAGGGCTTGCTGATAGTAATCAAGTGCGGTGTCGTACTTGGTCTTAGGCACGTAACAATCCCCCAGACCAATCAGGGCATCCACGTTCCCCGGGTCCTGGGCCAGGATCTCCTGGTACTGGCGGATCGCGGAGTCGTATTTGTACTCTTGGCGATAGTAGCCGGCGAGCTTAAAGCGGGTGTCGATATCGTCCGGAGCAAGCTCTACGATCTTTTCCGCAATTGCTTCCTTTGTGGCCACGTCATAGGTGCGGCGCAAGGCCTCTCGGTACTGCTCCAGGGCCTGTCCATCCTCGCCCAGCTTGCGGTATACGTCACCTAAGCCATCGTAAGCCTCGCCCCGGTAGGGGAAACGATGGATGAGATCCTGGTATTCCTTCTTCGCCTCGTCCAGCTGCTCTGCTACAAGATAAGCATGGGCGAGCCTCAGCTGGACTTCCGAGGTGGGGTTCTTACGAAAGGCTGCCTGATAACGCTCGATGGCACCTTCCGCGTCTCCCTGGGCGAGGAGGAGGTCCCCCATCAACGTTTGAACCGTGTCGTTGTCCGGCTGGGCTTGCAGGAGTTTTTCGAGCAAGGGGCGGGCTTGGTCGTATTGTTCGTCCCGTAGGTATGCCTCAGCCAGCCTGAGTTCGACGGTGCGACTTCCGGTTTGAAGGCCAAGGGCTTTCTTGAAACACTGAATGGCCCGGCCATAGAGCTGCATCGCCATGGCGGCGTCACCTTGCCCTATATAGGCGGCGACGAAGTCCGGCTTGGCGTCGATGGCCTGTTGGTACTCGCGGTCGGCTTGAACGTATTGACCGCGTTCCCGGTACAGCTCGGCCAGTCTATAGTGGATCTGGGGGTTCTGAGGATCGAGGGCGATCACTCGGTTGAAGAACGCCTCGTCCCCTTCCCCTGTATCAGCGAACCTGAGGTAGTGCTCGATGGCCTTTTGCTTGTATTCCTCTTCTTGGGCGCTTAGCTCCTCAAGCTTGGCCTGTTCCTCCTCGGTCAGCTCATCCTTCCCCTTAAGCTCGGCCATCTGGGTTCCCACGTCGATGTAAAGTTGTTCGTACATGCGGCCTATGTAGTAATCCAGGTAAAGGTCGGAGATCGTCCCCTGGGCCTCTGCCGCAAGGAGGATGTCCAGGGCCGCCTTCTTGTCACTTGGGTACACGAGGAAGGCATGGAGGAGCGGGTCTGGCACCTCAATTTTGGCGCTTTTCCTGAGCGCTTCATACCACTCCGTCCAGCGTCGGTCATCCTCATCGTTGATGTAGTCTTCCTCCACCCGGTCGCGGATCTCCTTGAAGGGCGGCACCACCGCCGGCTTCCGGCCGAGGAGCTTGACGATGTAGTAGTCCCCCAGCACGTCCACTAGGGTCACCTGCCCCTTGGAAAGCTTAAAGGCGGCGTCCTCCACCTCCCGGGGGAGGCCAGAGCCGCCACGAGAGAACCAATCGGTCTCCCCGCCCTTGTCCTTGGTGGCTTCGTCTTCTGAATACTCCTTGGCCAGGGCGGCGAAATCAGCGTCCGGGGCCTGGGCCTGGGCCAAAAGCTGATCGGCGAGCTCGGGGTCCGAGACCTCGATATAGGCGATCCGGATCCTCTCCGGCTGAGACTGGTAGCGATCCTGGTGCTCTTGGTAGTAGGTGAGGAGCTCCTCGTCGGTGGGCTCGATGGGGCCCACCACTTGCTTGTGCACCGCCTCTTCCAGGAGCTGGTATTCTTGGGAGGCCCGCAGCTGACGACGGTAGTCGGCCAAGGTGAGCCCCTGGGCAGAGAGGTAGCTCTCCAGCGCCTTCTCATCCCCACCGAATTGCTCCAGGGTCCTTTGATAGCGTTCCTCTACGGACTGATTCAGCTCGGCCTTGGGCACGGAAACGTGCAGGGCACGGGCTTCCTTCCGGATGAGGGTCTGGCGGATCAAGCCTTCGGCGGCGGATGCGCGATATGTGTGCCTGTTGAACGCCCCATCCGTGCCCTGAAGATTTTGGGTGAAGTCCTGCCCGAAGGCTTGATACAGCTGGGTGTAGTATTGGATCAGGTTGTCGTAGGCGTCCTGGACGTTTTGGCGGCTGAACTTCTTCCCCTCGACCACCAGCACGACCTCCTCGGCGCTCCCCCTTGGGGGCGGGGAGAACCGTTGGAAGGTGAACAGGCCAATTCCACCGAGCAGGAAACCTACGACGACTGTCCAAATGATGGCCTTCTGATAGCGCATAAAGAAACGGTTCATGTATGGGAGTCACCCCGCTTTCCCTCCGAAACAACCCGGATAAGGGTCCGTGCCGCCGCCCACAGGCCACTGGCTAACCCGAAGAACAATCCAACCGTGCGCCAACTCCTCGTACCAAAAGCAGCGTCGATCCCGTATCCGATCCCATAGCCGACCAACATCCCACCGGTGACGGTGAATCCCAGCTCTCCCACCAGGGCGAGGGTGCGAAACGCCGTGGCCCAAGGGCTAGATGTTTTCCCAATTTTCAGCGGTCGCCCCTCCTTTTCGCGTGCGTGGACGCAGGCTTGTGACCGGGGTTCGTGACCGCACGGTGAACCGAAGGGCCGTCTTGGTCTCGCCGTTTATTTCCACATCCACGAAGGACGGCACGAAGAACAGGTCGAGTCCGCTTGGGGCCACATACCCCCGGGCGATGGCAATACACTTGATCGCTTGATTCACCGCTTTAGGGCCGATGGCTTGGAGTTCGGCGATGCCCTCCTCACGGATGGTGTTGGCCACCGCACCGGCGGCGGCGCTGGCCTTTGAAGTGGATGCAATCTTCAAGGTGTTCATGCTCCCCTCCTTATCGAGCCGTCTCCACGTACTGGGTCTGCCGGATGACGGTCACTTTGATCTCCCCTGGGTACTGGATCTGCTCCTCGATTTTTCGCGCGATATCATACGCGAGTTTCGCAGTCATGTCATCCGTGGTCTTCTCCGGACGCACGATCACCCGCACCTCACGGCCGGCCTGGATGGCATATGCTTCCTTAACCTGGGGGTACGCCTGCGCCAGGCGTTCCAGCTCCTCCAGGCGCTGGATGTAACGCTCGTAGGTCTCCTGGCGGGCGCCGGGGCGGGCTGCGGATAGGGCATCCGCTGCCTGCACGAGGACCGCCGTGACGGTTGCGGGCTCCACGTTCCCGTGGTGGGCGGCGATTGCGTTCACGATAGGCCAGGGCTCCCCGTACCGGCGGGCAAGGTCCGCCCCGATCAAGGCGTGCGGCCCTTCTACATCATGGTCCACGGCCTTGCCGATGTCGTGCAAAAGCCCTGCCCGCTGGGCAGGGTGGGGGTCAATGCCGATTTCCTCGGCCAGGAGCCTGGCCAGGAAGCTCACCTCGAGCGAATGCCGCAACTGGTTCTGGCCGTAGCTGGTGCGGAAGTGAAGTTTCCCCAAAAGCAGGATAAGCTCATCTGGAAGCTCCACCCCGGCTTCGAAGGCGGCCTTCTCCCCGTGCTCTCGGATGAGCTCCTCAACCCGCTCCTTGGCCTTGCGCACTTTCTCTTCGATGTGGGCTGGATGAATGCGTCCATCTTCGATCAGCCGTTCCAAGGCCAGGCGGGCTATCTCCCGACGGACGGGGTGAAAGGAAGACAGTACTACTACGTCCGGAGTATCGTCCACGAGCACCTCCACCCCTGTCAGGGCCTCGAACGTGCGGATGTTTCTCCCCTCCCGGCCGATGATGCGGCCCTTGAAATCGTCCGAGGGGAGGGGAACCGTCGTGACCGTTGCCTCCTCCGCGTACTCCACGGCGTACCGTTGTACCGCAGCCGCTAGGATGCGTCGGGCACGTCTTTCTGCTTCCTGACGGCTGCGCCGTTCCACCTCCGCAATCTTGCGGGCGAAATATCGTTCGGATTCCGCCTCCACAAGCTTGAGCAGGTATTCCTTGGCCTCCTCCTGACTGAGGCCGGAGAGACGCTCCAGGAGCGCCCGCTCTTCGGCAAGGAGCTTTTGCCCCATTTCAAGGAGGCGCTCGAGCTCGCTTTCGTCTTTTCGGAGAGAGTCCTCGATCATCTCGAGGTAGTTGCTCTTCTTCCCCAAGCGGGCCTCTTTTTGTAGGATGCGCTCCTCCATTTGTGCAAGATCGGCTTCTCTTCTTTTCAGCCGTTTCTCTTCCTGTTCTCTTAGTTCTTGGATTTCTTGCTGGGCGGCGAGCATCTTCTCCTTGTAGATTCGCTCTGCCTCCTGGCGGGCTTCCTCTAAGATGTTTTCAGCCTTCTTGCTGATTAGCTTGGTTCTGACCTGTGCCAGGAGCAGTCCTCCAGCCAGGCCTAGGAGGAGGGCTACGAGGGCGATAAGCGCCGTTTGCAGGGTCCCAACCATATTATTGTCACCTTCCTCGCGCCACTTGAGATTCCAGTCACGGTCAATTTAGTCCCCTCGACGGGATTCATCAAGACGGGCCGCGGCACTAGGGAGGAAAAGGAGGCTCGCAAGAAGCGTGAACCCCAGGCCGAGAAGGGCGGAGATACCCAGGTACCTGAGTCCCGGCGTACGGGCACAGATCAGGGTGCCGAACACGAGCATCGTGGTGAGCGAGGTGGAAAGGACGGGGACCAGCGTGGCCGCAGCTCCCCAGGCTGTGGCGTCCTTTCTCTCCTGCTGGCGCTCCTCCTTGATCCGGTGCAGGATGTGAATTGCACTGTCTACCCCGATCCCGATCAAAAGCGGGGAGATGACGATGTTGGTGAAGTTGAAGGCGATCGAGAGAAGGCGCATCCCAGCCAGCATCCATAGGTAACCGATGATCAAGGGGGAGATGGCCAGAAGCGCCTCCCTGAGGCTTCCGAAGCTTCTCCAAACGAGGGCGGCAATGAAAAAACTTGCGATCGCGGTTGAGACTGCAAAATCACGTTTCATGTACGCTTCCAGCCGCCCTTGCACCTCTGGTATCCCGAAGTAGTCCACGTTCAGGCCCCTCACCCAGTCCACGAACTGTTGCAGGTTGTGTCCCTCATAGAGGGCCGGCGACATCCTCGCCCTCAAGATGAACTCCTGTGACGTTGGTGAGTAATAAATAGCTTTAAGTTGTTCGGGGAGTACGTTCACCAGGGCCAAGATAAGCCCCGGTTCGTCTGGCAGGGATGCCAGGTTCTTCAGGAAGGCCTCGATCTGTTCGAGGTCCCCCCGCAGCCCGGCCAACAGGCTCAGGTAGAAAGTTCGATTCAGTGCCCTCATCTCATCCGTAAGCTGAATGAGGGTGGATGATCTTTCAGACAAGGAAGTGGCCAGGTCTATCTTTCCACTGAGTGCGGCCGAGAGCTCCCAACCGGAGAGCAGTGCGGTCAAGCGTTCTAAGTCCTTAACCAGCCCCTCCCACTGGCTCAGGACCTGTTTTAGAGAAGCCACCGTGGACAGCATGTCCCCGACGGGGACGTCCTGAAGCGATGCCTTCCCACGCAGTAGCTCCTGGGGGAGGATGTGCCGGATGGAGTCAGTCGAAGTGACAAAGGGGTTTTCGACCAAGGTTTCCTCTAGCTCGCGGAGCCGGGCGGGGTCATCCACAAAGAACACGAATTGATCAGCGAAGGACACCTCTCCCTGGAACTCCTGTAGGATCTCCTCGGCCACCTCCGAGGCCTGGGTGCGTGGGGCAAGCTGTCCTGAGGCAAAGCGAAACTGTACCTGGCTTACTTGATAGGAGAGGGCCAAGGTGAGGACGAGGGTGAGGCTGACCACTGCCCGGCGCTGGGGGAGGAAGCTTCTGTAGGCACGGGCCAGGGTCTCCGTGCGTATCGGCATGCGCTCGCGGAAGCGCCTCTTGAGGGTGACATAGCTTAGGGCAATGAGGCTCGGGGTAAGCACCATGGCCGCAAGGTAAGCGAGCACGATCCCCAGGGACATGATCACGCCCATCTCTGCCAGGGCACGCGAGCGGGATATGAGCAGGGAAACGAACACCGCGGCGGTGGTCAGGGTTGCGAACAGCGACGCCTCCCCCTTCTTGTGGATGGCAATGTCCAAGGCCCGGCCCACCGACCGTCCGGCATTTCTCTCCTCCACGTAACGGGCCAGAAGATGAATTGAGAAGTCGATGCCCAACCCCAGGACCAGTGAAGGGAGGAAAGTAGTGACCAGGTTGAATCCGCCCGTTGAGAACTTGGCCCAAGCCACGGTGAAAAGCGCCGACACCAGAAGCGGCACCAGGGCCACCAGGGTGAGGAAAGCGCTCGCGAACGTGAGCGCGAGGAGCAAGAGTACCCCCACCGAGGAGACGAGGGTGGTGAAGTTCATGTCCTTGCGGATGACCTCGTTGCTCTCCGTCACGGCCGCATATGCTCCGGTTACGCGAGCTTCCACCCCAAGCTGGGAGAGTTCGGCTTGAGCGATGGTCTGCTTGAGAATTTCGGTCACCCGGCGACAGTAGTCCAACCCCGCATAGGACGGCTGGGCTGGCCAGACTTGGATCACAAGCTTGGTGCTGTCGCGTGACAGAAGCGGAGTGCCCGGCTGAGGGCTGCCAGCATCGGTTGCCCCGGTCTGGTGGTTGATGGCCTGGATCACCTGGGCTGCCTCATGAAGCGGTCCCTGAAGTTCAGGCAGGTGCTGGAGCGCCGCCAGCCCAGCCCATCCCAACTGAAGGAGCTCGTCCAGGAGGGGGAGGACTTGCTCAGGCGATACATCAGTTTCGGCTGAAAGGCTGGCCTTAAGCTCGACTAGCTTGTCGCTGAAATCACCGCTTTCAGGGGGAATTTGGGAAAGTGCTTGGAGGATCTGTTCGGCGCTAGCCTTGAGCTTTGCCAGATCTTCCGGCGTCAGCCTTTGGTAAAGAAGGAGCTCCTTGGGGTAGGTGATTCCCTCACCGATCCTATACGAGGCACGCTTGATCTCCCCCGTTTTCTCAAGGAGCCCGATGAGCTTGTCTGCGGCGGCGAAGAGCTTCGCCCTCCTCGCCTCCACATCCGCCGGTGGCGAGACGAGGGAAAGCAGTACAGCCGCATAGTCAGTGGCAGTGAGCTCTTCCTCCTTAGCCTTATATTTTTCTATGAGCGGATCGTTTTGCGGCAAGAGATCGAGGTAGGAGCTGCGGATGGGGAGCTGCCGGATGTAGAAAAGACTCAAGCCCACGAGCACCGCGGCCAGCACCACCACCGGCACGGCTTGGCGGCGGGCAAGGTACGCGATCCCGTCCAGGACGAAAGCGCGGAGACGGTTAGCTTTGGGCGGGTTCTTCTCCGGTTGGGGACCGGATCTCGATGTCATAACCGCTGACCTTGGCCGCGAGCTCCACGTTGTGGCCGTCGCGCCCGATGGCAAGCGACATCTCGCTCGCAGGCACACTTACGACGGCTCTTTTCGCCTTTTGGTCAACTTCGATGTCGAGCACGCTGGCCGGGGCGAGGCCTCCTCTGATGATATCCTTTACGTCCTCGCTCCAACGGATGATGTCGACCTTTTCCCCCGCGAGCTCGCGGCTCACCGCACGAATCCTCACCCCGCCTGCGCCGACACAGGTTCCCACGGGGTCGATACGTGGGTCAAGTGCCCTGAGCAGGACCTTAGAACGGACCCCTGGAACCCGTGCCACCTTCACTATCTCCAGAAGCCCCTGTTCGAGCTCGGGGACCTCAAGCTCGAGGAGTTTTGCCACAAATTGGGGGTGAGCACGCGAAACGTAAATGCGTGGGTCGCCTTGGGTCTTTTCCACCTCATAGAGATATGCACGCAGACGCCGCCCGGTGATGTAGCGCTCCCCCGGGATGCGCTCCCCTTCGGGAAGCAGGGCTTCAACCTCGCCCAGGTTGATCCACACATTGCGTCCCTCGAACCGGTGGACCGACCCGTTGATGATCTCCCCGATGCGGCTGGAATACATATCGTACAGGGCTTCCCTGCGACGGCGCAGGATCTCCTGCCGGAACACGTTCTCCGCCCGCCGGGTGGCGATCCGCCCAAGGCTCCCCAAGTCAAAGGGCTTTCCGTTCACGTAGATGTCCCCGGAGCGCCGGTCGACGTGGACTTCCGGGGGCTCCTCTCCCCCGTACTCAACTAGCCAGGCCGCTGCAATTCCCTTCTCCATGGCCTCATAGGCGGCCTCCCGATCGATTCCGCGCTCGCGGGCCATCTCCTCTAGCGCTTCGAGGAAATCTATGTTCATCGCTCCTCCATCTTGGGTTCGAACACGAGCTGGGCCCGAGTCACCTGGGAGAGGGGGATCTCGATGCGCCCTTCCTCAAGCTCAACGGCGATCTTCTCTTTCCCTACGCTTGCAAGCCTTCCCTCGTAGGCTCTCTTTCCCTGAGCGGAGCGAGCTGTGACCCGGACGCGTTTTCCCAGGGCACGCTGGTAATGCCACTCCTCCCACAGGCGGCGTTCGACCCCTGGTGATGACACCTCAAGCACGTACGGGCCGGCAAAGGGGTCGTGCTCATCTAGCAAGGCCTCGATGGCCCGGCTGGCCCGCTCACAGTCCCCCAAGGTAACCCCAGTGGGGCTATCGATATACACGAGGAGCCTTGCCCGGGGCCCGGCCCGGGAAAGCTCCCAGTGATATAGTTCCACCTGGGCTGCCTGGGCGCCCTGGCGCAAAAGCAAGTCCAGCTTTTCCCGTAAGATGCTCATCTTTTGCCATTATACTTGGCTCTAAAGATGCCCACAAAAAAGGCTCAACCCCGACGGTTTGTGGTGAAGGAGGACGAGGCAGGCATGCGGCTTGACCGGGTTGTGGCCTCTCGCCTGGGCCTTCCCCGCGCGGTGGTAAAAGAGCTGTTTAGGTCGGAAGATGTGCAGGTGGACGGAAGCCTCGTCAAGGGGGCCGCCCGCGCCCGCCCCGGCCAGGTGGTGGAGGTAAGCCTTCCTGTGGCTGAGGAGGCTCTCTGGCCGGAAATCCCTGTGCTGTACGAGGATGAGGCCATCGTCGTGATCGACAAGCCCCCAGGGATACCGGTCCATGCGGCCGGGCAGGGACGGGACAAGCCCACGGTGGTCGCCATCCTGAAGAAGCGTGGCCCTCTAGCCGGAGGTAGCCCGGAGAGGCCGGGGGTGGTGCACAGACTTGACGCCCTGACAAGTGGGGTGATGGTGCTTTCCCGTTCGGAGGAGGCCTGGGGAAAGCTCGTAGACCAATTCCGCCGCCGCAAGGTCAAAAAGGAATATCTGGCACTGGTAGAGGGCGAGGTTGAGCCCGAGGAGGGGGAGATCACAGGCCGGCTGAGCAGGCACCCGTCCCGCCCCTGGCGCATGCGGGTTGCCAGGGAAGGGAAAGAGGCGCAAACCGAGTTCTCCGTGCTTGCCAGGAAGGCGGGCCGGTCTCTCCTTTTGGTCCAACCTCACACCGGGCGTACCCATCAGATCCGGGTGCACCTTTCCGCCATTGGACACCCGGTGGTGGGGGATCCGGTGTACGGAAAGGGAGGGGAGCGCCTTATGCTCCATGCCTGGCGGCTGGGGTTTCGCCATCCCGGCTCGGGGAAGTGGATGGAGCTTGTGGCGCCTCCTCCAGCCGAGTTTTCCGATTGGTTTGCCGAAAAAGGTAGTACAGGGCGGAAAGGAAGTTAGCGGCGATCGCGATCCAAAAAGGGATTTCTCCCCAAGGACTCAGCAGGAGGCATACCGCGGCGAAGGCGGTCAGGGCGGCCGCGGCCTTGCCAGGCCAGCGGGCGGCGAACTCCCTGCGACGTTGCCATAGGGCCAATGTGCCGATGCCCAGGCCGAGTTGGGGGATGGCGTAAAGCACCGGACCGAGGATCGGTAGTTTTCCGGTTGCGGCGAGGGCTGAAAACAAGGCCACATAGAGGAGCTTGTCCATGGTCGGATCGAGTATTGCCCCTATGAAGGTGACCTCATGGCGAGTTCTGGCGACGAGGCCGTCGACGGCGTCCGTGAGCACGGCCAGGGCGAAGCAAGCGAAGGCGATCCAGGGTCGTGCCACAAGCACGGCGGCCGTGGTGGGAACGATGAGCACCCCACGAAACAGGGTCAAGGCATTCGCCAAGGTCATAACCGTATCATACCTCTGGCTCCCTCAGAGGCCAATTCGCCTGTGAGGGGACCCCCAGCTATAATGGGATACGGAAACCCACCAAATTCCAAGACAGGCGAGGTGATCACATGCGTAGGACCAAGGTCATCATCATGGGTGCTGCCGGCAGGGATTTTCATAATTTTAATGTCTATTTCCGTGACAATGAGACCTACGAAGTAGTTGCCTTTACGGCTACTCAGATCCCCGGAATAGAGGGGAGACGGTACCCCCCGGAGCTGGCTGGTCGTCTGTACCCACAGGGCATTCCCATCGAGCCGGAGGAGCGCCTTCCGGCCCTGGTGCGGGAGCACCGGGTAGATGTAGTGGTGTTTGCCTACTCGGACATCTCCCATCAGTACTTAATGGACCGCGCTGCCACGGCCGTGGCGGCTGGGGCGGACTTCTGGCTCCTGGGACCCGGCTCCACCCAGCTTGTGGCGAAAAAGCCCGTGGTGGCTGTGTGCGCGGTCCGCACCGGATGCGGCAAGTCCCAAACCACCCGCAGGGTGGCGGAGATCCTAAAGGCCCACGGGAAAAAGGTGGCGGTGGTGCGACACCCCATGCCCTATGGGAACCTTGCTGCCCAAGCGGTCCAGAGGTTCGCCTCCTACGAGGACATGGACCGTGCCCAGTGCACCATCGAGGAACGGGAGGAGTACGAGCCCCACATCGACCGGGGAAACGTGGTGTTCGCCGGGGTGGACTACGAGGCCATCTTACGGCAAGCGGAAAAGGAGGCGGACGTCATCCTGTGGGACGGGGGCAATAACGATATGCCCTTTTACAAGCCGGATCTCCTCATCGTGGTAGCCGACCCCTTGAGGGCGGGTCACGAACGCACCTACTGGCCTGGCTCCGTCAACATCCGCCAGGCGGACGTGGTGGTGATCAACAAGGTTGATTCCGCGTCCTTGGAGGAGGTGGAGCGCCTGAGGGCCTCGGTCGCCGAGCTCAACCCGAGGGCCAAAGTGGTCGAAGCCGCTTCCCCAATCGCCGTGGAGTCGCCTGAGCTCATCGCCGGAAAGCGCGTCTTGGTAGTGGAAGACGGTCCCACGGTTACCCACGGGGAGATGCCGTTCGGGGCCGGGGCGGTGGCGGCCAGGAAGCTGGGGGCCCAGCTCGTGGACCCCAGGCCCTACGCAGTGGGCTCGATCGCGGAGACCTACAGCCGCTACCCACACCTTGACTGTGTGCTGCCGGCCATGGGATACGGTGAAGGACAGATCCAGGAACTGTCTGCCACCATCGCCAAGGTGCCGTGCGATGCCGTGGTCATCGCTACCCCGATCGACCTCCGCCGGCTCATAGACCTGGCCCGTCCAGCCAGTCGCGTGCATTATGAGCTTCAGGAGATCGGACGTCCCACACTGGAGGATGTCCTGACCTCCTTGGTTTAGACAAGGGTCCTGGGCGGCCCGGACAAAGACGGTCGGGCCGCCCCCATTTTCTTCTCGCATCTCTGTGTCCTAGCCTCTATCCTTTTCTGCAAGGAGGTTGACCATGAACAGGGCGCTTGCTTTGCTGTTTTTGGCCTGTGGCATCGGCGTAAT
Source organism: uncultured Thermotogaceae bacterium (assembly GCA_964448595.1). Taxonomy (GTDB): domain Bacteria; phylum Bipolaricaulota; class Bipolaricaulia; order Bipolaricaulales; family Bipolaricaulaceae; genus 64-32. The sequence continues at coordinate 33,017 of CAYUWL010000003.1, forward strand.
GGGGCTGGCTCAGGAGGGGTGTGAACTCTCCGGGGCCTTGGGCGTGGAACTCACCTTCACTCCCGTTCCACCTGCGAGCTTGAGCGTGGATACTGCCATCACGTCATCGCTTTCCTTTGCCGGGGCAAGTGTAGAAAGCCGCACCGTGATCTCCCTGGATGGACTTGAGTCGGAGCACATGAGGTTCGCTATCGATCTCGATGGAGTGACCTTGGCTACAGGAATGCGGTTTGACCCGTGTTTTTCCCGGTACTGGTTCGAAGTGAGGGGGGGATGCTGTCCCTTCGACCTTGGGGCCCTGCTCCTAGTGGAGAACCTGGCCGAGGCCTGTCAGACGCCGGACTTCACCGTGGGCATCGTGCTCGATTTGGGGCTCGCCTTTGACCCTGGTTTCTTCGTGCGCAGCATCACTGGATTCGGGGTGGAGGATCTGTACCATCTCATCGACGAGTACCCGCAGACGGACGTTACCGCCGTCTCGGGTTGGTGGTTTAGGGAAGAATTGATAAACGTGGGATTCGCCTCGCAGTGCCTGCGCACCGAGTCCCTGTTTTCCTTCGACGAGCTCGGCTTTGCCTGGGCCCAGCTTCACGCTTCCTATATGTGGGCTGAGCCGGCCGCCCAGCTCGGAGCCAGGCTATGGATCGACTCAACCTTTGCCTTCAGCCAGGCGGACCTCATCTTGAGGGTGACCATCGACCCCGTGGAGCTGCGTTCCGTCACCTCTCTTGATTCCCTGGGGTTTCTGTCCCAGGAGATCGACATCTCTATCTCCTTCTCAGGGGTCAAGCTTTACTCCCGGACGAGTTTCGACTTCACCGGGCTTCTGTCCGAGGTCATAGGGTTTGAGCTCTCCTTCTAGGTCCCTATGGGCCGGATGCAGGAGCTGGCGGCTGCGCTGCGGCACCATGATGATCCCGCACTGCGGGCCGAGCTCATCCGGCTGGGGGCCACTTTGGTACAGGAGGCGGCAAAGGAATTCGCAGGCTGCGGGCTTTCGCGGGAGGAACTTGAGCGTGCCGGGCACCTCGGGCTTTTAAGTGCCGTATACAACGTCGAACTCGATCGTGCGGGGGATTTTGCTACCTTCGCCCGCAACCTCATCCGGGGGGAGATCAGGAGCCGTATTCGGGAGAAGTTCCCGCCCCCAAGGCCCCCACGGTGGCTACGCCTTCTCAGCCAGCAGATAGACCGGGCCCACCACGAGCTTGTCGGGGAGCTGGGCCGTCCCCCCACCCTTTCCGAACTGGCCCAGCGATTGAACCTCACCGATGAGGGGCTGAAGGAGGCGTTCAAGGCCCGGGAAGCCTTCCTCTACACCTCCCTCTCTCAAGACCAGCGGGCGGAGGACTCAAGGCCGGAGTTCTACCCCGAGCTAATCCGGGATAGACGCCCCAGCCCATTCCCCTGGCAGGCCCGCATCAGGCTGGCCCAAGCGCTGGACAGGCTTTCCGACCTGTGGTCGAGGTTGCTCGAGCGCACGCTCGGCTTGGGGAAGGAGCTCAAAAAATGAGGCTCTCCGCTGTTTTCTGTAAATTACCAAGCCTCAAGGACGCGAAGGGCACGAAATTTTCAATGCACCGCCCTGTAGGCAGTGAGGAACCGAAAATGAGAAGAGGGGGTAAACTCTTTTGTGATGGATATACCGAGAAATGTCCCCTTGACTGGTTGTCCTGCTCGCTATATAATGGCTACACTTAGTTAACCATCCTGAAAAGGGCAAACCCATCGCAAGGTGGGGGCGCAAAGCTGCGGGCCCTTGAAGACGATAGGGTAGCCGGGCTGCCAGGAGGAAGCTGGCAGCCCGATTTTATTGGCTGCCACGGACAGGAGGCGGAAGGAATGCAGGTGACCATGTACTTCAGCGAGGAGGACCGGTACCTCATCGACCTGGTGGACCGCAAGGCCCGCCTGGAGCGCAAGTCGCGCTCGGCGGTGGTCCTTTCGATCCTGGAGGAACACTTCGAACGCGAGAAGCGGATCGGGGAGGTGCTGGTGGACCTGGGGGCGGTGAGCCCCCGCCAGGTGGAGGAAGCCCTGGAGCTACAGCGCCAGGCCAAGGGAGCGCGGCTCCTCGGGGAGATCCTCGTTGAGCGTGGCTTCGTGGACGAGGCCGCCCTTGCGCGGGCGCTCACCATCCAGGGTCGGTTCAAGGCAAAGGCACCGGCGGTGCAGGAAACGACGAGATAAAACCCTGAAGGAGGTAAAAGAAGGCGGAAAAGCTGGTTGGCGGTCGAAAGGGCAAACCCGGGGCGACCCGGGGGCGCAAAGCCA
>CAYUWL010000004.1:0-34685 GCA_964448595.1 uncultured Thermotogaceae bacterium
CCCGTGATCTCCGTTCGTAGCCTGCTTGCCAGAGCCTTGTGTGAGCTCCTGCAATGACCATCCTATCTATTGCATCGAAGCCCCACCGAGGCACCAACACATGAGGCTACAGAAGGCTGAAGTGCTTTGAGCCTTCGAGCCTTTGCGGGGTAGTGAGCCGGAGGCTCAGGCGCTCGGCCTCAGGTTTCCCAGGGGCGAGGGCGCTCCTCCAGCGCGGGAGGCGGTCTCAGGATCTCCGCCAGGACGATAGCCACCCGGGGATCCCGCTGTAGGATCCCCCGGATCATCTCCGCCAGGTCCCTACGGGCCTCCATTTACATCCCTCCTGAGGTCCCGCCGGTGAGTGGGGACTCCCCCGGGCCCTGGGTGGGTGGGGTCTCCTCCTGTGCCAGGCCCTCCCGCATCCTCGTGTCGGCCTGGATGTTCCTGAGACGGTAGTAGTCCATGATCCCCAGCTGCCCTTTACGGAAGGCCTCGGCGATGGCCCGCGGGATCTCCGCCTCGGCCTCGATCACCGCTGCCCGCCGCTCCCAGACCAGGGCCTTCATCTCCTGCTCCTGGGCGATGGCCATGGCCCGGCGTTCCTCCGCCTTGGCCTGGGCCACCTTGAGGTCGGCCTCCGCCTGATCGGTCTGGAGCTGGGCCCCGATGTTCTTGCCCACGTCCACGTCGGCGACGTCGATCGACAGGATCTCAAAGGCCGTGCCCGCGTCCAAGCCCTTGTCCAGCACCACCTTGGAGATCGAGTCCGGGTTCTCCAGGACCGCCTTGTGGGAGTCCGCAGAACCTATGGCCGACACGATCCCCTCGCCCACCCGGGCGATGATCGTCTCCTCGGTGGCCCCTCCCACCAGCCGTTCGATGTTTGCCCGCACCGTAACCCGGGCCACGGCGAACAGTTGGATCCCGTCCTTGGCCACAGCCCCGATCTTGGGGGTCTCGATCACCCGCGGGTTGACGGACATCGCCACCGCGTCGTACACGTCCCGGCCGGCGAGGTCGATGGCCGCCGCCCGCTGAAAGGTGAGGGGGATGTCCGCCTTATCGGCCGAGATCAGGGCGCGGATCACCCGATCCACGTTCCCGCCAGCCAGGTAATGGGCCTCGAGGGCCGCGACGGAGGGCTTAAGCCCTGCCTTCCAGGCGGCGATCATCGGAAAGATCACCTTGTGGGGGTTTACCTTTCTCAGGCGCATCCCGATGAGGGTCATCGGCCCTACCGGGACCCCGGCCGCCAGGGCCGAGATCCACAGCCCCACCGGCACGAAGTAGAAGAACAGCCACAGGACCAGAATAACTAAGACCGGAATAACTATTAACAGAACGTTCATGTCTCTCCCTCCTTTGCCTTGCGGACCACCTTACGGTAGCCCTCGTCCTTTATCACCACGATGGGGGTCCCCTTGGGGAGAAAGCCCTCCTCGCACAACACGTCCACTCTCTCCCCCGAGAACTCCCCCGCCCCAACCGGATGGAGGTCGGTGACGGCCACCCCCCGGCGGCCGGGCCACTGGGTTGACGCACCTCGGCGGGGCCGATCAAAGGCATGCCCGGTGATCACCTGCTGCAGCACCACCCCGCCCAGCCTGAGCCTGGTCTTGGGGATCCTGGCGAGGATGAAGAACGAGGCTGCAAGCGAGACCGCCAAGGCTACAGACACCGCTAGTATAGCCCATATGGCCTGGTCGGGTTGGGTGAACGGCCCCACCATGGAGGTGTAAAAGCCAAGACCAACGAGCACCAGGCCTGCCAGGCCTGCCAGGCCGAAGTCGGTGGCCGTGAACACGAACACCTCAAGGACGATGGCCACTACTCCGCCTAGGAGAAACAGGAGCGACTCCCAGCCCGCCAGACCCACGATGAAGTGAGACCACAGAAACAAGGCCAGGCCCGCCAGGCCCACCGTCCCGGGGAGCCCAAATCCCGGGATCAGCATCTCCAGGATCAGCCCGCCCACGGCGATCGTGATGAGGAGCCCCGCGATCTCGGGCCGAGTCAAGATATCCACGGCCCGGTCCACCCACCGGTACTCGAACTCAACCACCTGCGCCCCGGCGAGCCCGAGCAACGGGAAGAGCTCGTCCAGGGAGCTTGCCTTGCCATCGGAATAGCCCCACTCGGAGGCGATTTCAGGGGTGAGGGTAAGGAGTTTCCCTCGCTCCACAAGCCCCTGGATTTCCACGTCCGGGTCCACCATGGCCTCGGCCAGTTCCGGAGGCCGCCCTCGCAGCTCAGCCGTGGCCCGGAACAGGGCCCGGACCGCGGAGACCACCTTCTCCGGCGCCTGTTCCATCCGACCCCCCGGGTCGAAGTACACGGGCGTGGCCGCGCCCATCACCCCGCCGGGGGCAAAATAAATGCGCTCGCAGGCGATGGCAAGGAGCGCCCCAGCGGAGTACGCTTCCCGATCGATGTAAGCAATGGTGGGGACGGAAGCGTCCAGGATCACATCCCGGGCGGCCGTGGCCGCGTCCAGGTACCCGCCGGGGGTGGAGAAGCGCAGCACCACCGCGTCCGCTCCAGCGGCGGCCGCCTCAGCGAGGCCTTTCCCAAGGTAGGACACCGTGCCGGCCCCGATTTCCCCGTCGATCTCGAGTAACCATACCACAGGGGCAGCGCCGCAGAACCCGGCCAGCCCGAAGACGACCGCCGCGATAAGAAAACCCCTCATAGCTTCACCCCGCTCATCCTAAAACCTCGTACCGGCCTCCGTCAAGTGTTTCACAGTTCAGCCACGGCACGGCACTCCGCCGCCTGTGGTTCTCCCGACAAGACCCTCGTGCTGTGCTCATGGCTGTATCATGGGGCATCGAACGAGACCGGGAGGGAGTCTCCGGGAAGACCTTTTGGACTGGCTTTCGCCCATGCAGGAAGCCAAGAGGAGGGTCATGGGCAAAGGTGAGATGGTGGTGGTCGCGGCCTTCGGCCGGCCGATAGATGCGCACCTGGCCAAGGCACAGCTTGAGGCGGACGGGATCCAGGCCTTTCTCCTGGACGAGCAGGCGATCTCGGTAAACCCGTTCTACGCCCCAGCGTTGGGCGGGGTGAAGCTCGTCGTACGCGCCGAGGACGCAGCCCGAGCCCGGGAGATCCTGGGACTCGCGGAGGCCTAGGATGGACACGGCCTTCGCGTGGCTCTCGGGCTATAGCCTGGTGGTGCAGGGCCTCCTCGGGGGCCTTGTGATCACGGCATTTAACGCGGCCGGGGCGCTTCTCGTGCTTGTGTGGAGGAGGCCCTCAGAACGTTTCCTGGACATGGCCCTGGGGTTTGCCGCCGGGGTGATGCTCACCGCCAGCTTCACTAGCCTCATCCTCCCCGGCATCGAGTCCGGTGGTGTATGGCCTGTGCTCGCGGGGATCGCCCTGGGCGCCTTGACCCTGGACCTTGCTGACCACCTGGTCCCCCACTTGCATGTGGTGAGCGGACAGGAGGGACATACCGCCAAGCGCCTCAAAGCGGTGTGGCTATTTATCCTGGCCATCACCCTGCACAACATACCCGAGGGCCTGGCGGTAGGGGTGAGCTTTGGTTCAGGCAACCTCAAGAGCGCCGTCGAACTCATGCTGGCCATCGGGATCCAGAACGTCCCCGAGGGGCTAGCAGTGGCCGTCTCGGCCCTGAGCGTGGGCATGGGGGCGTACTTTTACGCCAGCATCGTGGGGGTCAGGGCCGGGCTGGTGGAGATCCCCCTGGCCGTATTCGGGGCTTGGGCAGTAGGCCTAGCGCGTCCTCTCCTTCCCTACGCCATGGGGTTTGCCGCCGGGGCCATGCTCTACGTGATCTCGGATGAGATGGTCCCCGAGACCCACCGCAAGGGACACGAGCGGTTGGCCACGTTGGGGTTGATGGTGGGGGCCATGGTCATGCTGTATCTGGATGTGGCGCTGGGCTAAGTCCAAGAGCGCTTTACGCTCCCTTCCGGGCCAGGTAAGATAACCCAAAGGCGGTGATCAACTATGCGTATGGCATGGGCAGCGTTTCTCATCGGGGCCATGGCGACCCAGGTGCTCGGGGGGCCGCACATCGTCCTCTACTCCCAGGGCCTGGCCCTGGTGGAGGAAACCCGCAGCTTCGATCTTAAAGCCGAAGGCACGCTGAGGCTCGACTATATTCCCCACCAAGTCCTTTTGGATAGCCTGACGCTCGGGGGCGTGACCGTGCTTTCCCTTGCGCCCACGCTGCCTAACCGCATCACCCCGGACGGGCTCATCGGCGAAATCGTACAGGTGGTAAGCGAAGGGGAAACGGTCAAGGGAAGGCTCATCTCGGCGAGCGAGGACGTGTTGGTCCTCGCCACTGACGCAGGGCTTGTGACCCTGAACGGCTACCAGAAGCTCATCGCACCTCTTCCGGAAAGGAAGAGCGTGGAGGTGGCCTATAGGACGGAACAGCCGGGCACGCGGGACCTCCTTTTGCGGTATCTTACACGCGGGCTTTCCTGGCAAGCCCACTATCGGGCCGTCCTTGGGGAGGACGCCTTTACCCTGGTCGGGCTGGCAGAGCTAAGGAACGATACCGGGGTCGGTTATTCCGGAGCCCGGGTGGATCTCATAGCAGGGCAGGTCTACACCCCGGCCGGGGCGGGCGTGGCGCCGGGGGTAAGGGCACTGGCACTCAGCACGGCCCCGGAGGCCGGGCCCTCCCAGGCCTACGAATACCATCGGTACTCCCTGCCCCAAGCCGTGGACCTGCCACCGGGCACCGTGCTTGTCCCTTACCTTGTGACCTCCCTCCCCTACGAGCGCGTGTATCGGTTCCGAGGTGGGCCGGTGGAGACGGTGCTTAAGTTCGTGAACTCCGATTCCCCTCTCCCAGCCGGGGAGGTAACCGTGTACGACGAGGGAGGGAGTCTGCTCATCGGCTCGGCTTCCATCGGCCACACCCCGGTGGGAGAGGAGGTAACCCTCGCCATCGGGGCGGCCTTCGACCTTGTGGGCACAAGGACTCAAGTTGCGCACCTGAGATTGGGTGAGGACCTGAACCGCGATACATACCGGATCGTGATCCGCTCGGCCAAAGATGAGCCGGTCGTGGTCGAGGACTGGGAGTCCCTCTCAGGGTCGTGGCAGATCACCCACAGTTCCCTTCCCTTTGAGCAGGTGGACGCGCACACCGTGAAATTCCTCCTTGAGGTCCCCGCCGGGGGGGAGGCCGAGCTCACATACACGGTGGAGTGGAGATACTGATGGGTGAGAAAAACGAGGCTGTGGAACAAACGAAGCGGGAGCTTTCTAGGCTCAAAGAGAGCTACTCTCGAGCGATAGAGGCGGCACTGGCTCGAGTGCCGGTACACAATGGGGTTGTGTCTGCCCGTGATCTATGGCTTGAGACCTCGCTCCCCTTAGATCTCATTGCCGAGCTTCTCAGGGAAAACGGGATCAAGCTTCCGCCCCGGGTCAAACGGGTGGACTTTGGAGCGACCGGCAGGAGAAAGGGGACCCGTGGCAAGAGAAGATAAGATCAGGTTTGGCACGGACGGCTGGCGGGGGGTGATCGCCCGGGAGTTCACGTTTTCGAACGTGGCCCGGGTGGGGGTGGCCATCGCCGACTATCTCCAGGACCCGGCCCGACAGGAGATCCCCTTTTACCGGGATTGGGGGGTGGAGTATCGACCGGCCTCTGCCGGAGCGCTGGTGGGCTACGACACCAGGTTTATGTCCGAAAAGTTCGCAGCACATCTGGCCCGGGCGCTCATCGCAAGCGATGTCCCGGTGAAGGTCACAAACGCCCCCATACCTACACCGGCCTTGTCCTGGGCGGTGGTCAATCAGAACCTGGCCTGCGGGATCATGGTCACCGCCTCCCACAATCCCCCCATGTACAACGGGATCAAGGTGAAGCCGGAGTATGGGGGCTCGGCCACCGAGGATGTGACCCGGCTGATCGAGTCCCGACTCCCGGCACAGCCCCCGGAACTTGGAGAAGATCCCGTGGAAGTGGTTGAACTCAAGGAGGGGTACCTGTCTTGCCTCCGAAACCTCGTTGACCTTAAGGCCATCGGGGCCGCCCCCGTGCAGGTGGTGGTGGACGCCATGTACGGCTCAGCCCAAGGGTATCTCCCCGCCTTGCTCCGGGAGGTGCGCCTGCCGCACCTGGCCATCCGGAGTGCGATCGACCCTCTGTTCGGTGGCAAGAAACCCGAACCCCTGCCGGAGAACCTGGTGCCCCTGCGAGCGGTGATCCGGGCCCTCAGACGGCGGGCCCGCCGCCGCATCGTGGTGGGCCTGGTCACCGATGGAGATGGCGACCGGGCTGCCTCCATGGACGAGGAGGGAAACTACCTCGATACCCATCGCACCGCTTCCCTGCTGCTTTGGCATCTCATCCGGCACCGGGGGCTGAAGGGCAAGGTGCTGAAGTCGTTTGCCCTCACGGACATGATCAGAAAGCTCGCCGATGGGGCGGGACTCCCTTGCGAGGAGATCAAGATCGGCTTTAAGTGGGCTGTGGAGGGCCTGGTCAGGGGGGAGGCCGCGTTCGCGGGGGAGGAGTCGGGAGGATACGGCTACAGCTTCCACCTTCCGGAGCGGGATGGCATCCTGTCCGGGCTTCTGTTGCTTGAGCTCGTGGCTGCCACCGGAAGGAGCCTCAAGGAACTGGTCAAAGATCTGTTCGCCGAGGTAGGACCCCACTACTACCGCAGGCGGGACCTGGAGCTTCCGGAGCGGATAGAGATCGTGGAGCACATCAAGGCCCGGCCGCCAAGCGAGGTGGCGAACTTCAAGGTGCGCAAGGTGGAGACCCTGGACGGGGTGAAGCTCAGGTTTAAGGAGGGATGGCTCCTTTTCCGGGCTTCGGGTACCGAACCCATTCTGCGGCTGTACTGCGAAATGGATTCCTTGGATTCCGTGAACAACGTTCTGGAGGAGGCCGAAAGGCTCGTGAAAGGGGGGCTTTCGCTGTGACGGAAGGCTACAACCCAAAGGCGATCGAGGACAAATGGCGCGATTTTTGGCGCAAGAAGGGTTTTTTTAGGACCAACACGGAAAACACTGAGCGGAAATTCTATTACCTCAACATGTTCCCCTACCCTTCGGGGAAGCTCCACGCCGGTCACGGTCGCAACTACATCCTGGGGGATGCCATCACTCGGTTCCTCATCATGCGAGGCTACAACGTCCTCAACCCCATGGGCTGGGACGCGTTCGGCCTGCCAGCCGAGAACGCAGCCATCGAGCAGGGCGTCCACCCCCGGGACTGGACCTGGCGCAACATCGAGGAGTTCAAGCGCCAGTTTCGCGCTTGGGGGGTGGAGTACGACTGGGACCGGGAGATCGCCACCTGCGAGCCCGATTACTACAAATGGACCCAATGGCTTTTCCTCAAACTCTACGAGCGGGGCCTCGCCTACCGGGCCGAGGCGGACGTGAACTGGTGCCCGGGCTGCGACACGGTCCTTGCCAACGAGCAGGTGGTAGCCGGTCGCTGCGAGCGCTGCGGAAGCGTGGTGGAGCGAAAAAAGCTTACCCAGTGGTTTTTCAAGATCACCGCCTACGCCCAAAGGCTGCTAGATGACCTTGACAAGCTCACCGAGTGGCCGGAGCGGGTGAAGCTGATGCAGCGGAACTGGATCGGCCGCTCCGAGGGGGCTCAGGTGACCTTCAAATCCGAGCAAGGGGACCCGATCGAGGTATTTACCACCCGGCCCGATACCCTGTGGGGAGCTACGTTCCTGGTGCTGGCCCCGGAGCACCCGCTGGTGGAGAAGCTCACTGCCCCTGACCGACGGAAAGAGGTGGAGGAATATAGGAAGTTTGCTGCCAGCCAGACTGAGGTAGAGCGCCTGTCGACCGAGAAGGAGAAGACCGGCGTCTTCATCGGAGCCTGCGGGATCAACCCCGTGAACGGGGCCAAGATCCCGATCTGGATCTCGGACTACGTGCTCATGACCTATGGGACCGGGGCCATCATGGGCGTCCCGGCCCACGACGAGCGGGACTTCCAGTTTGCCCTCAAGTTCGGGCTCCCCGTGATCCCGGTGATCGCCCCACCCCGCGGCGTGGCCAAGAGCCTCCTTCTTCCGGGCACCTACAAGGCCGGCCTGGCGGAAACCCTTAAGGAGGCGGGCTTCCACTTCGAGGAAAAGGACGGCTCCCTCTACGTAACCCTGAATGAGGACGACCGGGCCCGCTACGTCGCCCTGGTACAGGAATACCTTCAGCCCGGCTCGTGGACCGAGGTGGTGGGGGCTGGCTGGCAATTCGTTTTCGCAGAGGGCGTGATGAACGTGGGCTCCATCGAGGAGGAGCGGGCCATCCTAGAGAAGTGCAAACAGCTTGAGCCCGGCGTACAGGAGCGGCGCACCGTCGCCGAAATGCTGTGGGGGGTGGAGTTCTACCGGGACGTCCTTTTCCACGCCGAATATGGGGAGATGATCAACTCTGGCCCCTTGACCGGGACGGGAGGCGAGGAGGCGATCCCGCGTACCATCGAGTGGCTTGAGGCCCGTGGAATCGGGAAGCGTGCGGTCACCTACCGGCTCCGGGACTGGCTCGTGTCGCGTCAGCGGTATTGGGGCGCCCCCATCCCCATGATCCACTGCCCGCGGTGCGGGGTGGTGCCGGTGCCCGAGGAGGAGCTCCCGGTCCTCCTCCCCGACGTCCCGTTTATCGGAAAGAAAGGCCTTGCGGACGTTCCGGAGTTCGTGAACACCACCTGTCCCCGCTGCGGCGGCCCGGCCCAGCGCGATACCGACACCATGGACACCTTCGTCGATTCGGCCTGGTACTTTTTGCGCTACATCTCCCCCAAGGACGATAAACGACCCTTCGACCCAGAGCTCGCCAACCGGTGGCTTCCGGTGGACCTATATGTGGGCGGGGTGGAGCACGCCATCCTGCATCTCCTCTACTCCCGGTTCATCACCAAGGCCCTCTACGACATGGGGTACATCTCCTTCGACGAGCCTTTCCGGCGCCTGTTCACCCAAGGGATGATCACCTATCCTGCTTACTGGTGCCCCACCCATCACTGGATCCCCCCGGGCGAGGTGGCCGAGGGGAATCGCTGCCCCCACTGCGGGGCCGAGCTTAAGGTGCAGGTCCTGGCCATGTCCAAATCCAAGAAGAACGTGGTCTCGCCCGACGAGCTCATCGAAAAATACGGGGCGGACACCGAGCGCCTGTACACGCTGTTCATGGGGCCGCCGGAGCGGGACATCGAGTGGTCCGAGGAAGGGGTGCGGGGGGCATGGCGGTTCCTGACGCGCCTCTGGGGACTGGTGGTGGACCAGATCCCCCGCATCCGGGACGTAAAGGAGCCCGTGGACCCGGCCGCCTTGGACAAAGCTGGCCAGGAGCTGTGGCGCAAGCTCCACATGACGATCAAGAAGGCGACCGAGGAGTTCGAAGGACGCCTGGGGATAAACACCGTCATCGCCTCCCTGATGGAGCTCACCGGGGCCCTGTCGGACTACCTGGAGCAAGGGCCAGGCGACGTGCGCCTGGTGCGGGCAGTCATTCGGAACTTGATCCTGCTTCTCTCCCCCATCACCCCGTTCATATGTGAAGAATTGTGGTCCCGCCTGGGTGAAGGGAAGTCAGTGCTCGAGACCCCCTGGCCCGAGTACGATGAGACCGCCCTTGTAGTCGGGGAGGTGGAGATCCCGGTTCAGATCAACGGCAAGGTGCGGGCCAGGCTCAAGCTGGCAAGCGATGTCGCCTTTGACCCCCAAAGGCTTAAGGAAGCGGTGCTCTCCGCCCAGGTTGTCCAGGCACGCCTTTCGGGCAGGGAGGTCCGCCGGGTGATTGCCGTCCCGGGGAAGCTCGTGTCCATCGTGGCGGGATGAGGCGGGCTGTGTTCCTGGATCGGGACGGGGTCCTGATCCGGCAAGTTGAGGGCTATCTCACCCGGGCCGAGGAAATGGAACTCCTCCCCGGGGCGGCCGAGGCGGTGGCGAGGCTCCGGGAAGCGGGCTTCAAGGCCGTCGTGGTGACAAACCAGGCAGGGGTGGCCAAGGGCCTCCTCTCCGAGGCGGAACTCGAGGGCCTGCACCAGGAGCTGCGCAGGCGCCTTCAGGCCTTGGGGACAGACCTGGACGCGATCTACTGCTGTCCCCATGCCCCGGAGGAAAACTGCCCCTGCCGCAAGCCGGCGCCCGGCCTCCTGTTCAAGGCGGCACGGGAACTTGCGCTCGATCTCGCCCACTCCTACATGGTGGGGGACGCCACCACCGACGTGGAGGCGGCCCATCGGGCCGGATGCTTCGCCATCCTGGTGAAGACGGGCTTTGGGGGGGAGGACGGCCGTTCGGAGGAAGTCCCCGACGTGGTGCTCCCTGACCTCGCTTGCGCCGCGGATTTCATCCTGGAAAGGGAGGGAATGTGAAGGCGGTCGTGCTGTGTGCCGGGGTGGGGGAACGGCTCCGTCCCATTACGGACGAGGTCCCAAAGCCCCTGATCACACTGAAAAAAAAGCCCCTCCTCGCCTGGACGCTGGAAAGGCTTTCCGCATGCGGGGTGACCGAAGTGCTCATCAACCTCCATCACCTGCCACACAAGATCACTGACTTCTTGGGGGACGGGAGCGCCTTCGGCCTTTCGGTGTCCTATTTTTTCGAGGAGGAGCTCCTGGGTACAGCCGGGGCCCTGGACGGGATGCGGGGGCACCTTCGGGAACCCTTCTTCGTGATCTACGGGGACGTGTTTCTGGACGAGTTTCCCCTGAGGGACCTGCCCGAGGTCCTTAAAGGGCGCGGGGGCCTGGGGGTGATCGTGGTCCAGGAGACGGACCGACCTCAGGATTGCGACATCGTGGAGGTCGACCAGGAAGGACGTGTAGTTGCCTTCCACCCCGCCCCGGGTGACTTCCGGTTCGGAAAGTGGGGGAACGCCGCCGTGTACTTCCTCTCCCCCAGGATCCTAAACTATCTGCCCACGGGGGCGAAGTGGGACTTCGTACGGGACCTGTTTCCACGGGCCCTGTCCGCTGGGGAGACGCTATGGGCCTACCCCTCACCGGTTGAGCTTTTAGACATTGGGACCCCTGAGCGCTTGGCGACTCTTCGAGAAAGGATGGAAGGGTGATCATCTCCAAGACCCCGTTCCGCATCAGTTTCTTGGGGGGAGGAACCGACCTCCCTGCCCACTATCGCCGGGCCGGTGGGGCGGTGCTTTCCACAACCATCGACAAGTACATGTATGTTGCGGTGAATCCCCGCTTTGAGGACACGCTCCGGGTGGCCTACACCCGTACCGAGATCGTGGAGTCACTGGATGAGCTTCAGCACGAGCTGGTACGCGAGGCCCTCAGGCTGGTTGGGGTTAAAAAGGGGGTGGAGGTGGTGACGATTGCCGACGTCCCGGCCGGGACCGGGCTTGGTTCCTCCTCCTCCCTTACGGTGGGGCTCCTCCATGCCCTGTATGCCTATACCGGCAAGTTCGTGTCCCGAGAGAGACTGGCCCGGGAGGCCTGCGAGATCGAGATCGAGCGACTCGGCCATCCCATTGGAAAGCAGGATCAGTACGCAGCTGCCTATGGGGGCCTCAACTTCATCCGCTTCAACCCCGACGAAACGGTGTTCGTGGAACCGGTGATCTGCTCCCCAGAGGTAAAGAAGGAGCTGTTCGATTCCTTGCTCATCTTCTACACCGGGCTGCGTAGGAGTTCAGGGAGCATCCTCTGGGAGCAAGCCCGGCGGGCTGAGGAGAAGCATGGGGTGCTGGTTCGGCTTTCTGAGCTCGCCGAGGCGGGCCGCGAGGCGGTCGGGCGAGGTGACCTTGAGAGCTTCGGCCTGCTCCTCCACGAAGGCTGGCAGCTCAAGCGCACGCTCGCCTCCGGGATCTCTCGCCCTGAGATCGACGCCTGGTACGAGACAGCCCGCGCTGCCGGAGCCCTGGGGGGGAAGATCCTGGGAGCAGGTGGTGGCGGGTTCTTACTTCTCTTTTGCCCGGTGGAACGCAAGGAGGCAGTGCGGCTGCGGCTTTCCCAGTTCGGGCTGCGGGAGTTCCAGGTGGCCTATGAGCCCCAGGGCTCCCGGATCATCTACCAGGACTGGTGAGGAGCCTGATCACCTGCTGTGTTTTCTCAGTGCGGTTGCTTTCGGTGAGACGGATCAGCTGGTCGCATTCGTGGCGGATGCGGTAGGCCAGGTGATGGTTCGAGGCCCGATGCACCGTCACCAATAAGTTCGATGCCCCTTCCAAAGCACGCTCCACCGCGGCCACGAAACGGGGCGATTTGAGTTCCATCGGCCCCACCTCGTCCACCACCACGAGCTGGCATCCCTCGATCGCCCGCTCGATGGCCGCTGCCCCTATCTCCTCCAGGTCCTTGAGGTTCACCCGGTAGCGCCCCAGACGCGGCCCTTCCGTAAGGTGCATGTGGGCGAGCACCCCTTCCTGGCCGCTCCCGATATCGATCACGGAGAACCCCACCCGGCGGCCCACCTTCCTGATCTCCTTGGTGACCATGCCGCCGGCTTTTAGGGGCACCGCGGCCAGCACCCGCTCCACCAGGGTGGTCTTCCCTACCCCGGGATGGCCGGTCACTGCAATCCGCATCGGCCCCTCCATTTCCGATTCTATCCAACCAGAACCCCACCGAAACCAGCCCCGCATCCTGCAGCCGAAACTTCAGAAATTAAAGTGTATGAAAATTATCCCAAGAGGTTAAGTGAAGCCGATCAAGCTGGCTTCCCCCGGCATAAACGGAGGAGCCGGGGCCACAGGGCTGCGGGGTCGATCGCCTCCGGGTCCACCGCATGTTGGATGAGGAGGCCCTCGAGCAGTGCCACGGCGAACACGGACAAAGTGTCCGCATCCACCGGATCTGGGCTCAGTTCCACCAGATCCCGCGCCGCAGCCCGAGCAGCCTTGAACGTGGCGGCCAGGGCCTTCCTGGCCTCGGGATCGTAGGTAGCGTGATGCAAAAACAGCAGCTCCGCCCGGAGGAGCACCGGCGTCGCCAAGAGGGCGTCGATCACCCCTAGACCCCCGGCCTCAAGAAGCTCCCAGGCCGAACGCCCCTCAGGCTCACCGGACCTGCGGATCCACTCCATGAGGTCATGCCAAGTCCGCAGCAGGGCCAAAAGCACATCCCGTTTGTTCTTGAAGTAACGGTAAAAGGACGGCCGGGACACCCCGGCCTCCCGGGCGATGGCCGTCACCGAAACGCGCTCATACCCCCGAGAGGAGAACAAACGCAGCGCCGCCTCGAGGATCCGATCCCGTGTACTTGGCTTTCCTTTACGCATCGCCACGGTTTTACCCTAGCACGAATCAATCCCTTAAGACAAGCGGTGGGGACATGCGCTCAAAGCCAGTATCCTTTAGCCTATGGTCACAGACGTCCTGGTACCGGTGTTCATCATCGTCGGGATTGGATGGATCCTCGGCCACCGGCTCCGGCTTGACCCAATGCCACTTGCACGCCTCACGTTCTGGGTGTTGTCTCCCGCCCTCATATTCGAATCACTGCGCACCGCCCAACTCCCTGCTGAAAACTATGGAATTGTGGTCGGCTTTGTGCTCGCGCACTACACCGGGATGTTCCTCCTCTCCCTCCCCTTGAGGAGGTTCCTTTTCCCAGACGACCCAGGGGCTCAGGCAGTTGCGTCGCTGGTCCTGGTGTTTGGAAACTGTGGGAACCTGGGACTTCCGATCTTGCTTTTCGCCTACGGACAAAGGGGGTTCGACGTGGGAGTGGCGTTTTTGGCCACCAACACAGCTCTCCTTACCACCCTGGGCGTGGCCATCGCTTCCTGGGAGGGGAGGAGCTCATGGAAAAGGGCGCTGGGGAATCTGCTCTCGGTCCCATGGCCATATGCGGTGGTCGGTGCGATTGTGGTGCGGCAGCTTGGCGAACTTCCCAGCTGGATCTCCCGGGCAACCGGACTTCTCTCCGATGGGGCAATTCCAACGCTTCTTCTTCTGCTTGGGCTGCAGCTGGCTCGGATCCGTCCAAGGGAGATCGCCAGGGATGCCGTCTGGCTTGCAACCCTGCGGCTAGGCCTGGCGAGCTCACTTGCCTGGGGGTTTGCGACCCTGTTCGGGACAGCCGGCGTAATGCGGGGCAGCCTGATCCTGGAGGGGTCCGTTCCCACGGCAGTGAACAGCTTTCTCTTGGCCTTGCAGTTCAAACGCAGACCGGATCTCGCCGCCGCGGCCCTCCTCCTCTCCACCGTTCTGTCGGTGGGGACGCTCTCCCTCACGCTTTCGCTACTTGGCCCTGCCGGGTAGGATGGGGATGGAAAGGGGGGTTAGGAATGGCTAAGGTGCTTGTCACAACGGAGATGTTCCCCGAGGCACTTTCGCGGCTCAGGGAAGCTGGCCACGAGGTACAAGCTCCCGCAGGAGGCCGCCTGACCCGGGCCGAAATCCTGAGCCAAATCGGTGAGGCAGATGCCCTGATCTGTCTTCTCTCCGACCGGGTGGACGAGGAGCTGCTTTCCGCGGCGCCCCATCTTAAGGTTGTGGCCAACCTGGGGGTAGGGGTGGACAACGTGGACCTGGCCGCTGCTACCCAGCGCGGGGTGGCGGTGACCAATACCCCTGATGTCCTTACCGAGACCACGGCGGATCTTGCTTGGGCACTCCTCATGGCGGCCGCTCGCAGGATCGTTGAGGCAGATCGCGGTCTCAGGGCCCACGGGTTCCCAGGCTGGACCTTCATCCCCCCACACATGGGGGTGGACGTGTACGGGAAGACCCTGGGGGTGGTGGGGCTGGGGCGGATAGGAAGCGCGGTGGCCCGCAGGGGGAAGGGCTTTGGCATGCGAATCCTTTACCACTCCCGCACGAGAAAACCCGCACTTGAAGCGGCCCTTTCCGCCCGCTGGTTGCCCCTGGACGAGCTTCTTTCGGAAAGCGACTTCGTGGTGCTCTGTGTGCCTTTGACCCCGGAGACCCGTCACCTTATCGGCCCACGTGAACTCTCTTTAATGAAGGAAGAAGCGATCTTAGTAAACATAGCCCGCGGTCCGGTGGTGGACGAGGCGGCCTTGGCCCAGGCCCTCAAGGAGGGGAGGCTCCGGGCGGCGGCCCTGGACGTGTTCGAACGGGAACCTGAAGTTCACCCTGAGCTCTTAAAGCTCGACAATGTCGTTCTGACCCCGCACATCGGCTCTGCCACCTGGTCCACCCGCCGCAAGATGGCCGAGCTGGCGGTTGAAAGCGTGATCTCTGTGCTCTCGGGGCGCCGGCCGAAAAACCTGGTCAACCCGGAGGTCTGGCGGGATCATCCTTGAAACCTCGGCCGCCGCACGGGTGTATACTGTACCAGGAGGTGGTGGACGGATGAAGCGTGCCTTTGTGTTGTCCCTGATCCTGGTGGGGGTCATCGGTGCAGTGGGGCTCTCGCAGGGCTGTTGCTGTTGTCCTCAAGCGGAGCGGCCGCCTTGCTACACCGCGTTCTGGGTGGGGGAACCGATCCGGATCGGGCTCAAGGTACCCCTTTGTTTCTGTTGCTGCTGCTGTTGCGAGACCCCGCAGGTCTTGGGCTGGCAAGTGGAGACCTGGCCAGATGGAAACCTGGTTTACTCTGTTTCCTTGGAGGCTCCTGTTGCCCCAAGCGCCTTCTCGGCGACCTGGGACCAGACGGACGCAAGCGGGACCCAAGTGTCCGCCGGTTACTACACGGTGGTGGTGAGTACCACCAAAGGGGACTATAAGACTTACCTCAAGTTGGTGGAAAAGCCACAGTGTTGCTGCTTCTTCTGGCCGTTCCTCTGCTCCCGGCCCTGTTTCGGAAATCTGTGTGAGCCCCGTGTGACGCTTTCCCGGGCCTGCGTGCCCCGCTGCCAAGTTGAGCTCCATATCGGTTCGTGTTGTCCCTAGGGGATGCCGGAGCTTCCCGACCTTGAGGTCATAAAGGACAACCTCACCCCCCGGATGGTGGGGCACACCGTCCGGGGGGTGGAGTCTCGTTTCCCCGCTTTCCTTAAGACTGTGGACCCCCCTTTGTCCCAGCTTGAGGGGAAAGAGCTTGTGCGGATCAGCCGGAGGGGAAAGTACCTTAAGTTCCAGTTTGAGGGAGATCTTTTACTTGTGGTTCACCTCATGCGCTGGGGGTGGATTTGGCACGGGAAGTCCACTTACCCGCCCACCCGAGCTACGGCGTTCCGACTCTCGCTGGACGATGGAAACGACGTGCGGGTGATCGAGCCTGGTCCTCAAAAGCTGGCCAGGGGGTGGGTGCTTGCGGCCGGCGATGAGGGCCCTTTGGCTGGGCTGGGGCTTGACCCCCTGTCCGAAGCGTTCAGTTTGGAAAAGTTTGCAGAACTTATCTCCGGAAGGCGCCGTCAGCTCAAGAAGATCCTCACCGACCAAAAGCTCATCGCTGGCATTGGGAATGCCTATGCCGACGAGATCCTGTTCTCCGCAAGGCTCTCCCCCATCCGCTATGCTCATACCCTAAAAGCTCAGGAGATCGAACGCCTGTGGGAGGCAATCCCTCAGACCCTGCGCTGGGCGATCGGGGAGATAAAAAAGCGTGTGGGTGATGCACTCTTTGAGCAGGAAGTCAGGGACTTCCTCTGGGTACACGGCCGGGCCGGCAAGCCTTGCCGCGTATGTGGGACGCAGATCGAGGAGCTCCTGATCGGCGGCCAGCGCACCGATTACTGCCCCCACTGCCAAAACGTAGACCGCACCCTCTAGGTCCTCCATGGCCTTAACCCTGTTTCTGGTGTTTCTCTACGCCATCGGAACCTCGGTCGCTCTGCCCACCCCTCTTGAGGCGACCCTGGGGGCGGTGAAGGTGGCCCCAGGTTGGGGGGTGATCACCCTGGCCGTACTGGGGAAGTTCGTCGGCGCCTATGCCGTCTTCTATCTGGCAGTGCGGTTGAAGCGGCTGCCCAGGTTGCAGGAGTGGCAGGGCAGAAACAGGTATGCCCGCTGGCTCATGGCCTTCGGAAAGAGGTGGGTGGACAAGTTCGGGGCACCGGCGCTATTCCTGCTCCTTCTGATCCCCGGGTTCCCCGACACCGGCGCCGTGTATCTGCTGGCGCTTGCCGGGGGCAGGCCCTTGGCCTTTTCCCTGGCGGCCGCCGGGGCGGCCGCGGTCCGGCTCAGCTTGGTGTACCTGGGGATCTGGGGCGCCACCCAAGCCCTGTCTTGAGGAGATCACCACTAGATTCCGAAATCTCCTCTGTATGTGGTCTTTTAGACATAGCCGGCCTCCACGAGTCGGGTCCAGGTGGACTGGACCGCCCGCCGCCTGAGCATCCGGGAAATCTGGACATAGTTCCTGGTGGCCTGATCGATGCCGGTCCAAGAAGGGAAAATTTGGGTGCGGGGGTGGGGGCGGCCCTCGGCGAGAAGGCGCTTCAGGATGCCCAGGTAGTCAGCAAGGCGCTTGCGATCCTCCTCTGGCGTGTGGTTCAGTTTGACATCCTGAACCCGCTTCGCCAGGTCCTTGGCCATCTGCGCGTCGCTTTGGATGTGGCGCTCGCCAGCCTGCTCGAAGTCCCGGAGGATGGTGTCAGGGTTTACGCCTGCTTCGAGGAGCTCTCTTATCACGTAACCGGCGATCTGCTCGGCCATCTTAGTGAGGGCGGGGTAGGGCTGGCCGATGTGGTAGAACACGTCCAGGGACACCTGGGCCATGGCCTCCGGCCCCACGAGCCGATAGAGCTGGGTGAGCATGGACATCTCGATGGTGTAATCGTTCGTGAACTGGAGGCGCTTGGCCACCCCCCGGGCGATGGCAAACTCCCCGGCCAGAGGATATTTGAACGCGTCAATCCCGGGATAAAGCCCGTGTTTTGAGAGAAGCTCAAGCAAGGGGCGGGCCAGAATTCGGCATACCCGCCCTCCATAGATGCCCGCCTCGTGCCCCTCGGTGAACGTAACCCGGTCGTAGTAGGCCTTGACAAACTTTACGGTCGGTTCCTCCACATGCCAGGAATATAGGATAGGATGAGTAAGGGCGACAACGAACTCTTTTTGAAAATTCACGATATCGGCGTCCACAAAGGCCACCACGTCCCCGGAAGCGATGGGCATGGAGATCCAAAGGGCTGCTCCTTTGCCCCGGGGCACCCCGAACGCGCCCACCAGCCCACTGACCCCGTACCGGAGGAGGACCTTCTGTAGGTTGCGGTCGAACTGGTGTACCACCTTCACAAACAGGTCGGCATAGCCGCGGCGGGCCATCTCCCCTTGGACCTTGTACTTGTGCAGCATCTCCACCTGATCGTGGAACAGGCCGATCTCCTCATAGGCAATGCGCACCACCTGTTGCAGTACCCGGAAATCGGGGCGCCGGTCCGGACCCACGGTGCCGTCGATCACGATCAGCTCATCCAGGTAACCCAGGTCCACGAGTTGCGAAACTTCCCGCAGGATGCGGTTGAAGGTGCGCTCCTCCAAGCCCCAGTCCTCCTCCCCCTTCACTTCCCCGAACCGTACTGGCACGACCAAGGAGATGGAAATGGGGGAGGAGAGCCCGGTCTCGTCGACAACTCGGGCTTCCACCTTGTCTTGGATGCATTCCTCAAGGTCGAAGTTACGATAGGACTCTAGGTCGAGAACTCTTGTCATGGTGTGCCTCCTCGTACTCCTCTACCACCTCGGCGACATCGTAGAAATCGCCGCAAATCACGACGTCGGCTGCCTGAGCCACCTCTTCGCTCTTGGGGTTCAGGGCGATCCCCAGGCCAGCTTCCCTGAGCATGCACACGTCCACCGGGCCGTCCCCCACGGCCAAGGTCTCCTCGCGGGGGATGTCGAACTTTTGCGCAAGGGTTCTCAAGGCATGGAGCTTGCACACGGCGTGCCTGCGGCAGTCCGACGGCAGGGATTGCGGACACGGTGGTGGGATGAGCCTTCCGGTGAGGCGACCCCCTTGTAGCTCAAGGTCGTTGGCCCAAACTACGTCTACGTGGAGGCGCTTCCCCAGTCGCTCCACCAAGGGACGCCAGGAATCGGAGACGAGCGCCACCTTCGCCCCACGCTCCTTCAGGCGATGAATCCAAAAGCTCGCCCCCGGGGTGAGGGGGATGCCATCGAACACGCGGTAGAGCTCGGCCAAAGACCTCCCGGAGAAAAGCTCCGCAACCCTCGCGGCCACTTCACGCTCCGAAAGCCCCTCTTTACGCTTTTCCAGGTCGAGCTCCGCGAGCGCGCCCTCAAGGTGGAAGGCATGGGCCAGGGTCCTGAGGGAGCGACCCATGAGCACGGTCCCGTCCATGTCAAGTAACACGAGCCTCATAGTCTCTCTCCCAAGGCCCGCTGGTAAACCGCTTCGGTACGCTGGGCTGCCAGATCCCAGCGGAAGTTCTCCGACACGTGAGCCCTGCCGGCTTCTCCCATGCGCCGCCTCTTTTCCTCATCGCCCAAAAGCTCCGATATCGCCTCCGCCAAGGCGGACACATCCCCGGGACGCACAAGCAGGCCAGTCCTTCCGTGCAGTACCACTTCCGGGACCGCGGTGCAGCGGAATGCCACCACCGGGATCCCGGAGGCCATGGCCTCCGCGGGCGTGAGTCCAAACCCCTCCCAGAGCGAAGGGTAGCAAAACAGATCCGCAGCTCGGTACAGAGGGGGAAGATCCTCGTCCGGGATGAACCCGGTAAAGGTCACGTGCTCTTCGATCCCCAAACGGCGGGCCATGCCGGGAAGATCTAAGACATCGTTCCGCAGGGAGCCTGCGATGAGGAAGTGAGCGTTTGGGATCTCCTTGAGGACACGGGGGGCGGCGGAGAGCAAGAACTGGGCGCCCTTGTACCGGGTGAGGCGCCCCAAATACAGCACCACTTTCTTCCCGCTTAAGCCATACTTCTCCCGTACCGCCCCTCCATCGACATCGGGGGAGAAGCGGGCGATGTCCACGCCGTTGTAGATGACCTCGATCCGGTCGCGGGGCACAAGATAGCGGCTGGCCAGGGCATCGGCCAGGAAGCGGGACACAGCGATGTACCCATCAGCACCGAGTCTGAGGGCGAAAAACGTGCCCAGGCGCCTGCGGATCATCTTGAGCCTCTGTTTGGTCGAGTTCCAGTGCCGGATGGGGGCGAAGCCATGGAAGGTGAACACGTGTGGAAGCCCCCGGCGGTGTGCCAGCCCCCCTATCCATAGGCAAGGGTGGTACTGAGTGTGTACTAGATCGTAGTTCCTAAGGTGAGGCAGAAGGTCTCGGGCGTGGCGGGCAGGGACTTCCTCGATCTTAAGGCCTGCTGGCCGCTCCTCGGCCCGGGTGGTGAACACGGTGACCTCGTGTCCCCGGGCCTCCAGGGCCCTGGCAAGCTCGCGGATATGGACGACCTGCCCCGATCCCTTGTGCAAAACCGTGCGCACGATCGCAATCCTCATCTTCCTCCTCCACTGAATCAGTGTACTAAAAGAAGGAAGACAGGGAAAAGGACAGAAGCGAGGTTACTAAGGGCGGATCTCCAGGGAGAACTTGTAGTGGACGAGGTGCGTGTGATCGCTTGCCGTCACGCCCAAAAGCCAGGGGCCGCGTTCCCTCACCCGGTACTCAAGCGCAAGCTCGCTCCCTGCCCGGAGTTCGGCCACCACATTCCCGGCCGGATCACACAGCTTGAGGGTACACGGCACCCCGGCCTGCGCCTGGAAGCTCACGCGGACGAGCTGACCGGGCAGGAGATTAACCTTGAACCAATCGGCCCCGTCTGGGGGTGAGCCCGGGCCTGCCCAGCCGAGCTCCCCGGCATAGGTGCCCGGTGCGATGTAGACCGCCTCCCACATGTTTTCCGTCTCCGGGAGGGTGAGCGACAGCTCAGCTGCGGCCGCCCTTCGCACCAAGAGAGTGGCTTGCGGCCCGCCAGCAGGAGACAGCCAGCCTGAGTACTCCTGCTCCCTTCTGACCGCGATGGTCGGACCAAGCACTCCCCCTGTATCCACCCGCAAGGTCAGGGAATACCGATCAAGCCCAAGCTTAACCCCTGTAGGGTAAGGGGTCAGTCGGATGGCGAGCTGGGAACCTGACTTAAGGTCGCGCTTGGAAAGGCACAGCTGGCCAAAATAAATGCCGGGACTAACTTTTCGTAGCTTGAGACGGAAGGCGCGCCCTTCACGGAGGGAGAGGGTAAAGATCCTGAGGCAAACCGGGATCACAGGTAGATCTTCCCCGGCTGCCCGGGTGGTGAGCTTTAGCACGAGATGGTCGTATGCCATGGGCAAGGAGAGAAATTCCCAACGGGCAAATCCGGAGGCGGACACCCACACCGCTTCGCCTGTGGCATTCCCGCTTCCCCAAAATGCCGTGGGAAATACCTCCTCCCCCGCCGCCATACACCCGACGATGAGCACCATCCCGAGCAGTATTCTCCCCCGCACTACTGCCTCCTTCATCACCACGCCCTTGTCCAAAGTTCGCGTTCTCGGACGTAGCAGCCCCGGAACACGTAGCCCCTGGCTTGGCCAAGCTCCCTCAGCCGCGCGATCTTCGCCTGAAGGCGCGCCTCCTGTTTGGGGAAAGCGACGATGTCCCACACAGCTTTGGCCATCCCCAAGGTAGCGAGGGCGCAGGAGATGGAAAAACAAGGGGGCCTTCCGCAGCGGGCTTCAAGATAGCTTCCCAGGGCAACGGCCATCCAGGTGAGCCCAAGATCCATGAATAAAGCCCGAGCTGGATCAAGGGCTGCCAGGGTCTGACAGGCCGCAAAGAGCTCGTTGTTCCAGGCGATTTCCTCGCCCTGACTACAAATCCCTTCCCCGCGAACCGAAAACTCCACCTGCTTAATCTTCTCCCAAGGTACTATCAAATTCCCTTGTTCGGGAACTGAGAGGATGAGGGACGCTTCCCCTAGGTAGATCACCGCGCCGGAGAGGGCCACGCCGCCAGCGAGGTGTACCGTGTCGGCGGCACCTAAGGTACCCAGGGCGAGAAACGCCCCCGTCAAGATCGCAGCCCCCCGCGTTTTCATATGCACAGGTGCACTTTGCCACCGCGGCCCCACTCATCCAATGGCTCCTGAGCCCGGCGCGGGGGATGTAAGAGATGGACAGCACGTCCTTAGGTCCTTCCGGCCGCAGCCGCAAGTGGCCCCAAGGCGGGCATCCAGCGAACAAGTCCGGGGACAGATGTCCTTCGCTAGAGCAGGAGCCCCGCGGTTAGGGAGGCGATCCCTACTATCAGGCAATAGGCAGCGAATATGTCAAGCCGCCCTTTAAATAGGAGCTTGAGTAACAGGTGAATGGCGAGGAGGCCGCTTGTCAGGGCACAGAGCCCCCCAACCACCAGTCCCCATGCTTCCCCGGCTAGGATAGGGGTCTTGGTTTCGGCCAGGGCGAGGACCGTGGCCCCGAAAACGGCTGGGATGGAGAGGAGAAACGAAAATCGAGCCGCCGCCTTCGGCACAAGACCGGAGGCGATTCCTACACCGATGGTGGCCCCGGCCCGGGAGATGCCGGGAAGCAGGGCAGCAGCTTGAGCGAGCCCCATATAGATGGCGTCCCGTACCCCCACCTGGGCTCGCCTGGCCTTGGACTGGAGATGCGCCGCTGCCCACAGGACCACCCCGGTGAGGATCAGCATGCCCCCGACAAGCGGCACCGAGGAAAAGGCTCGCTCGATCCCTCTGCGAGCCGAGAACCCCAGGATGACGATGGGCAGGGTACCGAGGATGAGAAGGCCGAGGTACCGCCGCTCGGCCGCGCCGGCGGGGGTGATTCCCTGGACGAGGAGGCGGGCCAGGTCCCTGCGGAAGTAGATGAGCACCGCGCAAAGCGTTGCCAGGTGCAGCACCGCCTCAAGCACAACTCCCGGTGGGTCGAGCCCGAGCAGGCGCTCGGCAAGCACCAGATGGCCGGAGCTACTTACGGGCAAGAACTCGGTTAAGCCTTGAAGCAAGCCCAGGATTGCGTACAGGTACACATCCCTCCCTTCCTGGAAGGTGAAAGCCGATCGAGAGTGCGCCCTCCTCACAGGCGCTGGCGCACTCGCCGCACTTTATACAGTCAGTGGAGTTGATCTCCTGGTGAGGTTTAAGGCCCATGGGGCAGGCAGAGGCACACATACCACAGCCAGTACACCGACCGGGCTCAAGGCGCAGGCCAAGCAGGCTGAAGCGGTTAAATAAAGAGAGGAGTGCTCCCATGGGGCAAAGGTACCGGCACCAAAACCGGGAGATCAGGACCATCCCCAGGAGGGTCCCTCCCAGGGTGCCCATGTGCACCCAAAACGGCGCGTTAAGCTCGGCGATCCCCAAGCCGAGGTAAGGGAGCGAGGCCTCCAGCCCCCCTGCCGGGCAAAGCTTGCAGAACATGGTGTCGGAGAACCTCCAAGCCGCCACCACCGTGCCCAAAAGGATCAGGAACTTTAGGGGTGAGAGGGCCCGGAGGAACCGGACCTTTCGGAAGGAGAGGAGGTCGTTCAGGGTGCCAAAAGGGCAGAACCAGCCACAGAAACCCCGCCCCAGGACGAGCCCATACAGGGCGACGATCCCCATCCAGTAAAACGGAACCGTGCCGTTTATGATCAGGTTCTGCATGAGGCCGATGGGGCAGACCGTCACCGCCAAGGGACAGGCGTAGCAGTGGAGCCCGGGGAAGATGAGGTGGGTCATCCCGATCCCGGTGATCCCGAATATCCCAAGGAGGAGCCCCAGCGACTGGGTGCCCCGCCGGAATAGATGCAGACGTCTTTTGGTCACCTTTGGCCTTTCAGAACCAAGTCCAGGAGCCGGGCCTCCAGGTCACGGGTGCCGAAGACCACCTGCCCCGTGGCCGGGGCAAGGACGGCCGGCACGATCAGGCGCCCGGAACGATACACGCCAGCGGCCTGGGCCCGGGCTAAATCTTCCTCCGCATCCACCAGTTCCACATCGATATTCGGAGAAAGACGGGCGAACTCTTGGGCCATGGCGATCGCGAAGGGGCAGGAGTGACACCAAGGGGTGTGGAACACCACCAGCTTCACCGGTCGGGAGAGCTGGGCCAGTGCCTCACGGGTGGCGGCCGAAACCTGCGGGACCTCCGGGCGCACTTCCTCGATCCCCACGCAGGAGGTGCAGAGCACCGCGCCGATGAGCTGAGCCTGCCGGGCTTGACCGAGATACACCCCTACCCCCACCGCTGCTCCGGCCACGAGCATGAGGACGATCCCCAGGGCGGAAGCGCCTTTGCCCAAAACCAACCAGGCCAGCGCCACCCCCACGCCGAGGAGGACGAGCAGCCACCACGGGCTCCACGGCCGGCGTGGTGAGGTAGGCTCCTTCCCAACGGCAAGCATAAGCTCGGCCTCATCTCTCATCTGAAAACAGGACTCGCCGATACAGTAGTGATAGGTAAGGACGAGCTTCGCCGGATAAGTCCCCTGCGGCATCCCCTCTGGGGCACGGATGGCCAGGGTGACGGACCGCTGGCCAAAGGCGGGGAGGTTTGCGAGTTCTCCCGGCTCGGCCGTGACCCCCTCTGGCAGCTCTACGAGCTGGAGCGTGATCTCCTCCGCGAGGTAGGGGGAGGTGTTCTTGACCTGTACGGAAAGCTCGGTCTCCTCCCCCGGCATGAGCCCCACCTCTGAAGGGAGGCTCAGCTCCAAGATGGACTCAGGGGGGGCAGTGACCAAAGGGGGTTCGACCGGTGGTGGAGCCTCCTCAGGCCCAGGCTCGGCGAGGAGCTCGGCTACCTTGTCGGCGAGTTCCTGGCCACGTAGATCCCGGTAGCGGATGATCCCTTCCCGATCGAGGAGAAACGTGGCCGGGATCGCGAGCACCCGGTACAGGGCGGCGATTTGGTTGTCCCATCCTTTGCCGTCATAGTATTGGGGCCAGGATATCCCCTGTTTTTGAAGTTCTGATCGAAGTTCTGACTCGCTTGTGTCCAAGCTGATCCCGATGATCTCAAACCCCCGATCGTGGTATTTTTTGTAGATCTCCTTCACATTAGGGAGCTCGGCCATGCACGGCTCGCACCAGGTGGCCCAGAAATCAAGGAGCACCACCTTGCCGTGGAAGTCCGAAAGGGAAAGCCGGCGGCCGTCGCGAAGGGTGGTGAAGGAGAAGTCCGGGGCCGGGTGCCCAGGGGTAAGGGGAAGCTTGGGAGGCACGTATTCCGTCTGTTCGAGCCTCACCCAGCTGCCGGCAGGGCTCACCTGAGCCAGCTGGAAGCTCCGCTCCCCCAAGGTGAAGGCCTCGTCGATGGCGAAGTGCTCATGCCCATCTGCATCTCCGTAAATGGTGCCGTCTGCGTCCACATCCACGGCGTAGAAATCCCCTTCTGTCCCAAATACGCCGTTGATGTCCCCGTCAACCAACACCAGGGTGTGGCCTTGGCTGTCCGAGGCGATGGTACCGATGCGGGGGGCGCCGCCGATGAGGTAGATGTACCCGCGTCCCTCGGGCCAGAGCAAGCCCAGGGGGTATGTATAGGCATTTTCACCGTCTATCTCGGCGACGAGTTCCACCTGCCACAGGTAGCACCCGTCCCCCCTTCCGCCCGAGAGGAGCTCTTCGCCCGCGATCACGTCATCGCGGTTCTGATCCAGCCACAGCCCGGCAGCTCCGGTCTCGCTTACCCCCAGAACCAGGGCATAGCGAGCGCTCCCGAGGCTGAGGTCCCCCCACAGCCGCATGGGGAGGGCTGGTCCCTGGTACTCAACGTCCCTGTCCAGCGTGGGGTGGAGGCGGAAGGGGAGGGCGGGCTTGGCCCAATCCCCTAAGGTATCTGGGTCGACCGGAGCCAGCCGAATCTCCTGAGCGGCGGCGGAGAAGGCCACTCCCAATGCCAGGAGGAAGATCGCAAAGCTGCGATTCATTTTGCTCCTTTCCTCGCGTCCTCAGCCGCCTTTCGCAGGCGGGCCAGGACGAGCTCCCGGCCGGCGAGTGAAATCACATCGAATAGCCCAGGGCTGACCGTCCTGCCGGTGATGGCCACCCGAATGGCCTGGGCCACCGCCTTGAGCGGAAGCCCCAATTCAGCCAGGGCCCCCCGCAGGGCCTGCTCCACGGCCTTCGGGGTGAACTCCTGGCAGCCCTCTAAGGCTTCCGCGATCTTCAGGAGGGGCCCTGCGAGCTCGGGCGCAAGGAGTCCCCTCGCTTCCTTTGGCCAAGGGAGCTCTCCGGGAAACAGGAACCGAGCCGCATGCGCCATGTCCACCAGGGTACGATTGCGCTCCCTGAGGAGCTCGGCCGCACGAACCAGGCGCTCCTCCCCCAGGCTCAAGACCTGTTCCTCACTGGCCACACCCTCCTGCACGATGTACTCAGAAAGAAGCCTGGCGAGCCTCCCCAGATCGGCCCGCTTTAGCCACTCGTGGTTGATCCACAGGAGCTTTGCCTCATCGAACACCGCCGCGGACTTCCCCACGCCGGAGAGGTCAAAGAGCTCTACGAGTTCCTCCCGGGAGAAGATCTCCTGATCCCCATGCGACCAGCCCAAACGGGCGAAGAAGTTTATGAGGGCTTCGGGTAAGAATCCCCGCTTTTTGTACTCCAGCACCGATACCGCCCCGTGGCGCTTGGAGAGCTTGGTCTTGTCGGGCCCCAGGATCATGGGCAGGTGCGCGAATTTCGGCGGCTCCCTCCCTAGGGCCCGGTAGATCAGGAGCTGTTTAGGGGTGTTGTTCAGGTGATCGTCCCCCCGGATGACATGGGTGACCCCCATGTCGGAGTCGTCCACCACGCAGGCGAAGTTATAGGTGGGGGTCCCGTCGGAGCGCAGGATCACCAGGTCCTTGAGTTCGGAGTTTTTGAACTTTACCCGTCCTAAAAGCAGGTCCTCTACCACAGTTGTGCCCGTCTTGGGGATGCGAAACCACACTGCCCCTTCGTGTTCGTAAGCCAACCCCTTACGCAGGAGCTCCTCCGCCGCCCGCCGGTGGATCTCGAACCGATCTGTCTGGCGGTAAAGCTCATCCCAAGTGAGCCCAAGCCAAGAAAGCGAGTCCAGGATCTGCTGGATAGCCTCATCGGTGGAACGAGTGCGGTCCGTGTCCTCAATCCTGAGGATGAACCTCCCGCCGTGATGGCGGGAAAACAGCCAGTTAAACAGCGCAGTCCTGGCTCCCCCAACGTGGAGATACCCTGTTGGGCTTGGAGCAAAACGAACTCTTACCTTAGCCATGGGCGGCCATTGTAACGGTGATCCCTGGCCGCCCCAAGGGCTTTTGTCCCGCCCCATGGCAGGGGCTAATATGCTCATGAAAGGAGGCGAAAATGGCAGTTGCCGCGTACGTGCTGATCCGCTGCCGTGGGGGAAAAGAGGACAAGGTGGCCAAGGAAATCCACACCAAGCCACACGTGAAGCGCGTGGACACCGTGTTCGGGGACTACGACATCATCGCGTACCTCGAATTCGAAGAGCTTCCGTCCTCCTTCTCCGTGGCCGAGCTCAACCACATCGTCACCGAGGAGATCCGGAAGGTGGACGGGGTGTCCTCCACCAGCACCCACATCGTCACCACCAAGTATCCTTAAGGACCAGGGGTGGAGAGATGAAACGAGACCTTGTGTCACTTGCAGACTGGAGCAGCGAGGAGATCTGGGAGGTGCTGGAACTCGCCGCCCACCTCAAGCGAGAGCTGCGGGCCGGGGTGGATCATCGGCACATCCTGGCCGGAAAGACGTTGGCCATGGTGTTCCAAAAGCCCTCCCTTAGGACCCGCGTCTCCTTTGAGACCGGGATGACCCAGCTTGGAGGCCACGCCATCTACCTGGGCCCGGAGGACATAAAGCTCGGCAAGCGTGAGACCACCGAGGATATCGCGATAGTCCTTTCCCGCTACGTGGACGGGATCATGGCGCGGGTGTTCGACCACGAGATCGTGGAGGAGTTGGCCCGCTACGCCACCGTACCGGTGATAAACGGGCTTTCGGACCTCCTCCACCCTTGCCAAGCCTTGGGGGACATGCTCACCATCTGGGAGAAGCGGCGCCGCCTTTCCGGCCTCGTCTTGGCGTTCATCGGGGACGGAAACAACGTGGCGCATTCCCTGATCCACGCCTCAGCACGCCTTGGCCTTTCCTTCCGCATCGCCTGCCCGGAAGGGTATGAGCCGGACGAGGCGATCGTGGATTGGGCCAGGGACCAAGGGGCGGAGGTGAAGATCTTGCGGGAGCCCCAGGAGGCGGCCCGGGGGGCCGACGTTCTCTACACCGACGTGTGGGCATCCATGGGGGAGGAGGCCATCGCAGAGAAGAAACGGCACGCTTTTTCAGGCTACACCATCGACCAGGACCTGATCGAGCAGGCAAACCCCGGGGCGCTGGTGATGCACTGCCTGCCCGCCCACTACGGCGAGGAGATCACCTACGAAGCCGCACGGAGCCCCAGCTCCGTCATCTTCGACCAAGCCGAAAACAGGATGCACGCCCAAAAGGCGGTGCTCGCGCTTCTTCTCCGCTAAGGAGGGCACATGGAGATCTTGCGTGCGGCAAGCTGTGGAAGCGAGGAAAGGTCAGACGCCCAGGTCAAGGTGCAACCTGCCTCCAGCTTATCCATCACCGTCCATTCAAAGACCGGCCCCATGTATCAATCACGGATCGAGGAGGTCGCCCGTGAGGTGCTCTCCCGATACGGAATTGCCCAGGCAGAGGTGGAGATCGCAGAACAGGGCGCTTACGACCACGTGATCGCAGCGCGCCTGGAGGGGGCGCTCCTGCGGGCCACCGGGGGAGGGGAGGTCTTCCATCACCCCGTTCCCCTGCGAGGGGAACGCAAGGCCAGCCCCCACGATCGATTGCGCCGCACGCGCCTTTACGTGCCTGGGAACAATGCACGCTTGCTCGCCTTCGCCGATACGTTCGGCCCCGACGCCCTCCTCCTCGACCTGGAGGACGCCGTACCACCGGAGGAGAAGGATGCTGCCCGGTTCTTGGTCCGCCGCGTCCTTTCCACGCTCGACTTCGGAGGGACCGAGCTTTGGGTGCGCATCAACCCCCTGGATCGGGGTGGGGAGGAGGACCTCAAGGTTATTCTCGGAGGAAGACCGCATGGGATCTGTCTTCCCAAAGCCGAGTCGCCGGTCCAGGTCACGGAGCTCGCCGGGATCCTCTATGAACTTGAAGGCCGCTACGGCCTCCCCTGGCGGGTGTGGATCATGCCCATCATCGAGTCACCTCGTGGGGTGGCTGCCGCCTTTGACATCGCCCAGGCTTCAGAGCGGGTGGTGTGTCTTGCCTTCGGGGCCGAGGACTACGTCCGGGAGGTGGGCTGTAGTCGGTCCTGGGAGGCGCTCCTTTGGGCCAGGTCCCAGCTTGTGGCCGCGGCCAAGGCTGCCGGGATCCAGGCCTCGGACACGGTTTACCCGGACATCGAAGACGAGGAGGGCCTGCGGGAGGAGACGCTCCGGGTCCGGGCCCTGGGGTTCGACGGCAAGGGGGTAATCCACCCCCTGCAGATCAGGCCGGTGCACGAGGCCTTCGCTCCCACCCAAGAAGAACTCTCTTGGGCCAGGGGCGTGGTCCAGGCAGCCCAGGAGGCGAGGGAAAGGGGATTGGGGGCGGTGGCCTATCAAGGGAAGATGGTGGATCGGCCGGTGCTGAGGCGGGCTGAGCGCCTCCTGGAGCTAGCCCGGCAGCTGGGGATGGAGGTGAAGGATGCCGCATAACGCTGTGGGACGGGAGATTCCAGAGGAGATAGCAGGGAAGGCGCTGCGGCCGTTCCAGGGCGCATTCGCCACCGTGCCTCAGGGGAGGAAGGCCGCCGGCCCCTTGAAAACGATCCGTCCGGGGGCGAACAAGGTCGTCCCTAGCCTTGAAGAAGCCATCAAAAACTCCGGTCTTTCCGATGGGATGACCATCTCCTTTCATCACTCCTTCCGGGACGGCGACCGCCTAGTCATGCAGGTGGTGGAGACGTGTGCTCGCCTTGGGATCGGGGACCTGCGCCTCTTCCCCACCGCCCTGTTTCCCTGCCATGCGGGCCTCATCCCCTACATCGAGGAAGGGGTGGTGACCCGCATCGAGGGCTCCATGAATGGCCCGGTGGGGGCGTTTGTCTCCCAGGGGGGGAAGCTCCGAGAGCCGGCGGTCCTCCGCTCCCACGGCGGCAGGTGGCGGGCGGCCGAATGCGGCGAGGTGAAGATCGACGTGGCGTTCATCGCCGCCCCCTGCGCCGACCCTTGCGGCAACGCAAACGGGCTCTCCGGGAAAAGCGCCTGCGGCCCCATCTCCTTCATGGTGATCGACTCCTGGATGGCCGAGCACGTGATCGTGGTCACCGATAATCTCGTGCCGTATCCGGCCATTCCCCCGGAGATCGAGCAGGGGTACGTGGACCAGGTGGCCCTGGTGGACCAGGTAGGGGATCCGGCCGGGATCGTGTCCGGCACCCTGAGGATCACCCGCTCCCCCACGCAACTTAAGATCGCGCGCCTCGCGGTGGATGCCGTCAAGGCGGCTGGCCTGATCCGGGACGGGATGGGCTTCCAGGCCGGGGCTGGTGGGATCTCCCTTGCCGCCACGGACTTTTTGGCGCGGGAGATGAGGAAGGCCGGGGTCAAGGCAGCTTTCGCCATCGGCGGGGTCACCCGGTTTTTGGTGGACATGTTCCGGGAGGGACTGGTGGAGGTGATCCTGGACGGCCAGGCCTTCGACCCTGAATCCATCTCTTCCCTCCGGGAGGACGTGCGTCACCAGATCATCACCCCGGGGTTTTACGCGGACTATAACTCCCTGGGCTGCGCCACCTATATGCTGGACTTCGCCTTCCTCGGAGGGACCGAGGTGGACCTCGACTTCAACGTGAACGTCGTCACCCACTCCGACGGCCAGCTCCTCCACGGGATCGGGGGCCACCAGGACGTGGCGGCCGGGGCCAAGGTGACCTTGATCACCATCCCCACCATCCGGGGAAGGATCCCCACCATCCGGGAGCAGGTGACCACGGTGACCACCCCCGGGGAGGTGGTGGACCTCGTCGTCACCGAGCGGGGCATCGCGGTGAACCCCAAGAGGCCAGACCTGGCCGAGGACCTGAGAAAGGCCAGCCTTCCGGTCAGGTCCCTGGAGGAGCTGCGGGCCGAAGCCCAGCGCCTGGTGGGAAAGGGCAAATCCCCGGTGTTCGGGGATGAACCCGTGGCCGTGATCCAATGGCGGGACGGCACGGTGATCGACATCGTACGTAAGGTGGAGGGGTGGCAATGAGTGATGAAATTCGCATGGTGCTTCCCGAAGTAGACTGGATAGAGGACGAGGGGCTGCGCGAGGCCGTGATCCGTACCTATGCCCGGGCCTTGAAGGAAGGCGGCTGGACCCCGGAGGACCTGACGAGGATGCCGTTCACCCTGATCAAGGACACGGACATCTCCTACGCCGACCACGTGCGGGCGGTGACCCGGATCGCCCGGGCAGTGTACGACGTGTTTAAGGACCTGTTCGGGGGGCGGATCCGACTGGACCGGGACGTGCTCCTTGCCGGAGCCCTCCTTCACGACGTGGGGAAGCTGGTGGAGGTGCAGAAAAAGGATGGCGGGTACCAGAAATCCGCAGGGGGGAAGGTGTTAAGACACCCGTTCTCCGGGGTGGCCTTGGCAAGCCGAGAGGGACTCCCGCCTGAGGTACTGCACATCATCGCCGTCCACTCCAAAGAGGGAGATCCCTACCCCCGCACCCCGGAAGGCGTGATCGTTCACCACGCGGACTTCACCTGCTTCGAGACAGTGGGAGGGTAGTCACGCTGGGGTTTAGAGGGGGTGTTGGTTATGGCGTTTAAGGCCCTTTTCATCGCCCACGCGCCTGATGCGGAGGTCGACAAACACCGATGTGTCATCGAAACCCCCCATTATTACAAGCTGTTCGTTGCGGTGGTCAGAGACCAGCGGGAGGCGCTGGAGGTATGTCGGAGGGCGGTTGCCGAAGAGGGCATCCATGCGGTCATCCTCTGCCCGGGGTTCACGCATAAGGAAGTGGCGGAGATATCGCAGGCGGTCGGAGAAGGCGTGGGCGTTTTCGTGGCCAGGGGGGATGGTCCAAGCCATAACGCCTCCCGGGAAGCCCGGAGAAGGGAGGGGCTGATAAGGGGAGGATGAGCCTTTTCCATGGCGGCCCGTGAAGCGAGGGTGGTGGATCTAATTTGGGGAGGGATGACATGGGGAAGACGTTTGCGGAGAAAGTCCTGGCAAGGAAGGCCGGCCTCACCGACGCCGCGGCCGGGCAGATCGTGGAGGTGACGCCCGATCTTGGGATGTCCCACGACAACACCGCCGCCATCCGTCGTATCTTTGCTAGGCTAGGGCTCGATCGAGTGAAGGAGCCTGGAAGGTTCGTGGTGATCCTGGACCATGTGGTGCCAGCTGCCCAAGTCCAGTACGCAGAAAACCATAAGGATATCAGAGAATTCGTGCGCGAGCAGGGGATCCGATTCTACGATGTGGGCCGGGGGATTTGCCACCAGGTGGTGGTGGAGGAGGGCTTGGCCCGGCCAGGGGACCTGATCCTGGGGGCGGACTCCCATACCACCACCTACGGGGCCCTGGGAGTCTTCTCCGCCGGAATCGGCCGCTCTGAGATGGCTGCGCTTTGGGCGACCTCCAAACTCTGGCTCAAGGTCCCAACCACGTTGCGGATCGAGCTCTCCGGTAGGCTCCCCGAGCTTGTGTGTGCCAAGGACGTGATCCTGTACCTGATCGGCAAATTGGGCGCCGACGGGGCCTTGTACCGGTCGGTGGAGTTCGCCGGCCCCCTGGTGGAGGGGATGCCGATCTCAGAGCGTCTGGTCCTTTCAAACATGGCGGCCGAGATGGGGGCCAAAAGCGGCTACATCGCCCCGGACGAAGTCACCTTCGAGTACCTTAAGGACCGTGCCCAGGGTGACTACGAGCCCATCTACCCCGACCCCGACGCGAATTACGAGGAGGTCCTCAGGTTCGACCTCTCCGACCTCTCCCCCCAGGTGGCCTGTCCCCACACGGTGGATAACGTAGTCCCCATCGAGGAGGTGGCGGGGAAGTGCGTGGACCAGGTGCTCCTCGGCACCTGCACCGGTGGGCGTCTTTCGGACCTGCGGCTGGCGGCGGAGGTGATGGGGGGGCGTCCTGTGGCCGAGGGGGTGCGGATGCTGGTGCTTCCCGCCTCCCGGGAGGTTTACGTTAAGGCGGCGGAAGAGGGCCTGCTCAAGAAATTTGCCGAGGCCGGAGCGCTGGTCCTGAACCCGGGGTGCGGGCCGTGCCTTGGGGCGCATCAGGGGGTGCTCGCCCCGGGGGAGGTTTGTCTTTCCACCTCAAACCGCAACTTCAAGGGCCGCATGGGCTCGCCCGAAGCCGAGATTTACCTTGCATCCCCGGCCGTGGCCGGGGCCACCGCAGTGACCGGCGAAATCTGCGACCCCCGCTCGCTCAGCTGAACGCAAGAGGGGACCTACTCAGGGATCGGACGCGTTGACCACTCCTTGAGGCGTACCTATAATGAAGCGTCAGGCGGCGTAGCCAAGTGGCAAGGCGAGGGACTGCAAATCCCTTATTCCCCGGTTCGAATCCGGGCGCCGCCTCACAAAATCGGTTGACCGGTATACCGGTGCACTGAAGTTTGGGTGGTTAGCTCAGTCCGGTAGAGCGCATGCTTGACGTGCATGAGGTCGCAGGTTCGAGTCCTGCACCACCCACCAGGAAAGCCCGGGGCGGAACGCTTTTGAGCGTCGGGAATCGGTCGACAAGCGCCGGGATAGCGGCCTCCACATCCGCCCCTCAAGGGCCGAGCACTCTTGGGGGAGTTTGAAACGGCTTCTAGGAACTGCGGACCTGCCAAGGATAACGGAACGTGCACGCAAGCTCGCCGTCAGGGGCATACAGGTATGCCATATCTCCGTCGTTGTCCCACATCGGGTAGCCGAACCAGTTGAGGATAACCCGGGAGCTGCCGCAGCCCTGGCGCGTCTTGCGTTCGGGCTTGGGGATTCCCGGTCCGGTCCTGACTACGAGAACGCCGCCAGGGGGTAAAGGACAGCTCGGCCCAAGGGCCTCTTTAAACGCGATCACGTTCCGTCCCCTCCCGCCCTGCTCCCACTTTTTGTGGGCGCTTTCATCCATCAAAATCCAATCATTCCCAAGTTCGATGTCTGTCTTCCCCCGGTTGATGAGGTAAACCTCCTCCACGTCGCCCCAAAACCGGATCCCCGCTATGATAAGGTCCTGATTTGGGCGGAACCGAGGAAGTTCCCATAGCCCCCGGCGGTCAAAGGCGGCCTCGAGTTGCGCCTCCTGGAGCGGGTCCGCGTAGCGGACCGGGAAACACCCCGCAGCCAGCTCCCGATCCACCACCTCCCGTACGTCCAGCATGGCCAGCCCTTCCCTGACCAGCGCCACCTGCACGGGGGCGGTTTGCAGCGTCTCCGCGAATACCCAGGAAAGGAGCCTTCCGTCTCTGTCCCTAAGGATGCCCTCTCCCTGGGGCTCCACCTCCAGCCATACCTCCTTCCCCTGGACCAACACGCTATTGCGCTCCCGGGCTTCTTCGGCCAGGGGTGCCCCCTCATCCGGGGCGTCTATCCCCACGTACCGCACGGTGTCTTTTGTTCCATCGGGGAGACGCACTTCTATGGAATCGCCGTCGATAACTTGGATCACCCAACAGGGACCGATCACGTAAGAGGGGGTTTGTACATACTGGGAGGTCCCGAGCGCGGCTAAGGACAGCACTGACACCAAGATCGCCCAGACATGCAGCATTTCCCCGCCACCTCCTGAGAAAAGATCTCAAGTGAACCCTAGCACTAGCCCCGGTCCAGGGCAAGCCCAGACCACTAGATAAGCTTTGCGTCTTCGTGTCGTGGTGGTGAAATGGCCTAACGATTTCGGTCGGCGATCAGGCGCAGGCCCTCCAGGGTGAGCCAGGGGTCCACCTCCTGGA
>CAYUWL010000005.1:0-32595 GCA_964448595.1 uncultured Thermotogaceae bacterium
CACAAAGCACGCCCCCCGTTCTCTTTGGCCAATCCATCGCCGCCACCCCCTTCTTTGTCCCGGGCTTGCCTTCAGCGCATCCGGGGATCGAGGATGTCTCGGATGCCGTCCCCAAGGAGGTTGAACCCCAGTACGGTCACCATGATCGCCAGGCCAGGGAAGGTGGATACCCACCACCCATGGGGCATGAAGTTGCGGCCGTCGGATACCATGACCCCCCATTCCGGGGTAGGGGGTTGGGCACCGAACCCCAAAAAGCCCAGGCCGGCTGCGGTAAGGATGATGCCCCCCATGCTGATCGTACCTTGGATGATCACTGGACTTATGGCCATGGGGAGGATATGGCGGAGGATGATCCTGAAGTTGCTTGCGCCCACCGCCCGGGCCGCTTCCACGTAGTCCTCCTCCCGGACCGCAATAGCCCGGGAGCGAGCCAGACGGGCGAACACCGTCCACGCCGAGAACGAAATGGCGATGACTACGTTTGTCAAGCTGGGTCCCAAGGCCGCAGCGATGGCCATGGCCAAGATGAGCCTGGGGAAGGCCATGAAGATGTCGGTGACACGCATCAGAAGGTTGTCCCAAAAACCGCCCAGATAGCCGGCCAGGATGCCCACCGTGGTCCCGAGCACGCCCGCTAGGAGGAGGATCAGCACCGCGATCCAAAGAGAAATGCGGGTTCCGTAGAGGACCCGGGTGAAGATATCCCGCCCCAATCCGTCGGAGCCCATTAGGTGCGTGAGGCTGGGCGGCTCCAGTTTGTTGATGGGATCGGTGGCGAACGGATCGCAGGGGGCGATGTAGGGGGCGAGGATGGCGAGCAGCACCAACGCTACGATGATGACCAGACCGGTTAGGGAAAGTGGGTTGCGAACGATCTGGCGCCAAACATCACGCCAGGTCAGTCCCCGCATCGTATCACCTCACACATAGCGGATCTTAGGATTCAAGTAGGCGTAGAGCAGGTCCACGACAAGGTTCGCTCCCGAGTAAAGCAAGGCCATGAACAGCGCCACCCCCACAACGGCATTGAAGTCGATCGAAAGGAAGGAGTGGGTGGCATAGCGTCCCAGCCCCGGCCAGGCGAACACGGTCTCGGTGAGCACTGCTCCCTCCAGAAGGCTGGCCACCCGGATCCCGATCACCGTCACCACCGGGAGCAGGGCGTTTTTAAAGGCGTGCTTCATCACCACTGTGATCTCCCGCAGCCCCTTCATCCGGGCCGTCTTCACGTATTCTTCTCGCAGCACTTCCAGCATGCTGGAGCGGGTGATGCGGGTGATGGAAGCCGTGGATAGCCAGCCCAGGGTGAACGCGGGCATGACCAGGTGCCGGAGATAACTCCCCAGGGCTTGCCAGTCTTGGGCGAGGAGGGAGTCCACGATCAGAAAACCGGTGACCCGAGGTGGTCGGGGAAGCCAATACGGGAGTTGCCCCGGACCGGGTAGCCACCCAAGACTGTAGTAGAATACCAAGAGCAAGAGAAGCCCCAGCCAGAAGGCGGGCATGGACAGTCCTACGATGGCGAACACCCGGGCTGCGTGGTCAATCACCTGGCCGCTCCGAACGGCCGAGATCACCCCCAGCCCGACCCCCATCACCACCCCGATGAGGAGGGCGGCCAGGGAGAGCTCCATCGTGGCCGGGAAGAACCGCTTGATGTCTTCGAGCACCGGGCGTCGGGTCCGAAGGGAAACCCCTAGATCCCCCCGTGCGAGTCCTGCCAAGTAGCGGATGTACTGCACGTAAATGGGCTTATCCAGCCCCCAACGGGCCTTCTCCGCTTCGATGGCCTCGGGAGGGGCCTGAGGCCCCAGGATGGCCCCCACCGGGTCCGCTGGGATCACCCGGGCCACGAAGAAGGAGATGGTCAGCACGCCCCACAGCACCACCACCATCCACCCCAGCCGGCGCACGATGTACGCAAACATTGGTTACCCCCTAACTTTCCAGGGTGTTGGGGACCTGCGATGACAAAAGGGGCAGCCCTCTAGCGAGGGCTGCCCCGTGCCGCGCTCAGCCGGTCTTATAGACCCCCCAAAACTCAGTGAAGCTCTCCATGGGGGCCAGTTCCAGGCCCTCCACCACGCCCCGAGCGTTGGCTTGGAGGAGCGGGTAGTAGAGGATGACAAACGGGCCCTTGTCCAGTACCCGTCGCTGGATCTCTTCGTACATGGCACGGCGCTTTTCGACATCCAGCTCCTTGGCCGCCGCCTCGGTGATGAACGTGGTGTCGCAGTCCACGTACATGTTTCTCCATGCCAGCTGCCGGACAGGAGCATCGGGACCGGTGGTGCAACAGTGGGCGAACGGTTTGGCCAACGAGTCAGGGTCAGCGTAGTCCACGCCCCAACCGGCGACCAAGAACGCATGCTTCTGGGCCCGGTAGAGCTCGTAGAACTGGGCAGACACCATCTGGGTGATGTTCACCTTGATCCCGATCTCGGCCAGGTCCGCCTGGACCTGGGTGGCGATGGCCACCCGCCGAGGATGGGTGGAGGAGAGCATCTCCACCTCAAATCCATCCGGATAGCCGGCCGCCTCAAGAAGGGCCTTTGCCCGCTCGATGTCCTTGTAATAAGGGGTTTCAGGAAGGTGCCCGAACATCCCAGCGGGGATGAACGTCTGGCCTGGGACAGCTGCCCCTTTTTGGATGCCGTAGATGATGGCATCGTAGTCCACTGCCCACCGGATGGCGTCGCGGACGAGCTCGCTATCGAACGGAGGCCGGCCGGCATTCATCGCCAGGTACTCGATGCTCCAGCCCGGAACCTCAATGACCTTGAAGTTGGGATCACCCCGATACATGTCCACCTGCTCAGGCAAGAGGTCCCAAGCGATGTCGATATCTCCCTTGTCCAAGGCCAGCTTCTGGGCCGCGGGCTCGGGGATGTCCTGAATGACGATCCGCTTCACCATGGCTGGGCCTCGCCAGTAGTCGTCAAACCGCTCCAGGACGATCCGCTCGTTGGGGCTCCATTCCCGTAGGATGAACGGCCCTGACCCCGCATCGTTCTCCTTGAGCCATTGGTTTGCCCACGGGTCATCCGCGGTGGCATGCGCCTCCACCACCTCGGGATCCACAATGGAGCAAATCCCCTGGAACCCCACCACCGAGGCGATGATCAGCTCAGCCACCGGCTCTGTGGTGGTGATGGCGACAGTATAATCATCCACCTTCTGGACCATCTCAGGTTCGGGCACGTATTGGGAGAGGATCCAGATGGGGGCGAAGTTGAGGGCCAGCGAGCGGTGAAAGGAGTAGACCACTGCATCCGCTGTCACCTCGTTTCCGGAGTGGAACTTCGCGCCCCGTCGAAGATGAAAGGTCCAAGTCATCCCGTCTTCGGAGACTTCCCAGGCCTCGGCCAAACCAGGCCGAGCCACCACTTCTCCGTTCTCCACAGTGATGTTCACCAACGCGTCGTAGTACTGTTCGATGACCAGGTTTGTGAACACCTCATATGTCCTAGCCGGGTCGAGGTCGACGATGATGTCGGTCCGGGCGCCGATGACCAGGGTGTCCTTAGGAGGAGCGCCCACCGCCACCAGGCCCACCAACACCGCCAGAACTAGCCCACACCACAGCCCTCTCATGAATACACCTCCTTAGTTCAACTGCCCCAGCAGTGTGGAGTTACAGGTCTACGGTCTGCTCTCACCTCCCTTTCGGGCCGTATGTACAAACCCAGACGACACAAGGTGCCCAACTTGGCGCCACTACTTTGTGATAATACTGTGATAATACAACGCCGGGGGTTAGCTGACTAGCTGGTTGGAGCTTATAGGAGGGAGCCACTCCGATCCCGGAGCGGGGCTGGGCGAAAGTAGTATTGGGTTCACAAGCCTAGCAGGATGTTTCTGGTTCATAAGGCATGGCGCTCAGGGTCGAATTCGGGGCTGCGGAGATGTCAAGAGGGCTTTCCTCACCTAGGGCTTGACGGTGAAACAGGGCACAGGCGGCCACCATAGCCGCGTTGTCCGTGCAGAGCTCTTGAGGGGGGAAGTACACCGAAAACCCCCGTTCTTTTGCTCTTTCTGGGAGGACCTCCCGCAGGCGCCGGTTGGCTGCTACCCCACCGACCACCGCGATCTTCTTCACCTCAAATTCCCTTGCTGCCCGGAGTGCTTTCTGCGTAAGGACGTCCACCACGGCTTCCAGGTACGAGGCGCACAGGTCCTCGGGCCTCGTGCGGGGATGATCCCGGAGCCAGTAAACAGCCGCGGTCTTAAGTCCGGCGAAGCTGAAGTCAAGACCTGTTTCGGCCATGGGACGCGGAAACGGAACTGCGAGGGGATCGCCATCCTTTGCCAGCTCGTCGATGGCCGGGCCGGCCGGGTAGGAGAGCCCGATCAGGCGGCCGAACTTGTCCAAGGCCTCCCCGGCCGCGTCGTCCCGGGTGGCCCCCACCTCCCGATACCTCCCCCAACTTGATACATGGACCAGGGAGGTGTGACCACCGGACACAATCAAGCCCAGTAGTGGCGGTTCGGCATCAGGATGGGCGATCTTGTGAGCAAATAGGTGTGCCTCCAAGTGATTCACTCCCAAAAGCGGCACTTTCAGGGCCAGAGCAAGGCCCTTGGCGTAG
Source organism: uncultured Thermotogaceae bacterium (assembly GCA_964448595.1). Classification (GTDB taxonomy): domain Bacteria; phylum Bipolaricaulota; class Bipolaricaulia; order Bipolaricaulales; family Bipolaricaulaceae; genus 64-32. Next base: position 4,593 of record CAYUWL010000005.1, read on the forward strand.
GCCAGCCCCACGAGCAAAGGGCCGATCAAACCAGGCCCCTGCGTTACCCCAATGAGGTCGATGTCGGAGAAGTTCAGGTTGGCTTCCTTTAGGGCTTGGGCAACCAGGGGCGTCAGCTTCTTAAGATGATCCCGGGAGGCCACCTCCGGGACCACCCCCCCGTAACGGGCGTGAAGCTTGGCTTGGGAGTAAATGAGGTTTACCAGGATGTGTTCTCCCTTGAGCACGGCCACCGCAGTCTCGTCACAAGATGTCTCTATGCCGAGGGTGATCATGGTTTCGTGATGGGTGATCGGTGATGAGTGATCAGTAGATTCTTTCTGTGCTATCAGGACCTCGTCCCCCATCACGCATCACCCCTCACTTATCACCTAATATATTCGGGCTTCAGCACGCCGATGTAGGGGAGGTTACGGTAGAGCTCGGCGTAGTCCAAGCCGTAGCCGACCACAAATAGGTTCTCGTCCAGGGTGAAGCCCACGTAATCCACGGGCACGTCCACCTGGCGCCGGGCGGGCTTATCCAGCAGGGTACAGACGCGCAAGCTAGCCGGCTCCCGCACCTTAAGGCGCTTCAGGATGTGATCCAGGGTATGTCCGGTGTCCACTATGTCCTCCACGACGAGGAGGTCCCGTGAGCCCACCGGAGAATCGAGGTCCTTGAGGATCCTCACTTCTCCTGGGCTAGTCCTCCCCTGGTAGCTCGAGACGGCCATGAAGTCGTATTCCATCGGGATATCCATGGCTCGGATCAGGTCGGCCATGAACGGGAGTGCCCCCTTGAGGAGGCCCACCACGAGGAGCGGTCGCCGATGGGGATCGCGGCCGGCCCCTGCTTGGTAGTCCCGGGAGATCGTCGCCCCAAGCTCCCTCACCCTCCGCGCGATCGTCTCGGCGGAAAAGATCACCCGTTCAACCCTCTCCTTCACTCCGCCTCCAATGCCTGCCCCCCAATGTCTAGCCTAGGAAGGACGAGAACAGTTTAGGATAGCCTCCCCCAGGGCAGCCTGCCACCCAATAAGCCGCTACTTTACAAAGAATCGTTCCTCGAGTGACTTAAGCCGGTCGGCGATCCCGGTGTACTCGAGCTCAGCCATGGGGAGCATGGCCGGCCCGGAGAACCCTTGGCGGCGGATCTCACAGGCCTTCTCCGCCGCCCGGGCCCTTACCCAGTCCCAAAACGGGTGGTCGAACACGTCCACCGGCCCGGTCAGCTTCCCCTGGTGGCAGGAGAAGGCAAGCCCCATCACCACCGGTGGGCCGTCGAAGAACGAGACCGCGGTCCCGGCCCGGACCGGCATCAGGGGCCCCACGTGGCTTCCTCGCATGAACCCGGGGACGTAGTGGGCAATGGCAAACGGCGCCAGGACCTCCCCGGTGGCGGGGAAGTCCTTCTGCACCCGGACGAGCGCCACCGGGTCGTCCTTGCCTACGTAGCGGCCGGCGATGTTGTGGAGGCGTGTGGTGGAGCAAGCCACCGCCTGCTCTCCGCTTGCTCGGGAGTGGATCTTCTCGACCGCGAACCGGTCGTTGTCGCGAAGCAAGGCCGCAAGGTCGTACAGATCTTCAGGGGCGGAGAGCTCGATCACCCGGTCGGCCTCCACATGGGCCAGGTCCATCACGGTGAACCGGAACCCCTGGCCCAGGCGCGGGGAGAGGATGAGCCCAGGGCAGGTCATGGGGTCGGCGAAGGAAAGGTACAGGGGGAGGTTGAACGCCCCAGGGGAGGTCTTGTCCGCCATGAGGAGCAGAAAAGCCTCCCCGGGCCGCTCCTCGAAGGAGAGCTCGGCCACCCCCGGCCCCAGGCCCCGGACGTTGCCGGAAAAGGCATTCTTTAAGAGATCCTGGCCGGCGCCGTAAAGGCCTTCCTGTTTGGCAACCTGAGCCCCCACTTGGAACGCCTCCCAGGCCAGCCGGTGGATGGCGCGACTTCCCACCCCCTCCCGGTGGGAGAGGAGCAAGCAGATGTCGTCCCCCACATGGGTCACGTGGTGGTCGATCAGGAGTTCCCCGCCCTCACGGGAGAGGAAATCCCGAATGCGAGCGAGCATCTCCTCTGAAGGGCAAATGTGCCCGCCAATGCTCCCCACATCGGCCTTGATCGCGGACAAAGTGATCTTCACGCACATCACCTCCTATACCTTGGTAGGGGAAAGGGAAACGGCCATGTCGAGGAGGAGGTTCCCGGCCACCTTGCGCCGGTAGTCGGCCGAGGCCCGCAAGTCGGAGATGGGGCGGGTGGCCCGGGAGAGCAGCTCCGCTGCGGGTCGGAGCGCCTCGGGTTCGAGGGGCAAGCCCACCAGTGTCCGTTCCACCTCACGGGGCCGGAGCACGGTGGGGGCCACTGAGCCCAGGGCCAGGCGAGCCTTCCCTATCACATCCCCCTCGAGCCAGATGAGCGCCCCAAGGGAGGCCACGGCGATGACCAGGGCCCGTCTGCGGCCCACCTTGCGGAAGTAGGAGTGTGGCTTTCCCTCGGGGAAGGGGATCCACAAGGAGCGAATGATTTCCCCTGGCCTGAGGGCGGTCTTCCCAGGCCCCAGGACGAACTCCTCCACGGGGATTTCCCTTTCGCCGTCCGGGCCCGCAAGGCGCACCATGGCCTCAAGCAGGTACAGGGGGATGAGCCCGTCCCCGGCCGGGGAGGCGTTGGCCAGGTTCCCCGCAAGCGTTCCCATCTCCCGGATGGCAGGTGCCCCGAGGGCGGAGATGGCAAGCCTCAGTATGGGAACCCGGGCTGACAGCGGAGACCGGAGGAGCTCGGCATGGGTGACCCCTGCCCCCACCTCAGCTCCCTCCTCCCTCAGGCGGATCCCCTGAAGTTCTGGGAGCTCCCCCAGGTACACGAGGAAGGGCGGGTTCTCGATTCCCTTGCGGATCCGGACGAACAGATCAGTTCCCCCAGCCAAGGGGCGACCTCCCTCCTTCACAAGCCGCACGGCCTCTGCAATGTCCCTTGGCTTTACGATTTCAACCGGTCCGGTCTTGCGCACTTCAGATCCTCCTCAACGTCCACGTCGCGCACCACCCCGGGGTCGTCGCAGGGGATGAGCTCGCAACCATCTTTGATGAGCTCCCGTGCCCCGATGTCCCCGGAAAGCCCAAGGAGCTTTGGCCGAAGGGAAGGGGGAAGATATACGGGAAAGCCTCGCCGGCCACGGTAGCTCGGGGCCACCGGGCGGTCTCCGGCCCGGGAGAGCACCGCCCGGGCCGCCGCCTCGGGCACCTCCGGCATATCCCCGAGGAAAAGAAGCATCCCGCCCTCAACATGTTGGGCCGCCAACCGTAGGGAACTCCCCATGCCCTCCTCCCAACGGTCGTTTATGAGCACTTCCCAGGTGTGGCCGTGACGGGTGACGCGGAATGGGTGATGGGTGATGGGTGATGGGTTATGAGTGATGGGTAACGGATCACGGATCACGGATGACGGGTAACGGAAGAGCCTTCGGAGGATTTCCTCGGCCTGGGCACCGAGGACGATCAGCCGCCTCTCCAGGGGAAGCCCCTCCACCAGCTCCAGCGTCCACTCCAAAAGGGGCTTTCCCCGATGGGGAAGCAGCAGTTTTGGCCTCCCCATACGCCTTCCGGCCCCGGCGGCCAAAACCACGCCCGTGATCCGTGATCCGTGATCCGTGATCCGAGTTGAGTTACCCTTCACGGCTGTTAAGCCATTCGGCGGCCAAAAGGACGGCGTCCACGATGCGTTCGTAGCCGGTACATCGGCATAAGTTGCCCGAAAGCCAGGCCCGCACCTCCTCCCGCGTGGGCCGCGGCTTCTCCAGGAGGAGCGCATAAGCAGCCATTACGAACCCAGGGGTGCAAAAGCCACACTGCAGCCCAGCTGTCTCCACCAGGGCTTCTTGGATGGGATGGAGTTTTCCGTCCTTGGCCAGTCCCTCCACGGTCAAGACTTCCTTCCCGTCCACTTGGATTGCGGCCGTAAGGCAGGAGAGCCTGAGCTTTCCGTCGACGATCACCGCACAGGCCCCGCACTCCCCCTCCCCGCACCCCTCTTTGGTGCCGGTAAGCCCGAGGTCCTCGCGCAGGAGGTCAAGGAGCCTGCGCCCCGGGGGGACGTCCAGTTCCACCTCGCGTCCGTTCAATCTGAACTTGATCCTCATTGGGAAAGCGCTCGCTCAACCGCTTGGAGCTCGGGGGGGATCACCGTGGGCCCGGGAAGGCCCCGCAGCACTCCCTCCGGGTCCTTGAGCCCGGAGCCTGTGATGAACACCGCTGCGCTTGCCCCTTCCGGGATCACCCCGCTCCGGAGCAAGGAAAGTAGCCCGGCGTAGGCCGCAGCAGCGGCCGGCTCGGCAAACACCCCGATCCGTCGCGGCAAAGCCTGGCCGGCTGCAAGGATCTCTTCGTCCTCAACCGTGACGAACCCTCCACCTGTGGCCGCCACATAACGCACTGCCTTCACCACATCGCGGGGTTTGCCCACCTTAATGGAGTCGGCCACAGTCTCCGCGGATTCGTCCGCCGGGAGGATGGGGTCCCCGCGCAGGTGCCGCTGAAAGGCATGGGCGATGGCCGCTGCCCCGGAGGCTTGTACCCCGTACACCTTGGGCGTCCGCTCGGCGAGCCCCAGCCATACGAGCTCAGAGAATCCCTTGGCGATCCCGGATATGACGGAGCCGTCTCCAACGGGAACCAACACGTAGTCCGGGATCTTCCCCTCCAGTTGTTCCCAAAGCTCCAGCGCCCCGGTCTTCTTTCCCTCCACGTTCATCGGGTTTATGGCTGCGGATCGGTTGTACCAGCCAAACCGGGCCGAGGCCTCACTGCATAGGTCGAAGGCCTGATCGTATGTGCCGTCCACGGCGAACACCAGGGCACCGAAGGCGATGAGCTGCGCCACCTTGGGCTTGGGGGCGTCTTTGGGCACGAAGATGTGACAGGGGATCCCGGCCGAGGCGCAAAAGCCCGCAAGCGAAGTGGCCGCGTTCCCTGTAGAAGCGCAAGAGCACGCCTCACGCCCCAGCTTTCTCGCCGCGGCCACGGCCACGGCCGTGGCTCGATCCTTATAGGAAGCGGTAGGGTTGAGGGAATCGTCCTTGACCCATAGGGCGGACAGGCCCAACTCCGCGGCGAGGGTACGACAGGCATAGGTGGGGGTCCATCCGGCGCGCAAGGACACGGCGTGTTCTACCCCCGTAGGAAGGAGTTCCTCGTATCGCCACAGGGAAGGACGCCTGGTTTCGGCAAAGCTCGCAGGGGTGAGCCTGCGGCCCAGGGTCTTGTAGTCATAGATCACCTCGAGCGTGCCAGCACGCGGCCCGCAGCGAGGGCACGTGTAGTCCACCGACCAGGGCTCATACTGGCGTCCACAGCTCACGCAGCGGAAGGCAACTGGTTCACCCATTCATCTCTCCTTGGCCTTCGAGTTTCCCAAGTATAGCGCCCCGCAAAGCCTTTTGGACTTTCCGACGAGCCCTCACGCCTCGCCCTCCTCCCACACCGGAAGGTAGGGGAGCGAACGCTTCGCTCCGGTTAGGATCACGGCCATCTCGGCTGCCGGAACAAGGGACAGCGTCCCGGAAAACTCCTGCTTGAGCTCCATCATAGCAGGTCGGAAATCTGGGGAAAGGGAAACACGTAGCCACTCGTTTTCGAACACATACCCCTCTCCTGTTAGGGTAAGCACCAGCTCTTTGCCTCCCTCCCGGCGGCGTATAGTGTCACCTCGGATGTAAAAGGCGTTTTCCTCCTCGGCGAGGAAGTCTTCCTCTCGGAGGAACAGGCGGGGCTTTTCAAGATAGGGCTTTCCTTGGTGTACGCAGAAGGTGACGCAATTGCCGCATTCGTTGCACAGGTCGTCGATGTGAAGAATCTGGCGTCTCTGGGCTACCCGGAATGGCTCCTCCCTGGTCACCTGGAGGCCGCCGTCCTTGACTTCTAGCACCGGGACCTGCCAGTCCACCTGGGGGGCAAAGTAGACCAGGTTGGCCCGATTGGGGCACACCTCTATGCATTTGTCGCATAAGGCGGAGCACTGCAGACACCGGCTTGCCTCAGCCCGGGCTTCCTGTTCGGGGTAAACGCGCTCGATGAGCTTAAAACCGCGACGATCTTCCGGCGGGAGGATCTGCGGCCGCCGCTGGGGTTCCTTGCGTGCCCGCATCCGTTTTATCCGGACGATCTCTTCTCTGGAAAGCTCAGGACGAGGCAGCCTCGGCTCCCGGAACGGGACGGAAAGCTCCTGGCAGATGGCGCGGGCGGCGCGGCGGCCGTCCCCGCAGGCAGCAATGATGGTGTGCGGCCCCGGCGTCAGATCCCCCCCGGCATAGGTCCCGGCGGTGATCCTTCCGGTCTTAGGGTCCACGGAAAGGCCCTCCCGCTGGATGTTCAGCTTGGACCCTGAGAGGAAGGTGAGATCAGCTTGCTGGCCGATGGCCACGATCAGGGAATCCGCAGGCAGGGTGAACTCGCTTCCCGGGATGGGGACTGGCCGGCGTCGGCCATCGGGCCCGGGCTCACCCAGCTCGTTTTGTACAAACTCCACCCCCACCATCCGGCCGTCCTCACGCAGCACCCGCACCGGGGAGACCAGCTCCAGGAGTTTTACGCCTTCCTCCAGGGCCCCGGAAAGCTCCTCCTCGCAGGCGGGCATCTCAGCCCGGGTGCGGCGATAGGCAATGGTCACCTCCCCTTGGGAGAGGCGGCGGGCCACCCGGGCCGCGTCCATGGCCGTGTCCCCTCCCCCGATCACCACAACCTTCTGGCCGAGGTCCGGCCGGGCCCCCGCCCGCACCCGCTCAAGGAGCTCAAGGGCGGACCACACACCGGCTCCCTCGACCCCCTCGATGGCAAGCGGCACCTCCCGCCCGAGGCCACAGGCGATGAACACCGCATCGTAGCCGCTTTGGAGGAGCTCTTCGGGGGAGGTGACGGGCTGGGAGAGCCTGATGTCCACACCCAGGGAGAGGATCCTCTCCACGTCCCTTTGTATCACCTCGTCCGGGAGCCGGAACGAGGGGACCAGGCGCATCATCCCGCCCGGCAGGGCCTTCGCCTCGTAGATGGTGACTTCGACCCCACTTAGGGCCAAAAAATAAGCGGCGGAGAGCCCGGCGGGACCGCTTCCTATTATCGCTACGCGCTTTCCGGTCGGGGGGGCGGGCTCAAGCTTAAAGCGCCCATGTTCGAAGGCGAATCTCTTCAGGGCCCGGATGGCCACCGGCTCCTCATAACTATTGCGGGTGCAGCGTGTCTGGCAAGCTTGAGTGCACACGTGGCCCGTGACGCCGGGGAGGGGGTTCTTGGCCAGGATCGCCTCAAGCGCCCGATCGTAATCCCCTTGGGCGATCCACCACACGTACTCTGGGATGTCCTGCCCCACCCCACACTGCTCTACGCACGGGGCGACCACGCAGTCGAACAGCTCCAAACCGGAGGTCACCTTGGGAAGACCATAGCGGAAATAGCCCTTCTTGTAGCGCACGGAGCGCAGGGCCTCCGCAGCAGCCCGCTCGAGGTTCTTAAGTCCGTCGCGGGAGAGGTCGGAGAGGCTTTTCGCTCCCCGCTTGCGCATTGCGGTCTCGATGTTCTCGATGTACTGATGAAACTTGGCATAGCCACCTGGTTTGAGGAGGTCTGAGGCCACGGTCACCGGGACTGCCCCGGAGGCGAGGACGTCGACGACGTTCAGGGCGTCCACCCCGCCGGCATAGGAGACGGCGAGGTCTCCGTCGAACTCCCGGGCGAGCTTCCAGAACAGGTTCATGGTGATGGGATACAGGGCCCGGCCGGACATGTATACCTCTTCTCCGGGAAGCACGCCCCGAGGGTTTTTCATAGCCAGGGTGTTAGACAGCTTCACCCCGAACACCAGGCCTCGTCTTGCCGCTACCTGTTTGAGCGAGCGGATGAGCTCCACCGCTCGGTCGTACTTAAGGTCCTTTTCGAACACCGAGTCTGGGATGTCTATTTCCCGGAAGCCTAGGTGATCGTGGAGGATCCTCATGACTTCATCTTTCCCAAGGAGCGTGGGGTTGAGCTTTACGAACGTATGCAGGCCTCGTTCTTCCAGGAGGTAGCGAGCGATGCCCTCGATCTCGTCCGGGGGACAGCCATGCATGGTGGACAGGGTCACCGAGTTCGTGATCCGGTGGGGGATCTCGATGTCGGCGAGCTCCGGGTACCGTTTTGCCAGAATGGCTTGGAGCTCGGCGATCTCGGCGGAGGCGTCCTGAAGGCGGTCCATGAACCGGACCATGGGCGGGCTGGTTACCCCAGCTAGGTCGTAGCCCACGGACATGTTGAAGATGGTCTCAAGGGGGACCGTTTTGTCGAACCCGAGAACCCGCCTTAAGATGTGGATCAGCACCCAAGCCTTGATGTATTCCCAAGCAGACTGGTCGAGCTTGAGCTCCTGGGACCACTCCACGTTGTACCCCTCGTCCTCCATGTCGATGCAGGGGCGGGGGATCTCAAGCTCGTCCAGGACCTGGACCGTCTTGAGCTCGATGAACCTGCCGCCACAAAGCCAAGCCGACACGATGTTTTGGGTAAGCTGAGTGTGGGGTCCAGCAGCCGGGCCGATCGGGGTCCCCAGGCGGTGTCCGAGGAAGTCCTGAAGGACGAACGGCGCGTCCGGCCGTGGCCGGTAGAAAAGCTCCTCAGGGATCTCGAAGATCTCCCTGCGGGCCCGGTATTGTTTAAGGATCCAGTCCAAAAGCACCTCGAACGGCTGCGGTCGCATCACGTCGGACACGCTCCCCCCCTTACATCCTGGCCCACAATGCCCGGGCCGCCTCCCTTGATTTGGCCAGGGCCTCCCGCTCGTCCACGGGCTGAACCACGCCCCCGGAGAGCCGCACCTTCCCGGCCACGATCACGGTGTGGGGCACAAGGCCCTCCGAGATCTTGGCGAACATGAGGTGATAGGGGAGGTTTTCGGCGGACAGGGGGGTGGGGGGATCGTATTCCCACAGCACCAGGTCCGCGGCGTAGCCGGGGGCCAGCTTCCCCATGGGAATCCCGAAGAACCGCTCGGCCAAGGTGTAGTTGTGCCGGATGAGCGCCAGGAGCTCCTCTCCGCCCAAGGCCAGGGGGTCGGCGGCTGCGTGGTGGGCGAGGAGGCTGGCGGAGAGGAGCTCGCCGATCATGTCACAGCCGAACCCGTCAGTACCGAGGCCCAGTCGTATCCCCCGGGAGAGCATTCCTTCCACCTGAGCGGCACCCACCGCATTGTTCATGTTGGAGCGGGGGTTATGGATGACGCTGGCTGGCCGGGCTGCCAGGAGATCGACCTCGGCCTGGGAAAGGTGGATGCCGTGGGCGAGGAGCGTACCCTCCGTCAGGATCCCGAACTTGTCGAGCCTTTCGGTGGGCCTGAGCCCGTACTTCTTGAGGGCATCGACCACGTCCTCCTTGCCCTCGGCGAGGTGGATGTGATAGGGGAGGCCTAAGGGTTCCGCCGCCGCGACGGCTCGTTCCAGGGTCTTATCAGACAGGGTGAAGGAGGCGTGGAGCCCCATGTGGGCGGCGCACATCCCATCTTTGGGAAGGCTTCGGGCGAACTCGACGTTCTCGGCGATCCCGGCGTCCCGGGCCGCCTCCCCTGCCCGGTCGGTGACCTCGTAGCAGAGGTCGCAGCGGAGGCCCAACTCGTCCACCACCGCCCGCTTTATCTGGGCCAGCGACCCCTGGATGGCGGAGGGGGAGGCGTGGTGATCGAACAGGGCTGTGACCCCGGCCCGCAGGTGCTGAAGGCCCCCCACCATGGCAGACCAGTAGACGCCCTCCAGGTCCAGGGCCCGATCGAGCCGCCACCAAAGGCCTTCCAGGATATCCCCGAAGCTCTTGGGGGAGTAGTTGGGGAGGGATACCCCCCGGGCGAGGGAAGAGTAGAGGTGGGCATGGGCGTTCACGAGCCCCGGGGTGAGGAGCATGTTCTGGGCATCCAGCCGCTGGGCTCCCGGGACGTCCGGGCCTGGGCCTTCCCCCACGGCCTCAATGCGACCGTCCTCGATGACCACATAGCCCCGTTCGTGGTAGGTCCCGAACAGGTCAGCCACCCTAGCCTGCTCGATCACGAGGTTCATTTCACCATCCTAACTTGGAGAAAGAGAGGGGCCGCCCAAAGCGGACGGCCCCTTGGCCCACTCACTCCTCGGGCTCGCCCGGCCAGGGGCCGGCCACGCCCTCCACCGCCCATTCCAGGGTGATGAGGGTGTCCACCGACGGCCACATCCCCTCCGGGATCACCAGGTTGCCCTTCCGGTCATATACCGGACCCTGGAACGGGTCGAAGGTGACGCCTGGATCGGCCATTTGGTTGTATCGCGTTTTTACAAGGTCGTATACCGAGATCTTGCCGAAGACGGGATGGTCAACGACGTAAGCCTTAAGGGCGTCCTCGAAGACCGGGTTGATCATCATCCCCGGCTTGGCGCCCACCTCCACTGCCCCCTGGGAAAGCAGCCACCAGTAGTCCACGTGCTGCAGGTTCTGCGTGGTGTAGACGCCGTCGTGGATCTTCTTTAGGAAGTCGCGGTAGATGGCCTCCCAGTGCACGAGCTGGCCGGACACCACGTAGTCAGGTGCGAAGTCGTACATGGGGGAGTAGTGGCCGAAGCTGGGGAGGCCGTGCTCGGCCGCCACTTGAACCACGGTGGGGGAGTCCTCGGTGAAGGCGAACACGTCGCAGCCCTCGGCGATCAGGGCCTCGGCGGCTTCTTTGGCCGCGGCCGGGTTGAACCACTCATAGATCCACTTCACGTGTACTTCGGCATTCGGGTTGACCTCGCGGGCTCCGATGGTGAACGCGTTGATGTGCCGCTTGACCTCCGGGATGGGGAACGCGCCCACGTAGCCGATCTTTCCGGTCTTGGTAAGCGCCCCAGCCATGAGGCCGTTCAGGTAGTACACCTGGTAGAAGTCGGCCATGTAGGAGGCCATGTTCGGGGCACGCTTGAACCCGGCGCAGTGGGCGAAGATCACGTCCGGGTGCCGCAGGGCAGCGGCGAGCGTCCCGTCCATGAACCCGAAGCTGGTGGCGAAGACGACGTTGCACCCCTGAGCCACAAGCTGGTCGAGGAAGGTCTCCACCTCGCCCTCCGGCACGGACTCCACATATACCGTCTCCAGCCAATCGAATTCCTGGTCCAACATCTCGCGAGCTTCGTTGTGGGCAAAGGACCAGCCGTAGTCCCCGATGGGGCCCACGTAGATGAACCCCGCCTTGATGTTCCCCTCTGCGAGCGCGGAAAGCCCGAGAAACGCCAGGGCTGCAAGTGTAATAATTCCAATCCTCCGCATATCACCCTCCTTTATTTAAATGTCTATCTACTCCTTGGGATCCGCTGTGTGGAAGGCGACTGCACCTAGCTCTCACCCCCTTTCACTTCTCGCCCCGGGTGTAGGGAACCCCAAGAGCACCCGGAGCCCCACGCTTTCTGCCACTGAGTCCAGCGATGGCCAATACCAGTATAGCGAACGCGTAGGGCATGAGCTTGAGGAGCTCAGGCGGCAGCCAGGCTTGCAGTCGGTAGGAGAGGTGGTAAAGCGCCCCGAAGAAGAGCGCCCCCCAGATGGCCTGCAGGGGGTCCCAGGCAGCGAAGATGGTGAGGGCGATCACGATCCATCCCATCCCCGCCGTCATCCCCTCGGTCCAAGCCGGCCGGTACTCTACGGACAGGAACCCTCCCGCCACGCCGGCGAGGACCCCGCCGAATATGACGCACAAATACCGAATCAGGAACACGTTCACCCCCAGGGCATCCGCGGTGGCCGGGGATTCTCCCACGGAGCGAACCACGATCCCCCAGCGGGTGCGGTAAAGCAAAAGCCACAGGACCACCGCGAGGATGAGCCCTGTATAGGTGAGGATGCTCTGGTCCTCAAACAGCATCGGCCCAAGGAGCGGGATCTTGGAGAGGCCCGGGACGGTGACACTGGGCAGGGGCTGGCGGAGGGGAATGCCCTCCCAGCCACGGCCAAGCAGTCCCGCCAGGCCCAAGCCGAACATGGTCAGGGCAAGGCCCGAGACGTACTGGTTGGCCCTGAGGGTCACGGTGAGGAAGGCGTGGATCAGGGCGGCGATCCCTCCCACAACTGCTGCCACGAGGATGCCCAAGCCTGGGTGTCCGGTGGACTGGGCCACGGCGAAGGCGGAAAAGGCCCCGAGCACCATCATCCCCTCCACCCCCAGGTTCACCACCCCGGCCCGCTCGGCGTAGATCTCCCCCAGCGTCCCCCAGAGGAGTGGGGTGCCGAAGGCCAGGGCCCGGCCTACGATCCCGATGAGCCAGCTTTGCCAGTCCATCGTTCCCCTCTGGACGCTAGTCTCACCCGCCAGTACATGAGGAGCTCCACCCCGATGAGGAAAAACAAGATCAGCCCATTGAACACCCCTGTCACCTGGAACGGCATGCGGAGCACGGTTTTGATCACGTCCCCCGCCGCGAAGATCAGCCCAAAGAGCAGGGAGGTCACAATGGCCACCACGGGGCTGCCCCGGGCCAGCCAGGCCACGATGATGGCCGTGTAGCCGTAGCCCATGGATACTTGCGTAGGCGAGAGCAGCTTGTGGTGGATCCCGGCCACCTCCCCCACGCCGGCCAGGCCGGCCAGCCCTCCGGACAGGATCATCACCCACAGGCTCACGCGCAGGAAGTTGATTCCAGCGTACCGGGCTGCCCCCTCGGACTCCCCCACCACCCGGATCTCATAGCCCAGGCGTGTTCTGTTCAGGATCAGCGCCACCAAGATCGCTGCCACCACCCCGATCAGGAGCGTGGGCCAGTGCACCCGGGAGAGGGGCAATGTGGGAAGCCAGGCGGCCTTGGGGAAAGTGTCGGTGTATGCAAACCCCCGCATGGTGGGCCCCTTCCAAGGTCCGTGTATGAGCCACTCCACGATGTAGATCATGACGTAGTTCATCATCAAAGTGGAGATAACATCGTTTACCCTTAGCTTGACCTTGAGGAAGGCCGGGACCATCCCCCAAGTCGCCCCGGCGAAAAAGCCCGCCCCGAACATGGCCGGAAGGAGCCACGGCCCCGGGATCCCGGAGAACAGGGCCATGCCAGTTGCCGCCACCGCGCCGGCCAGGAGCTGTCCCTCGGCACCGATGTTCCAGAACTGGGCCCGGAAGGCGATGACGAGCCCCACCCCGCACAAAAGCAAGGGGATGGCTCGCCGCAAGATCTCCATCAGCCCGTAGCGGCTGCCCAAGGTGCTCTTTCCGATGGTGGCATAGGCATGCCAGGGATTGACCCCATAGCCTGCGAAGATGGCCGCGCCCACCAGGAGGGCGAGCATCACCGCCAGCATCGAGACCCCCAGCACCACACTCCGGGGCGGGGCCAGCCTCCGTTCGAAGAGGAAAGGACCAAAGCGCTTCATCGCGGCTCTTGCGCTTGCCGGCGCTCCCCGGCCATCATCAGCCCGATCTCCGCAAGGGACGCCTCTCCCGCAGACACCACCCCCATGATCTCCCCACCGAACATGACGGCAATGCGATCGGATAGGGTCATGATCTCTTCCAGATCCTCCGAAACGAGGAGCACCCCCACGCCGGCATCCCTTTGTCTTATCAGGAGCTGCCGGATCTGTTCAGTGGCCCCCACGTCAAGGCCATATGTGGGATGGGCTGCCACCACCAGGCCCGGCTGGCCCGAGAGTTCACGGGCCAAAATCAGCCTTTGGATGTTTCCCCCCGAGAGGAGCTTGGCCGGGGTCCGTGGGGAGGGGGTCATAATGTCGTACTCCTCAATGACCCGTTTTGCGAAGGCGTGCACCTTCCGGAGCTGAAGGAGGGGTCCCCGTGAGAACGGACGGCGGTGGTGTTTTTTCAGGATCAGATTGTCTTCGACCGACATCCCAGGGACGATGCCCATGCGCAGGCGCTCTTCTGGGATGTGGGCCACCCCTGCGTCTGCCATCCTGCGGGCGGACCGATTGGTGAGATCTTCCCCCAGGATGGTGATTCGCCCACGCTGAGCCCTGCGCAGACCGGTGATGACTTCCACCAGCTCGTGCTGGCCGTTCCCGGCTACCCCGGCGATGCCCAGGATCTCCCCGCGCCGCACGGTGAACGACACCCCGCGCAAGGCCGGGATCCCCCGGTCAGAGAGGGCATGGAGGTCCTCCACCACCAAGGCCTCCTCCCCCGGATGGCATTCGCCCTTGGACAGGCGGAACACCACCTCCCGGCCCACCATCATCCGGGCGAGGGACCCTTTGTCCGTCTCGGCTGTCGGCAGCGTGCCCACCACCTTGCCCCGGCGCATCACCGTTACCCGATCAGCGACCTCCATCACCTCCCCGAGCTTGTGGGTGATGAAGATGACCGCGTGGCCCTCCTGTTTCATGCGCGAGAGCACCTTGAACAGCTCGGCAGTTTCCTGGGGGGTGAGGACGCTGGTGGGCTCGTCCAGGATCAGGATCTCCGCCCCACGATACAAAGCTTTGAGGATCTCCACCCGCTGCTGCTCCCCGGCGGAAAGCTGCCACACCCGCGCCCGCGGATCCACCGGAAGGCCGTAGCGCTCGGAGAGCTCCTTGAGCCCCCGCTCGACCACCCGGGCCGGCTGCCAAAACGGCGTTCCAGCTAGGCCCAGGGCCACGTTCTCGGCCACGGTGTGGGGATAGACGAGCTTGAAGTGCTGGTGCACCATGCCGATGCCGTGGGCAATGGCATCCCGGGGCGAGCGGATGTGGACCTCCTCCCCCTTTATGAAGATGTGGCCTGAATCAGGGCGGTAGAGGCCGTACAGGATGTTCATCAGGGTGGTTTTGCCGGCCCCGTTTTCCCCGAGCAGGGCGTGGATCTCTCCGGCCTGGACCTCAAGGGAGACGTGGTCGTTGGCGACTACACCGGGAAAGGACTTGACGATGTCACGGAGCTTTAGCAAAGGCGGGGCAGTGGTTGGAATGCCAAGCGAATTTTTAGGGATACTGCGTATCGCCATAACGAATTATCCAGACCTGTCCGTGGCCTGTCAAGAGATGTCGGTTTGTCCTGGCTTTGGAGTTCGGCTACACTGCCAACACGATGCGCCTTTCCGGGATAAAGCGGTACCACTTCGCGCGCGACGTCGACGAGGCGTTGTCCCTTCTTGCGGCCTACTGTGGCCGCGCCGCCCTCCTCGCCGGGGGCGTGGACTTGGCCCGCTCCGCTAGAGGCGACCTCGAAGGCTTGATCGACATCACAGGGATGGGACTCTCCTACGTCCGCGAGGAGGGAGGGGGCTTGCGCATCGGGGCTACGACCACCCTCACCGGAATCCTGGAGAGCAAGGCGGCCAAGGAGTACCTCGGCGGATTCCTCTGCGAGGTGCTGCGCCGGGTGGCCGCTCCGCCCCTGCGCAACATGGCCACCCTAGGGGGGGCGGTGGCCTCCGCCCACCCTTGGGCCGACATCCCCACTGTCCTAGTGGCACTTGGGGCTGAGGTCCGCTGGTCCGACGAGAAAGGGGAACACCGGGCTTCGGCGGAAGAGCTCTGGCAAAGGCAATTCCGCAAGATGTTTAGGAATGCAGTGCTCACCGAAATCAGGCTCCCGGCTTGGGAAGGGGCATTTGCCTTCGAGAAGCTGTCCCGCTCAGCTTGTGACATCGCCCTCCTCAACTGCGCCTGCGGCCTAGGAGTCGAGGACGGAAAGATCGCCTGGGCCCGTGTGGCGGTCGGTGCCACCCCCAGGCGGGGCCGGCGCCTCACCTGGCTGGAGGATTTTCTGGTTGGGAACCAGCCGGGGGAAGGGCTGTGGCGGGAGGTGCGCGACCGGGTGGAGGCTCAGGTGGAGGTGAGCTCGGACCGACGGGCGAGCGCGGCCTGGCGCAAGGCCGTCGTCGGACCTCTTGTCGCCCGTACGCTCAAGCGGGCTGCGGAAAAGATGGGTGACGCGTGACGGATGCGAAGATGAAGATTTATTTCGAATTGAATGGTGAGCAGCAATATGTGGATATTGAGCCTGGGGAGTCGCTCCTTTCCCTCCTGCGGCGGTTGGGGATGAAGTCGGTGAAGCAGGGCTGCAACACCGGCGATTGTGGGGCCTGCACCGTGCTCGTAGACGGCCGGGCAGTGCGGTCCTGTATCACCTTCGCCGCCAAGGTGCGTGGCCGGAGGGTCACCACCTTGGAGGGGCTGGGAAGCGTGGACGACCTCCACCCCTTGCAGGAGGCGTTCCTGGAGGCCGGGGCTGTGCAGTGCGGCTTCTGCACTCCCGGGATGATCCTCACGGCCTACGAGCTGCTTTCCCGAAACGACGACCCCACCCCGGAGGAGGTCCGGGCCGCGATCTCCGGGAACCTGTGCCGCTGCACCGGCTACGCGAAGATCGTCCGCGCGATCCTCCTTGCCGCCGAGTGGAAGAGGGAGGGCCGATGGAGGTAGTGGCAGAGCGCAAACGAACTTCGGTTGGGAAAAACGTGCGTAAGGTGGACGGGGTGGCGCTTGTATGCGGCCGGCCCAAGTTCACCCTGGACGTAGACATCCCGGGAACGCTTGTCGGGAAGATCCTCCACTCGCCCCATGCCCACGCGGAGATCGTCTCCATCGACACCTCCGAGGCCGAGGCCCTGCCCGGCGTCGTTTGCATCCTCCACCATGGAAACGTCGAGCGGATCCCCTACACCACCGCCGGACAAGGGTGGCCGGAACCCTCCCCGTACGACAGCTTTCTGTTCGACCGCAAGGTCCGGTTCGTGGGGGACCGCGTGGCCGCCGTGGCGGCCGAGTCCGAGGAGGTGGCCGAGGAGGCCCTGCGGCTGATCCGGGTGGAGTACAGGATCCTTCCCGCGGTCTTCTCCCCCGATGAGGCCCTGGCCGATGGCGCCCCGGTCATCCACGACGAGGAGGACGCAGCCGGTATCCACGACGCCCGCCGCAACATCGCCGCGGCGGTGGACATCCCGGTGGGAGATATCGAGCGGGGCTTTTCCGAGTCCGACGTGGTGGTGGAGGCGACCTGCGAGATTCCCTACTTCCAGCACACCCCCATCGAGCCCCACTGTACAGTCGCTTATTTCGACGAGGACGGGCGCCTTGTGATCCGCACCTCTACCCAGGTGCCCTTCCATGTGCGCCGGATCGTGGCCCGGGCTCTTGGTCTCCCCATGCACCGCATCCGGGTGATAAAGCCCCGGATCGGCGGGGGCTTTGGGACCAAGCAGGAGATCATCCTGGAGGACGTGGCCGCGGCGTTGGCCCTCAGGACCGGTCGGCCGGTGGTGATGGCCTACACCCGGGAGGAGGAGTTTGTCTGCGCCCGAACACGCCACCCCATGCGGGTGCGGGTGCGGCTTGGGGCCAAGCATGACGGCACCCTCCATGCCGTTGAGATGGAAGCCCTGTCTAACACTGGGGCCTACGGGGCCCATGCCCTTACGGTGCTCTCCAACGTGGGCTCCAAGACCCTGCCCCTTTACAACAAGGCACCGCACCTCCACTTCCACGGGAAGGCGGTGTACACGAACCTCCCGGTGGCCGGGGCCTACCGGGGCTATGGGGCGACCCAAGGGTACTTCGCCCTCGAGGTGGCTATGGACGAGCTGGCCGAGCGGCTTGGAATGGACCCCATAGAACTCCGGCTCAAAAACCACATCCGGGCCGGGGAGACCTCGCCCATCTTCGAAAAGATCGGCGAGGGCCGCGAGGGGGTGGCCCAGATCGTGCGCTCCTGCGCCCTGGAGGAGTGCCTCAAGGTGGGCGCAGAGAGGATCGGCTGGCACAAGAAGCGGACCGAAAAACGCCGTGAGGGCCCCTGGGCCTACGGGGTGGGCATGGCCTGTGCCATGCAGGGCTCGGGGATCACCGGGATCGACATGGGAGCCGCCACCATCGTGATGAACGAGGACGGCTCCTTCCGGCTTTTGGTTGGGGCCACCGACCTCGGCACCGGCTCGGATACAATCCTCGCCCAGATCGCCGCCGAGGTCCTCGGGGTCCCGGTGGAGAAGATTGTGGTTTATTCCTCCGACACGGACCTCACCCCGTTTGACGTGGGGGCCTACGCTTCAAGCACCACCTACGTCTCGGGCACGGCGGTCCTGCGGGCCGCCGAGGAGGTGCGTCGCCAGATCCTGAAGGTGGCGGCCGGGATGCTGGAGGAGGCGCCCGGGGACTTGGAGCTTTCCGGCGAGCGGGTGATGAGCAAGAAAACCGAAAAGTCTGTGGCGCTATCCGAGGTGGGCCACCGGGCCACCTACGTGGTGGATCAACACCAGATCGCCGCTACGGCCTCTTTTGTCCCCCCGGAATCCCCACCCCCGTTCGCCGCCTTCTTCTGTGAGGTAGCGGTGGATACCGAGACCGGGGTGGTGCGGGTGGAGCGGTTCGTGGCCGCGGCCGACTGCGGCGTGGCCATTCATCCCAAGCTCGCCGAGGGGCAGCTTGAGGGGGCGATCGTGCAGGGGATCGGCCATGCCCTCACCGAGGAACTTTTGTTCTCCGGTAAAGGACGCTGTCTGAATGCGAACCTGTTCGACTACAAGATCCCCTGCGCCTTGGACGTCCCGCACATCGAGGTGGTGCTGGTGAAGTCCGAAGAGCCCACCGGCCCGTTTGGGGCCAAGTCCATCGCCGAGGTTGGGATCAACGGGCCGCTCCCTGCCATCTCAAACGCCATCTACGACGCAGTGGGCGTGCGCCTGAGGCGTGCGCCATTTACCCCCGAGCGGGTGCTTTCCGCTCTTTTGTCTCGGTAAGGCGGCCCCCCTGTCGCCAGGCTTTGTGGAAACGTCAGCAGGTTGACGTGCCGAACAGGGAGAGATTACTCCTTCCGAAAAACGTGTTCCCGGTAGTAGCGTAGCTCTTCCAGTGAACTCAGGATATCCGGCAGGGCCCGGTGAGGGGACGTTTGTCTGCGCTTTAGAGCCTTTTCCGGAAACCAACGCGCCACCAGCTCCTTCAGGGAGCTCACATCCACATGCCGGTAGCTCAAATGCTCGCTTACCCGGGGCATGTAGCGCACCAGGAACCTGCGATCGAGGCAGATTGAGCTCCCGCACAGCGGGCAAGCCCTGGGCGGCGTATGCTCCCTGAGGAAGGCCAGGGTTTCCTCCTCGGCCTGGACAAGGCTCACGCCGGAGCGGCGAACCTCCGCGAGGAGCCCGGAGGCCTCGTGTTGCCTTTTTGCCCAGGGGTCCATGGACTTGAGCGCTTCCTCCGGCTGACGGATCACGAGGTTCGGGCCCTCGGCAATCACGTTCAGGTCCTTGTCGGTTATCAAGGTGGCGATCTCCAGGATCACGCATGACTCCGGCTCAAGCCCTGTAGTTTCGAGGTCTATCCAAACGAGGTTGGTTGAAACAGGTTTTGTGGACAACTGCGTCCTTTCTAGCCGCACGTTGGAGGCGGCCCTCCAGGTTACCCGATCCTGACCAGGATTTCCAACTGCCTCCGGCTCACGCCAGCCGGGAGATCACCTCGCTCGTGTGTTCTCCCAATCGGGGAGGGGGCAAGGGGCTCGGGGGCATGGCCTGGGGAAGGGGGCAGCGCACGCTGAGGTAGCGGCCCGCCGAGGGGTGGTCCACCTCCACCAGCAGGGGCCCTACCAGCCCGGGGTCGCCGAACAGCTCCCTCAGGGAGTTGACCGGCCCGGCCGGCACCCCGGCGGAAAGGAGCCTGGCCATCCATTCCCCCCGGGTCGTCTTGCGAAACTCCCCCTCCAGGATCGCAACCAGCTCCTCCCGGTGGGTCACCCGGGCGGGGTTGGTGGAAAAGCGGGGATCGCAGGCTAGCTCCGGCCTTTCGAGAACGTCGCACAGGGCGCGGAACTGCCCGTCTGTCCCCACCGCTACCATGAGCAGGCCGTCCGCCGCCGGAAAGGCCTGGTAGGGGACGATGTGGGGGTGGGCGGTCCCCAGGCGCCGGGGCTCCTTGCCCGTGAGCAGGAACGCCTGGCCCACGTTGACCAGCGCTGCGACCGCGCAGTCGGAAAGGGCGATCTCCACCGCACGGCCCTTCCCGGTCCTCTCCCGCTCAAGGAGCGCGGCGAGCGTCCCCGAAAGGGCTGCCCAGGCTGCCAAGATATCGACGATGGCCACCCCTACCTTGACCGGCCGGTCCCCTTCCCCGGTGATGGCCATCAGGCCCCCCATGGCCTGGATCAGGGCGTCGAAGCCAGGCCGCTCGTGGTAGGGCCCCGGGCCGAAGCCCGCGATGGCCACGTAGACGATGCGGGGGTTGACCGTCCGCACCTCCTCGTACGAAAGGCCCAGGCGCTTTGCCGTGCGGGGGAGGAAGTTGTGTACCAAAATGTCGCTCTTTGCGATGAGCCGGCGGAGGGTTTCCTGGCCCTCGGGACTGCCCAGGTCCAGGGCGATCCCGTACTTCCCACGGTTCACGGCCAGGAAGTAGGCGGACTGGCCCGCTACAAACGGCGGCCCCCAACGGCGGGTCTCGTCCCCCACCCCAGGCCGCTCCACCTTGATCACCTCGGCCCCGAGGTCCGCCATCCAGCAGGCGGCGAGCGGTCCGGCCAGTATCCTAGACAGGTCCAGGACCCGAACTCCAGAGAGGGGCTTCATCGCTAGAACAACGAAAGTTCCTTGGGGCCCTCGTCCAGCGGAATCCGAATCTCCCCGTACACCCCGTCGTAGCCCGGGCGGATCTGGAGCTCCCCGGCCCGCACCTTGCGGATGGCCGAGAGGATCTTGGGTGGGGTGCCCGGGGAGAGCTCCTCCTCCGGAAGATCCAGCAGGACCCTAAACTCGCTCCCGAAGCGGGAGACAAGTTTCAAGTACTCATCCCGCACGCCTTTTGTGTCCCGGCCCTGCCCCAGGGCCTGGGCGATGATCTCCTCCAAGGGGACAAGCGATCGGTAGGGGATTGCCCCAGGCGGCCGAAAGCCCTCGGGCCGGTCGGCCAGGGCTTCCACCCGGTGCATCACCCCGATGGTAAGCGGTCGGCCACAGACCGGACAGCGCCCCCCGTGGGCCTTCGTCTCCTTTGGCGAGAGGATCACTCCACAGGCCCGGTGGCCGTCGTAGTGGTACTTCCCTTCTTGGGGGAAGAACTCGATCGTAAGCAAGAACCGTTTTGGATCCTTGCTCCGGATGGCGGAAGCCAAGGCCGAGTAACTAAGTTCGGGAAGGTCGAACACACAGGCCTCCCGCCCGAGGCGCGCCGGGGAGTGGGCGTCGGAGAAGGAGACGAGTGCCACCCTGTCCAAGGCCGAAAGGCGCCAGTTCATGGGCGGGTCCGAGGAAAGCCCGGTCTCGATGGCAAAGATGTGCCTGACCATCCCGCCTAAAGCCTCCTCCAGGGAGTCGAAGCCGGAGTTCGCCCCGAAGATGGAGTACCAAGGCGTCCAGGCGTGGGCCGGGATCACCACTGCCTCGGGGCAGGCGCCAAGCACCGTGGTGACGAGGCGCTCGCCTGAGACCCCGAACGTGGGCCGGCCGTCGGCGGCCAGGTTCCCCAGGCGCGAAAGCTCCCGGTTGATGCGAGCAACCGCGGTGAGGTCCGGGGCCAGGATTAAAAAGTGGACCCGCCTCACCCGTCCTCCGACCGACCAGATGGCCGAAAGCTCACAGGTGAGGAGGAAGTAGGTGTCGCCGTACCGATAAACCCCCTCCCCGGCGGGCTCGAGCTCCTGGGAGAGCTCCCGGAACCAATCCGGGTGGGTGAAGTCCCCCGTCCCTAAGATGTCGATGCCCTTCCAGGCGGCCCACTGGGCTAGATGCGGGAGGTCCATGTCCCGGCTTGTGGCCCGCGAGAAGCGGGAATGGATGTGAAGGTCAGCGATCAACCTCATAGCGAAAACAGTATAATCCCTGACGACATGCGTGCACTAGTGCTTTACGCCTCCTTGACGGGCAACACGCGCAAGGTGGCCCGGGCCATCGCCAGGGAGCTCGGGGCGCAGGCCCTAGATGTGCACAAGGCTTCGGCACAAGATTTCGCCCAGCCGGAGCTTCTCTTCGTCGGCGATGGGGTGTACTTCGGCCGGCCATCGCGGGCGATGGTGCGATTCCTCCGCGGCTTGCCCAAGCTCAACGGGGTGAAGGCGGCGGTGTTCGGTACCTACGGCACCCAAGCGAAACAGCTGGACGCACTTGCGAAGATTCTCATGGAGAAGGGAGCAGAAGTGGTGGACCGGTTTTCCTGCCCTGGGCGGGACTGGTTCACCCTAGGACTACTTCACCGGCACCGACCCAATGAGGAGGACCTGAAAAGGGCCCGGGCCTTCGCCCGCAAGCTGGCCGAAGGGACCTAGCGGGCGCGGCGATGGAGCCAGGCTTGGTGCAGGAAGGCCTCCAGGCGGGTGCGCAGGTGGGTCTGCTCCTGACCGTCGAAGGTGAGGTTGATCCAGGGGATGCCGTAGTCCCGCTTCACCCGGGTTGAGGCGGCGGCCACCATGGTGCCGGGCATGCAGCTGAAGGGCATTACGTTCACGATCCCGTCGAACCCCTTCAGGGCGTAATCGATGGCCTTCCCCACCGTAAGCACCGGCTCCCCCCGGTAAGCCTCCGAGATGTAGGGCTCCGAGTGGCTGACGACCACTTGGGTTGGCGGCTCCTCGACCTCCCAGGGGGGAAGTCCCTCCCTGAGGGCCCGCGCGAGGCGATGTTCGTCACGCTGCAGCACAAGCCTCTCCAGGCGGGTCTTTATGTGGAGGGGCCACTCGCGCCGGAGACGGGTGTCCCCGAGCTTCTTGTACAACGTGTAGGAAAACCACTCCCCCATCGGGGCGATGCGGACCTCCCCTCCCAGCTCTTCTATCAACTGCACCAGGCCGGCGTTGCTGAAGGGGTTAGCCCGTACGTAGATCTCGCCCACGATCCCGATCAGGGGGCGCTCACCCTCCCGGCGGTCTACCTTGAGGAAGCGCTCGACTATCCCCGGGAAGACCGCAAGCAGCCCTTTTGTCCCGTCCTGGGCCAGGGCCGCCCTGATTCCCTCCAGCGCCTCTCGGTAGAGCGCTTCCGTCTCCCCGGGGCGGACTTCGTACGGCCTGGTCCGCCAAAGGAGCTTCTGCAGGAGGTCCACGGCCGTGATGCTGTACCAAGCCGTGCGGCGGAACGCGGTCCCCAGGTCCTTGATGGTGTAGGCGTCGTAGGCCTCAAGGGCGATGAAATCCACATCGTAGCCGAGCCGCCTCAGGATCATCTTCTGGGCGGCGAAGTAGTGGCAGAACCGGCACGGCCCGGTGCTCGTGGCCATGAACAGACAGGACCGCTGGGGATCGAAGTCCTCCCTGCGGACCAATTTGAGGAAATCGCCGGTGGTGAGGATGAAGGGCAGGCACTCCCCTCCGGTGGCGTATTTCCTCCCCAGGGCCAGGGACTCCTCGTCCGGCGGGGGAAGGGTCTCCGCCCGATAGCCGAAGTGTGCCAGAGCCCCCTCCAGGGCGTAGTTGTGGTCCACCATGTAGGGGAGGTAAATGGTCTTCTTGCGGTCGAAGGCCTCCCGGGGACGGGGCATGGGTCGGGGTTCTGGGGGCCGCAGCTGCTTTTTGAGCGCGGAAATCGAGTCCAAATAAGCCTCAAGCCTTGTGAGGATCCCGGCATCGGCCGAATGCTCGTCCAGCTCTAACGTGAGGAAGGGCTTCCCCCGCAGGGCCTCCCGCACGTAGTGGGCGATGAAGGAGTCAGGGCCGCAGCCGAAGTGGGAGAGGTACACGGCCCACAGGCCGGAGGTACAGCGCACGATCTCCGCTGCGGCGAGGATCCTCTTGCCCGCATGCCACTGCATGAAGGGGTAAAGGGGGTCGACCTCCACCTCCTCCCAAGGTAGGCAGTCGATCGGGATGGGCAAGGCTCCGAGCTTCCTAAGTTTTTCCGGGACCCCCAGGTTCAGCCCCCGGTCGCAGCCGTTGTAGGACCGGGAGAGGATCACGATCCCCGTTTCCCCCTCCCTTACCAGCTCCAGGGCTTCCCTCCCCAGCGCAAGGAGCCTCTCCCTCGTCTCCCGCTCCGCCTCCCAGGCTGCCGCAAGCGCCCCCTCCGCCTCCCTTTTCCCCCCACCGAGCCGGCGGGCCAGGGAGAGGAGCTCCTTCTTTATCAGCCCTTCGCGGTAGAAATGGAGGGGGACTGTAACTTCCTCCACCCCAAGGGAGGGGAAGTCGAACCCCGAGGCGAGGATGTAGGGCTGGGCCTGGACCAGGGGACAGTTGTAGTTGGTCTTGGTGCGGGTGTTGGGATGGGCGGCGTCGATCAGGGCCGGGATGAACAGGATGTCCACCCCCTCCTCGATCAGTGCCTCCACGTGGCCGCACGCTACCTTGGCCGGAAGACACGCCGTCGGCGGGGCCAGCCCCAGTGAAACCCGGACCAGTTGCTGACTGGTGGCGGGGGAAAGCACGACCTCGTAGCCCAACGCCCGGAAGAACGCACAGAAGAAGGGGAACAGCTCCCACATGAGCAGCGCCCTGGGGATGCCAACCCTCCCCCGCGGCCTCCCATGAGGCGCAAACCGCAGGACCCCTTCAAGGGGGATATCCCCCCCGTCGGGGTCGAAGATGATCTCGCTGCGTCGGCGGAAGAGGTCCGGGAGCTTCCCTTCCCCCTTAAGGCGTTTCTCGAACCGCTCGCAGCGGGCCCCGTAAAAAAGCGGCGGCTCCCCGGGGAACTCCACCTGGGTGATGCGGCACACGTTGGGGCAACCCCGACAGGTGAAGTTCCGGGTCTTGTAGGGGCGCTCCGAGAGGTCAAACCCCTTGAACTTGGTCATCCCAATACCTCCCGGGCGATCAGGGCGGCCCCGAGCGCCCCGGTGACCTCGAAGTGTGGGGGGACGGTTATCCGCCTTCCGAGGAGGTTTTCGAAGGCGGCCACCACGGCTCGGTTCCCCGCGACCCCTCCCTGGAAGAGGATCCTCCCCCCGATGGGTTTGTCCCCCACCACCCGGTTGAGGTAGTTGATGGCGATGGAGTAGGCCAGCCCGGCCGCCAGGTCCCCTTTCGCTGCCCCACGCTGTTGGTGGTGGATGAGGTCGGACTCCATGAACACGGTGCACCGCTCCCCAAGGCGGACCGGGCGGGTGGAGGAGAGGGAAAGCGCGACGAGCTCCTCGACCGGGACCCCGAGCCTGGCCGCCTGCTCCTCGAGGAAAGAGCCGGTCCCGGCAGCACAGGCCTTGTTCAAGGTGAAGTCCACTACGATTCCGTCCTCGATGCGGATGTACTTGGAGTCCTGCCCCCCGATCTCGAACACGGTGTCGACTTCAGGGTCGATGGCGGCCGCAGCCCGGGCCTGGGCCGTGATCTCGTTCTTCACCACGTCCGCCCCCACATACCAGCCCACAAGCTCTCTGCCCGAACCCGTTACCCCAACTCCGTGCACATCGAGCTTTCTCCCCACCCGCTCTCCCAGGGTCCGTAAGCATTCCCTTACCGCCCCCAGGGGATCCGCCCGGGTCCGGAGGTACACCTTAGCAAGGAGCCTTCCCTCCGCATCGATCGCCACCGCCTTGGTGCTTATCGAGCCGACATCGACCCCCAGGAAACCCACGGTCCGCCTGTGTAGCGCAGGGAAGGGATCCTCGGCGACCGAACCCCTCTCTACGAGACGTTCGTGCCTCGGGGCGCCCGTTTCCTCCGCGGAGGCCACCCGCAAGATCCTGTCCCAAGCGCCCTCCCAGTCGAGCCCCCCGCCTTCCCGTTCTCCGGCGATCAGGGCCGCCCCGATAGCCGGCATCAGGACTTGGTGCTCGGGGACGATCAGCTCCCCAGGCCGAAGGCCGAGCACTGCCTCGAAGGCGAGGATCATCCCCCGGTTCTTGGACACACCCCCTTGGAAGAGGATCGGCCGGCGGAAAGGTCTTCCCTGGGCGACGTCGGAACAGAAGTTACGGGCGAGGGCCATGCATAAGCCCCCGAGGATCTCCCGAAGCGGGGTGCCAACTTGCTGCAAGTGCACGATGTCCGATTTGGCGAACACGGCGCAGCGGCCGGCGATATAAGGAGGATCCCGAGCCTGGGCGGCGAGCTCGGAGAACTCCTCGATCGTAATCCCGAGCCGGGCCGCCTGCTGCTCAAGGAAGGAACCAGTTCCAGCGGCGCACTGGCTGTTCAAGGCAAAGTCCACAAGCACAAGCCTCCCATCCCGGGCTTCCAGCACCAGGAGCTTGGAGTCTTGACCACCTATCTCGATGACGGTCCGGGCCTCCGGGTGATAGAGCGCCACGGCCCGCGTCTGGGCGACAAGCTCGTTCACATACTGAGCGGGGAGGAGCTCCGCAAGGAGCCTCCCCCCGGACCCTGTCACCCCAACGGCCTTCACTCTCTCAGGCGGCAGCTCCTTGAAAGCCTCCTCGAGCGCCGAAAGGACCGTCTGCAGGGGGGCCCCATGTGATGGGCGGTAAATCCCAACCGTTCCGTGTCCCCGACCGTCCACGGCCACCACCTTAACGGTCAGGGAACCAATGTCGATCCCAAGCCGCATCCCTCCCCCCTCCCACGAGAAGGGTAACCGCCGCCAGGGAGGGGGTCAAACCCTATCCCTCGCGAACTCCTCGTAGGTCCGGTCCAGGTTCACCCGGTGGAGTTCTGCCGCCAGCCCTCCGAGGGCGTCCTTGGGGATCCCGAAGGCCGAAAGCGGGATCCGCCGCACCTCCTCCCGCGATGCCCCTTTCGCGAGGGCTTCTTGCACGACCTCCCCCAGTGACTCAAGGTAGCCTGTGTTGCGTTCGATCGCCACCCCGGCTTCTTCCCCCCGGAGTACCCGGTCGTGGCCCATGACGATCGTCTCTCCGCGCCAGCAGGAAAGGAGCTTCCGGAGCGTTCGAAGGAGCTCCACGCGATCGCCGGAGGCGAGGTAGGGGATGGGGATCACCGTGTCGCCACAGATCCAGATCCGCTCGCCGGGGAGCTCAACGACGAGACCGTCCGGGGAGTGGCCCGGGGTGTGGCGGAGGATCAGGCGCCGGCTGCCGAGGAGGAGTGAAAGCTCCCGATCGAAGGCGAGGTTGGGCTCGCGAAGGGGCGGGGGTCGATAGCCCGGCAAGACCCGCGCGAAGTACTCCGCCTCTTGCAAAGCTGCCTGGCCCCAGAAGGGCCAGAACTCCCGGTGGGCGATCACGAGGGCCTCGGGAAAGTGAGCCATCCCGTAGGCGTGGTCGCCGTGGGCGTGGGTAAGAGCGAGCCAGGTGATCCTGAGGCCCTGCTTCTGAGCGAAAGCCCGGATCCCTTCTGCCTCGGCCCGGAACATGGGTGGGTCAACGACCAGTGCCTCCTCCCCCAGCGAGATCAGGGTGGAGACCTGGCCAGCGAACCCAGCCGACCGGAACGCCCACACCCCTTGGGCAACGGCTAGCGGCTTTTCTGCCTCAGCCTTCGGCTCCAAAGCGCGCCGCCTGCGAGGAGCAGGAGCCCGATCACCAGGAGGATCGAGCTTACCGAGGTGGGCGGGGTCTTGACGAGGAAACCGATCACCAGCCCCACCAGCGCGGCCCCGATCCCCAACACCAGGTGATACAGCCAAAACGAAAACGCTTTCATGCCCCTTAAAGTTTACACCTCTCTACCATTCAGCGGTAGGCCTCCCGTCGATGCCTGATTCTATACACCTGGACTTCACGAGCCTCGTCATCGATCGTGTACAGAATCCGCCAATTCCCCACCCGAATCCTGTAGCCAGACAGCGTTCCTCGCAGCCGGGCGGCACCCGGAGGGCGTGGTTCCTCCTGTAGCTGAAGCAGCGCATTTACAATTCGCCGTGCCACCTGGGGATCGAGGCCCTTTATCTGCCTATAGGCGGTCGGCTTGAGCAGAAGCCTGTACTTCAACGTGGTTTACAGTTTTCCTTCTGCCTCAAGCTCCCTTAGCAATTGCTCCAGAGGGACTCCCGGTTTCTCTTCTTCCTCAGCGATAGCCCGTTCGAGCTCGATCATGTCCTCGATATCCTCTATCAAACGGCTAACCAACTCCTCGGGCAGTCGGTCAATTAGCTCCTTCGCGCGTTCCTTTAAGGCGCTCACCTCTCACCTCCCCGAGATTATAAGGGTGACACAAGCCACTTACCCCTGCTCAAACAACGGCACGTGGCGGAACTGGTCCACGTCCACCAGCCCCTGATCGGTGAGCTTGAGTTTCGGGATCACCGGGAGGG
>CAYUWL010000006.1:0-10111 GCA_964448595.1 uncultured Thermotogaceae bacterium
TTTCGTATTGGACCGGGATCGCCTCCGGGGCGGCCATCGTGCTCGTGGCCACCGGCCTGTTCCTCCTCGTCCTGCTCGCCGGCCAAAGTGGCCTTCTGCACCGCCGCGCCTGAGGCGATAATCTTCACAGGATGCCACAAAAGGCGCTGAAGGAAAAACTCGCCGGGCTGCCCAAGGCCCCCGGGGTGTACATCTTCTGTGGGGCACAAGGGGAGGTGCTGTATGTGGGCAAGGCCTCCTCCCTCAGGGCCCGGGTGCGAAGCTACTTCCAGGCCGAGCGAACCCTCCCCTACAAGGTGCGCCGCCTGGTGCGGGAGATCGCTGAGCTCGAGGTCATCGAGACCGCCTCGGCGGCCGAGGCCCTGATCCTGGAGGACGCCCTGATCAAAAAGCACCGGCCCCGGTTCAACGTGCGCCTGCGGGACGACAAGCGCTACCCCTACCTCAAGATCACAAAAGAACGCTTTCCCAGGGTGCAAGTGGTACGGCGGCGAGGGGAGGACGGGGCCCGCTACTTCGGCCCCTACACCTCAAGCAAGGCCATGCGCAAAGTCCTCAAGCTCGCTCACAAGCTTTTCCCCATCCGCACCTGCAACCTGGACCTGGACGCCCGGCGCCTGGACCGCCCTTGTCTTCTCTACCACATCGGCCGCTGCTCAGGGCCCTGTGCGGGCTTAGTGTCCGAGGAGGAGTACCGGCGCTATGTAGATCGGGCAGCCCTGCTGTTCGAGGGGCGGGTAGAAGAGGTGATCGCTTCCCTCAGGGAGGCCATGGTCCAGGCGGCGGCCGAGGAGCGGTTCGAGCACGCCGCCCACCTCCGGGATCAGATCCAGGCCCTAGAGCGGATCCGGGAGCGGCAGGCCGTGGCCCTGACGGAACCCGTGGACCTGGACGTCATCGGGATCGCGGTGGAGGGGGAACGGGGCTACGGCACCGTGCTCATCGTGCGTGGAGGTAGGCTCATCGGCCGCGAGGGCTTTCCGCTTAAGCTACCGGTGGAAACGTCTCCGGAAGAGGCGCTGGAAGAATTCCTGGACCAGTATTACACCCGGGCCACTGCTATCCCTCAGGAGGTGCTCCTTCCGGAGGGGTGCGAGGGGGCTGAGGCGCTGGCCGCCTACCTCTCTTCCCGCCGGGGCGGGAAGGTGCAGGTGCACGTCCCCCAGCGGGGCGAGCGGCGGAGGCTGGTGGAGATGGCCCAGCGGAACGCGCAGCTCTCCCTCAGGCGGGCGGCGGCCGAGGAGCTTTCCGCCGAGGGGGACGCCGTGGAAAAGCTCGCCCAGGCCCTGGGGCTCTCGGTCCGTCCCTGGAGGATCGAGGCGTTCGACATCTCAAACCTGAAAGGCCAGGAGGCCACTGGCTCCATGGTGGTGTTCGTGGGGGGGCGCCCCCGAACTGATGCCTACCGGCGGTTTCGGGTCCGGTGTGAAGGCAAGCCCGACGATTACGCTATGATGTACGAGGTGCTCTCCCGTCGGCTCTCCCACGGCCTGGCCGAGCTCTCCGACCCCGCAGTGGCCAAGGGGCGGTTCTCGGACCTCCCGGATTTGATCCTGGTGGATGGGGGGAAAGGGCAGCTTTCCGTGGCCCTGCGAGCCCTGGAGGAGCATGGGCTTTCCGGGATCGAGGTCGCGGCCCTGGCAAAAAAGGAGGAGCTCGTGTACCTCCCCGGCCGCCCCGAGCCGGTGCGGCTCCCCCGCGGCTCCCAGGCACTAAAGCTCCTGCAGAAGATCCGTGACGAGGCGCACAGGTTCGCGATCGACTATCACCGCCGCCTCAGGGGGCGCAGGGCCCTGGCTAGCCTCCTTGACTCGGTGGAGGGGATCGGCCCCAAGCGGCGGGACCTCCTCCTTAGGCGGTTTGGCTCCCTGGAAGGCCTTAGGCGGGCCTCCCTGGAGGAGCTCCTTTCAGTGCCGGGCCTCCCCCGAGGCGTGGCCGAACGTCTGTACAAAGCCTTGCACGTCTAGTGTTCTTGATATACTTCCCTCGCCCGATGGACGAAAACAGGCTGGTCTTGGTGGCACGTTTCCCCACAGCCTACAAGGCCCATATCGCCAAAGGCAGGCTGGAGGCGAAGGGCCTCACCGCCTGGGTCACGGACGAACTTGCTCCCCGGCGGGGACTGGTCGGGGTAGGGCTGCTGGTGCCTGCCTCCCAGACGGAGGAAGCAAAGCGCATTCTCGATACCATGCCGGGACTGTTCAATTTTCTGGGAATATAAGGAGGATAGGTATGGAACTGGTCGAAAGGTTGAGGGTGCTCTCGGATGCATTTGGGGTGGCGGGGTTTGAGGGCGAGGTGCGCGAGGTCATCCGGGACATGGTGGCTCCGTATGTGGACTCCTGCGAGGTGGATCCCCTGGGGAACCTCATCTGCTCCCGCGGCGAAGGGGAGACGGTGATGTTGGATGCCCACATGGACGAAGTGGGGTTCATGGTGCGCTGGATCGAGGACGACGGGTTTTTGCGCCTTTCACCCTTGGGCGGCTGGGACGAGCGCATCCTCCTCGGCCACCGGGTTACCATACGTACTCGCAGCGGGGACAAGGTGCAGGGAGTGATTGGGTCCGCCCCGCCCCACATTCTGAAGGAAGAGGAGCGGAAGAGGGTGGTACCGCTGGAAGACCTGTTCGTGGACGTGGGCGCAAAAAGCCGGGCTGAGGCCGAAAAGCTGGGGATCCACCTGGGGGATCCGGCCACCATTCACTATCCTTTCCAGGAACTGCGGGAGGGGTACGTGACCGGGAAGGCGTTTGACGATCGGGCCGGATGCCTGGTGGCCATCGAGGCCCTGCGGATCCTCGCTGAGGAAAAACTCCCCTACCGTCTGGTGGTGAACTTCGCGGTGTGCGAGGAAGGCGGCCTGCGCGGGGCCAAGGTGGCCGCGTACCGCGTGGCCCCGAAGCTCGCCCTGGCCCTGGAAGGAACCATCGGGGCGGACTTCCCGGGGGTGCCGGCCGCCAAGCAGCCGGTGCGCCTCGGCCAGGGGCCGGCCATCACCCTGGCCGACCGGTCCATCATCGTGAGTCCCCGCCTGGTCCGGTTCCTGGAGGAGACGGCCGAACAGGAGAGGATTCCCTACCAGTACAAGCTCCCCTCCTACGGGGGCACCGACGCCGGGGCAATTCACCTTGAGCGGGGAGGGATCATGGCCGGGGTCGTCTCGGTTCCTTGCCGCTACATCCATTCCCCGGTGTCGACGCTGCTCCTCTCGGACCTGGAGCAAACGATCCGGCTCACGGTGGCCTTTCTCCGCCGGGCCGAGGAACTCCTCTGAGGGAGGTGGGTATGAGGAAGCGGGTACACCTTTACGTGTCAGGGCGTGTGCAGGGGGTGTTCTTCCGCGCTCATACCCGGGATCTCGCTTGGAGGCTAGGGCTTTCTGGCTTCGTGAGAAACCTCCCCGATGGGAGGGTGGAGATCGTGGCCGAGGGGGAAGAGGAGGCCTTAAGGAAGCTCATCTCCTTCGCCCACCAAGGGCCGCCCCTGGCCCAGGTCACGTCGGTGGAGGAGCATTGGGAGGAATCCACTGGCGAGTTTCGCGGCTTTTCGATTCGCTAGGCGCAGGGGGTTAGATCATATAGAAAGAGCAGGCCATCTGCAATCGATCAAGCCCCCGACAGGCTTTCCCCCTTGGTGTAGGGCTGAGCGCCAGGTTGACCTACGGACGATCTCAGGGATGCAGGAATGTTGCACATTTTCAGGTATTCCCCAGACATTCCCAAACTTCGGCCACACCTTGCTCCTCGGTCATTTCCGCGCTTTTAGTAGCGACAATGACTCCGAGGAAGAGATCCACCCATTGGAATCGAGCTAGGTTCAGCAGTTTTTTCAAGGCTCATCCAATAAGCGCACATCTTTCAGCTCTGAGATAAAATTGGACTGAGCGTAAGGGTTGGGAGTTAACCGGCAAACCTCTGCCACCGCTCCTTCACCGAGATCAGCCGAGTTGCGTACCAAGGGACCATCATCCCCTGTCATACACAGGCGCTACATCACGGGAAAGTCCACTTTCTATGACACACCAACAAGAATGATAGTAGCCCCTGTAGCTGTGAGCGAACGGGGTCTACCAGTGGATTTATGGGTCCGATGAGGGCTGCCTCCGTTTGCTTAGGGCTGCTTACCGCTCACCTCCGGCAAGGCAGCGGGCAAGTCCAAGCAACGCATGGTTTGCCTTCCCGTGGAGCTGGAGCTAACCTAGATCTCGGAGGTTGACATGCTCAAGCTCGGCTATATGCTGCTCGTCGGCTCGGTTCTCCTCCTCATCGGTTACGCTGGCTACGAACTGGTGCGGCTGCTTTGGCGAATAGCCGGAATCCCACCGTTCCTCAAGTGGGTGATCCTCTTGGGGGTGGCCGGCCTGGTTCTTGCGCTGGCCGGCTTGATCTGGGAGCGGATAAAGGAGGTACGTAGTGCTAATAGCGACGACCGATCGGATCCCGGGGCATGAGGTCATCGAGGTATTGGGGCTGGTTCAGGGGAATACCATCCGGGCCAGGCATCTGGGACGGGACATCATGGCCGGCCTGAGGAACGTGGTCGGGGGCGAGATCAAGGACTACACCCAGATGTTGACCGAAGCGCGCCAGCTTGCCATCCAAAGGATGGTTAAGGAGGCCGAGAGGTTGGGGGCAGACGCGATATTGGGCGTCCGCCTTGCCACCGCCCAGACCATGGCCGGGGCGGCCGAGGTGCTGGCCTACGGTACGGCCGTGCGCTTGAAGCGCGCCGCGTCGGCCTAATCCAAGTGTGGCTTGGGGGCTAGGGCTTCATCCGGCTGGGCGGAAAGCCATTTGCAGAATTCGTTTAGGCGGGTCGCCGCAGTCTGGAGCAGCCGGGCACCCTTTTCAGGAGTGGCGCGACCGGGATCCCCTGTCGCACCGCTCTGAGAGAAGTCCAGCGTGTCAAAGCCCACGTTCACCCCGTGGATCATCCTTCCCCATTCGGAGGAGCCGCCTCGGACGGCTTCCGCATAGTGCTCTTGGCGCACGAGGTTTCGGGCAATGGCCAGCACAACCGAGGTCTCCATTTCCCCGGCGTGGGAGCCTCCGCCTTCGATGACCTCCGCGATCACCTCCGGGATCGCACGCCACCATACGTAGACATAGGCGTAGATCCCCTCCCGTCTCAGGGACCTCGCTGCCTCATCTAGTGCGGGGGTGTTCCCGCCGTGGCCGTTCACGAACACGATCCGGCTTAGCCCGTGGCTGGCAAGGGCTCGGGCGATACCTACAACGTAATCCCGCAGCACCTCTGGTGGCACCCATAGGGTTCCCCAGAACTGCCGGTGGTGTTCTGAGGCCCCCACCGGGACCGTGGGAAGGAGAAGCCATCCTCCAACCCTGCTTGCCCTACGGGCGATCTCCTCAGCGGTAAGCCAGTCGGTTCCCAGGGGAAGGTGTGGCCCGTGTTGTTCGGTAGAACCCACGGGGAGAAGGGCCACCTGAGCCTTGGAAAACGCCCCCCTCGCCTCTCTCCACGTCATTCTAGAAAGCTCCATACTACCTCCTCAAAACCTCCATATCCTTGTCTGAACATACCAGCAAGGCTAAGCTTTGACTAGTTACCTTAAGGGGGGAAGTATGACAAGACGTTTGCTGCTTGGAAGCATCGCGATCCTTGGGCTTGGACTTTTCGCCTTGGGGACCGAGCGGGGTCCGATCATCATCCTTTCAGATTCCGATTTCACCTCCGAAAACGGCGTCATCGCAGGGACCGGCACCCCGGCCGACCCCTACATCATCGCGGGTTGGGATATCCAGGTCCCTGAAGGAGGTCTCTACGGGGTGAGAATTGAAAACACAGATAGTTGCTTCATTCTGCGTGGAGTGAAGGTGCTCGGGGCCCAAGACCCGGGCGGGGCTGGGATCTATCTCGCCGACGTGGAAAACGGCACCATCGAGGACTGCCTTGTACAAAACAGTCACAACGGCATCGTACTTCTGGCCTCCCATGGGATAGCCATCCGTGATACCTACATGTTCGTGGTCGGGCTCGGCCTTCAAGTGATGGGTACATCTCCGGAACACTACGAGCACCTAATCGAGCAGACAAACCTGGTGAACGGGAAACCGGTACACTACTACTATGGTCTTGAGGACCAGGTCCTGGAGGGAATCGAGGCTGGGCACATCACCCTGGCCGGTTGCAGGCAGGTCACCCTAAAGGGGGCCAGGGTAGAGGAAGGCGACGGCCTCACAGTGGCCTTTTCCGAGGACATGGTGGTGGAGGGCGCCGACCTGTTTCACAACCGGGGTCACGGATTGTTCGTGCTTTCCTCCCCACGTACCGTGGTGAGGGATTGCGAGCGTATCGCCAACAACGCCCTGTCCGGGGTGTCGATTTGGCTTTCGCCCCGCTCGCAGGTGGTCCACAACGGCATCTACGGAAATCAGGTCGGGCTTTACATAAACGCCTCGGACCGGGTGAGCTGCGCTGAGAACGCATATGGGGGGAACGCTTTGGGGCTCTTGGTCACCGGGGCCGCCCGCGAGGTGGAGATCCGGGATTCCCTTTTCAGCCAGAACAAGACGAGCATCCAGCTTGACTCCGCCATCGGCGCGGTGATCGAAAGGTGCGCTATAACCGACTCCGACATCGGTGTCCAGGTGGACGCCCCTTCCACTTATCCACGGGTGAGGGACTGCTCGTTCATCCAGGTCGGCTATGGCCTTGACATCCTAGGCTCCCAGGGCACGTTCGAGGGAAACCTCATCGCGTACGCCAACATCGGGATCATCTTCGAGGAGGCGTATGGAGAGGCCCATCCCACCAGCAATACCCTGAGGCACAATCTGATCTTCCGGTCCCGGGATGGCCTGTACTTGGGCCATGAAACCACCGACACGTGGATCTATGAGAATCTCATCTGGGACTGTGATCGGGCAGCGCGGGACTTTGGGAAGAACAGATGGGCCCCGTCAGGGCGCGGAAACTGGTATTCAGACTATCCTGGTCCAGATGCCGATGGCGACGGAATCGGTGACGAGCCGATCCAGTTCGGGGGTGGGGGGGTCGATCCGGCCCCTGTCATGGCCCGCTCGTTTGTGTCCGAGCTTCCCGGCGTGCTCTCAACCATGGAGCAAGGCCAGGTGACGTTGGTCGACGAGGCGGGAACTTCCCTCTCCCTTGACGTACTGATCGCCGACCAGGCCCACGAGCGCCTGCTTGGGTTCCAGGGGGTACCCAAGGAGCTCGCCCAAGACATGGCCATACTGTTTGTCTGGGACGAGGCCGGAAATTACGGGTTCTGGAACCGGGGGGTGACCATCAACTTGGACGTGCTCTTTTTTGGAGAGGATGGAAGCTTCGCTGGCGACCTTACGATGCCCGCAGGATCAGAGGACAGGTATGCCGCCCGTAATCCGTTCATGTACGCACTGGAGGTACCCGAGGGTCGACTCAGGGAGCTCGGCTTGGGCAAACCGGTCAGATTGCTTCTCCCCTGATGAGGAAGATTAGAGCCGTCCTGTTCGATCTCGATGGTACCCTGGTGCGGTACCAGGGGGTGGACTTCGAGTCGAGTTGGGGGGCTCTCGGGGCGGCGGCCGGCCTTAAGGAGGAGTGGGACGCTCTCCTTAGGAAATACCTGGGCAGGCCCGAAGGCTATCCCGACTGGGTACGCGAAAACGCTGCTCTCCTCCGGGGTGTGCCCGTCTCCCAAGTTATCCCCAAACTGTTCCCGCCTCCCTACCCTCCGGGCGCACCTGAAGCCATCCGGAAACTCAAAGGCAAAGGACTTGTCCTGGGGATCGTCTCTTCCGGGGTTGGCCTTGTGGCCGAGTGGGTAAAACGAGATTTAGGGCTCGATTTCGCCGTGGCCAATGACCTCCTGGTCGAGGACGGCCGGTTCACCGGCGGGGCAATTCTTAAGGTGGACCTATGGAACAAGCTGGAGGTTGTAGCAGAGCAGGCTGCTCGGTATGGCATCCCGCTTTCTCAGGTGGCCTTCGTCGGAGATCACCTGAACGACATCCCGGTACTCAGGGCCGCAGGATGTGGGATCGCTTACGCCCCAAAAGACAGGTCTGTGGCTGAAGCAGCGCGGTTTGTGACCGAGGACTTCCGGCAAATTCCCAAGTTCATCGAGCGCACCATTTGACGCCCACGCCCGTCCTCGCCACAATGCACTTGGGACATGGACTCCGAGAAAATGGCTGAGGACCTGGCGCTTAAGTGGCGGAGGGTGCTGGCGAGCATCCAAGACGGGATGCTGCGGGCTTGCCTTCCCACTTCGGCCGAGAAGATCCACCTCGAACGCGGGGTGCTCGTGGTCGAGGTGGACTCCACGTTCAAAAAGCGCTACGCCCAGCGGAAGCTGGTCAAGCTCCTTGAGGCAGCTCGCGATGCCTTCGACGTTACCGAGATCCGTATCACCGAGCTTCCCCTCATCGAGGAGATGGAGCGGAAGGAGTCCCCGACTCCTCCAGCCAACATCCTGGTGATTGGAGTGGGGGACGGGGGCATCAACGCCCTGGAACGGATGCGTGAGGCAGGGCTTACCGGGGTGAGACTTGTAGCCGCTGATACCGACAGCCAAGTGTTGTCCATCTCCCGGGCCCATGAAAAGCTTCAGCTTGGGGCGGACGTGACCAAGGGGCGTGGGACCGGGGGGGATGTGGAAAAGGGCCGCCAGGCAGCGGAGACGGCGGCTTGGGATGTCGAAAAGCTGGTCGGAGGAGCCCATCTTGTTTTCCTCACCTGTGGCCTGGGGGGTGGTACCGGCACGGGGGCGGCCCCGGTGATCGCACGCCTCGCTCGTGAGGCAGGGGCCCTCACCGTAGGGGTGGTGACCTTGCCGTTTGCGTTCGAGGGCCCGGTGCGCATGCAGCGGGCGGAACTTGGCCTTGAGAAGCTTAAGGAAGAGGTGGATGTAATCATCGTTATCCAGAACGAAAGGCTCATCGAAAAGGCCCCCAGCGTCCCCATCGCCAAGGCGTTTGAGCTCGCCGATGAGGTGTTGCGCACCGGTGTTCAGGGGATCAGCGACCTCATCACCGTCCCTGGGATCGTGAACCTGGATTTCGCCGATGTGGCTGCAGTGCTCAGGGGAGCAGGCACTGCCATGATGGGCATCGGTGAAGGTCAGGGTGAGGCCCGGGCTGTCCAAGCGGCCAAGACCGCCGCCACCAATCCCCTGTTTGAGGGTGAGTCACTCAAAGGGGCACGCAAGGTTTTGCTCAACATCACCGGTGGAGATGACCTAACTCTAGCAGAGGTGACCCAAATCGCTGAGCTCATCAGAAAACTGATTTCCACTGATGCCGACCTCACCTTCGGTGCGGTGGTGCGGGGAGAGATGACCGGAAGGGTAAAGGTGACGGTGATTGCGGCTGACTTCAAAGGTCCTGTGTTCGAAGAGGAGGAAAGCACCCCCCGAAGTCCAAGTGCTCCCAAAGTCCCGCGCAGGCGTACCAAGGTGAAGGAGGAAGATGTGGACGTACCCGCGTTCCTGCGCCGGAGAGGTGAGGAGTGAAAGAGGCTTTCCGTATGCGGATTTGGCTATGGTTGGTGCTGATCCTGGGGTTTTCCGCTTGGGCACAGGAGGTGTCGCTCATCCAGCCGGGCGAGCTTCCTCCGAGCTTGAACGGGGCGGTCCTTTCCGCGATCGCCTCCCTGGAGGAGGTGCTATCTGACTGGCGGCTTGGGGCAGGCGGGGCCGCCGTGAAGCTTGGCTGGTCCGATTACCAACTGGCCCGCTTTGTGGCCGGCCGTCTCAGCCAGCTCGGCTACCCCTCCGTGCTCGCGCGGGCCGGGGAGAAGTGGTGGGTGCTCGCCAAGGTGACCGCCGGCGAGACGGAGTTCTGGGTGCCCGTCGTCCCTGGGATCCCGGCCGACGAAGAAGCTCAGGCATATCAACCGGGGGTGTTCCTTGGTCACGTGGCCTGGGAGACCCCTGGGACCTTCAGCGAAGCGTACCTGGAACCCGAAGAGGTGGTCTCCTTGCCCCCGAACCGTCCTCCCCAGGCAGTGATCCGCTATACGCCCTCTTCGCCAGAGCCCGGCGAGCGCATTCGTTTCTGGGGCAACTTATCTTTCGACCCCGACGGGGTGATCGTCTCCTTCAGGTGGGACTTTGGGGACGGGAAAACTTCAGACGCCATGAACCC
>CAYUWL010000006.1:10211-22641 GCA_964448595.1 uncultured Thermotogaceae bacterium
TCGTCTCCTTCAGGTGGGACTTTGGGGACGGGAAAACTTCAGACGCCATGAACCCGGTGCATACCTACGAGCGTGAGGGCATCTATACGATAACCCTGACCTTGGTCGATGATGCAGGTGCCCAGGTGGTGCTGGAGAAGAGCATCCGGGTGCAGGCGATGGGTGGGAGAGAGGAGTCCCCTGGCGGATGCGGCTGCGGGGGCTGATCCTCGTCCTTTTCGCCCTGGGGGCAGCAGGGGCTGAGCTCCGCTACCAGCTCCACCTTGAGGTAGGCTTAAGCGGGGTGGTTCGCGGCAACGAAACGGTCTCCGGCCTTGCCGGGGGGGACTGGCCCGAGGCCGTGTTTCGGCTCTATCCTGCATCCTTGGACCCGAGCTTCCTTTTTCCCCTAAGCGTTGAGGTGAGGGGGGAGGAGGCTCCGTGGGACCAAGTGCACCCCACCGCATTCGTGGTCCCCTTGGAGGCTGAGGCGGGACAAACGTTCTCCCTCCACGTTGCTTTTGAAGGAAAGCTTCCTTTATTTGAAGATCAAGTAGGCTATGGAGTTTTTGCTCAAAGTGAAGCGGCGCTTGTCCTCTCCCAAAGCTATCCCATGCTCGCCCCCTGGCAGGGGGAGTGGTTGGTGGAGCCCATCTTCCCCTGGGGGGACGGAGTGGTGGCGGAGGTGGCGGACTACACCGCGGCCGTGACCGTGCCACCGGGGTGGGAGCTGGTGGCAGGGGGGGAGGAGTCTCACATAGGGGCAGGGGAGTATCTGGTAGCCGGGGAGAACCTGCGGGAGCTTGGCATGGTGGCCCTGGATGGCTATATGGAGTCGACGGAAACCGTGGTCGGGGTGCGGGTGCGGAGCTTCTGCCTACCTGAGCTTGCGGAGGCGGGGGAAGCCGCCCTCAAGATCACCTGTGAAGCCCTGGCCCTTTATGCTGAGCTTTTCGGCCCCTACCCTTGGGAAGAGCTTGACTTGGTCCAGGTTCCCCTTCATAGGGCAGCGGGGGTGGAGTTCCCTGGCCTTATACTGGCCGGGCAGGATTACTACGCTCGGTACTCAGAGGATCCTCTATTTTTCCCCATGATCTTCGCCCATGAAGTGGCCCACCAGTGGTGGTATGCCCAGGTGGGCAGCGACCAGGTGGCTGAGCCCTGGCTGGATGAAGCCCTGGCCACCTACACCTCGGGCCTTTTCTTCGAGGCCCAAGGGCGGCTTGCCGAGGTCCTCTCCTATTGGCAGAGGTCCTATCAGCAGGGCCGGGAGCGGAACCCTCAGGCCAGGGTTTCCAGTCCCCTGTGGGAATTCCCGGATGGGGCGGGCTATGGGGGCATCGTCTACTCGGGAGGGGCGCTTTTCCTACATGAGCTCCGGGGGCGCATGGGGGACGAGGCGTTCTTCCGGGCCCTCCGGCGATATCTAACCGAATACCGCTGGGAGATCGCCCGCGGTGAGGACTTCCTGCGCATCCTGCGGGCGGAAAGCCCGCTCCCTCTCGACGATCTGATCCTAAGCTGGCTTGGTCCAACCGACCTCCACTAAGCATCCCTTCCGACACATCCCCCTTGACAGGAGACCCCGGATGTCGTATTTCAAGGCCGTGGAAACAATCTTTATGGTTCACCGAAATCCGCGCGTGCGTACGGCCGGGTAGCGGCCCGGGCCGTACGCTGGTGCGGCTTTCTCCCTTCTTACCCCCCAGCAGGTCCGGGACGCTGCCCGGCCTTCGTGTGTAGTTCCCTTGCCTTTGTCATGCAGCTTTCGTCTGAGCCTGCCGCCACAGGCAGGGAGGTAAACCAGTTCCAGGAGGGGAGAAAGTGAAAAAGTTTGAAAAGATCGTTTTAGCATACTCCGGAGGGCTCGACACCTCCGTGATCCTTCACTGGCTTCGGGAGACCTATGGGAGTGA
Source organism: uncultured Thermotogaceae bacterium (assembly GCA_964448595.1). Taxonomy (GTDB): domain Bacteria; phylum Bipolaricaulota; class Bipolaricaulia; order Bipolaricaulales; family Bipolaricaulaceae; genus 64-32. The sequence goes on from CAYUWL010000006.1 coordinate 12,107, forward strand.
GGTGATCACTTTCACTGCGGATCTCGGCCAAGGGGAGGAGCTTTCCGGGATCGAGGAAAAAGCGCTCAAAGGCGGAGCAAGCAAGGCCTATGTTATGGACCTCAGGGAGGAGTTCGTCACCGATTACGTCTTCCCCACCCTCAAGGCCGGGGCCGTCTACGAGGGCCAGTATCTTCTGGGCACCTCCATGGCACGGCCCCTCATCGCCAAGTACCTGGTGGAGATCGCCCACCGGGAGGGGGCCCAGGCGGTGGCCCACGGCTGTACCGGAAAGGGAAATGACCAGGTCAGGTTCGAGGTCTCGGTGAAGGCCCTGGACCCGGACCTTGTGGTGATCGCCCCCTGGCGGGACTGGCCCCTCCGCTCTCGGGAGGATGAGCTTGCCTACGCCAGGAAGCACGGCATCCCCCTAGAGGGAATAAGCGAGGAGGCGATCTACAGCCGGGACGGAAACCTATGGCATCTCTCCCACGAGGGCGGCCCTTTAGAGGACCCTTGGCAGGAACCCGATCCCGGGATGTTCCTCCTCACGGCCGCCCCGGAGGCCGCCCCGGACTCCCCGGAGTACATCACCCTGGAGTTCGAGGTCGGGGTCCCGGTGGCCCTAAATGGTGAGCGCCTCCCCCCGGTGGAGCTCCTTTCGACCCTGAACGAGCTCGCCGGCCGGCACGGGGTGGGCCGGGCCGACTTGGTGGAGAACCGCTTGGTGGGCATGAAGTCCCGCGGCGTGTACGAGACCCCAGGGGGTACCGTCCTTCACATCGCCCACCAGGCCCTGGAACAGCTGTGCCTGGACCGGGAGACCCTGCACTACAAGGAGCTCGTCGCCCACAAATACGCTGAGCTCGTCTACTACGGCCTTTGGTTCAGCCCCCTGCGGGAGGCGCTAGACGCCTTCGTGGACGCCACCCAAAGGACGGTCTCCGGCACCGTACGGCTCAAGCTCTACAAGGGAAGCTGCATTGTGGTAGGGAGAAAGTCACCCCACAGCCTCTACCGGGAGGAGTTCGCCACCTTCGGGGCCGACGAGGTCTATGACCAAAAGGACGCCGAGGGTTTCATCAACCTGTTTGGGCTGCCTTTGAAGATCAAGGCACTGGTGGAAAGGACGCGTGCGGGGGCCAAGGAGGGCGCCGGATGACCCTGTGGGCCGGCAGGCTTACTGAAACGGACGCCAAGGTGCGGCTTTTCTGCGACTCCTTCCCCTTCGACCGCAGGCTTTACGCCGCCGACATCGCGGGGAGCATCGCCTACGCCCGTGCCCTGGAGCGGGCCGGGATCCTTTCTTTCGAGGAACGGCAGGCCATCGTTCGAGGCCTGGAGCAGGTCCTCGCGGAGTTCAAGCTTGGGGCCTTCGTCGTCTCCCCGGAGGACGAGGACATCCATACCGCGGTGGAACGCAGGCTCACCGAGCTTCTAGGGGAAGAGCTGGCCGGAAAGCTTCACACTGGCCGCTCCCGCAACGACCAGGTGGCCACAGACCTCAGGCTGTGGCTTCTCGGCGAGCTTTCGGGGATCGCGGATCGGATCCGGGACCTTCAGGGGGCGCTCGTGGAAGCGGCCGAAAAACACCTCGGAGTTCTAATGCCCGGGTACACCCATCTCCGGCAAGCGCAGCCCATCCTCCTCTCCCACTGGCTGATGTCCTATTTCTGGCGGCTCTCCCGGGATCGGGAACGCCTGGAAGGGCTTAAAGAACGCCTTTCGGTCCTCCCCCTGGGGGCCGGGGCCTTGGCGGGAAACCCTTGGGGGATCGATCGGGAGTACCTGGCCCGGGAGCTTGGCTTCTCAAGGTGCTCCGAAAACAGCCTTGACGCCGTCTCAGACAGGGACTACGTGGCCGAGTTTCTGTTCTTCTCCGCCCTCCTTGGGGTGCACCTCTCCCAGCTCGCCGAGGACCTCATCCTCTTCTCCGCCCCGGAATTCGGGTTCCTCGAGCTCTCCGAGGCCTATGTCACCGGCTCGAGCCTCATGCCCCAGAAGGCGAACCCCGACCCCTTGGAGCTCATCCGGGGGCGGGCGGGGAGGCTGATCGGGAACTTGTGCGGGTTTCTCTCCGTCCTAAAGGGCCTTCCCTCCGGCTACAACAAAGACCTCCAAGAGGACAAGGAGCCCCTGTTCTTCGCCGTCGATACCTTAAAGCTTGCGCTACCCGTCCTCTCCGGGGTGGTACGCACCCTAAAGGTCAACCGAAACCGCTCGGAGGGGGGGCTGCGGGAGGAGGCCTTAGCCACAGAACTGGCGGACTACCTGGTGGAGAAGGGGATCCCGTTCCGCGCTGCCCACCGGGCGGTGGGGAAGGCCGTGCGCCGGGCCTTGGAGCTGGGGGTAGGGCTGCGCTCCCTCCCCTTGGAGGAGTACAGGGCGGCCCATCCCGCCTTTGGGGAGGACGTCTACCGGGTGCTCGATTTCCGGCAGGCGGTGGAGCGGCGGGACTCTCCCGGAGGCACGGCGGCTGCCAGGGTGCGGGAGCAGATCGAAAAAGCCAAGGAACTTCTGCGAAAGGAGGAAGAAGATGGCGAAGTGTCCTGAGTGTGGCGCGGAGCTGAAGCTCGAGGGCGATCTGGAGGTCGGGGAGATCGTCACCTGCCCCGACTGCGGGGTGGAGCTGGAGGTGACGGGCCTCGATCCCGTCACCCTGGAACTGGCCCCTGAAGTGGAGGAGGACTGGGGGGAATGAGGATTGGGGTGGTCTGCTCCCGGGTGAGGGTGGAGGAGAAGCTCATCCTCGCCGCGCTCAGGGAGCGGGGCGTCGATGTGGTGCGGATCGACCCCCGGGGGCTTCCCCTGTGGGTGGGCGGTCCGGGGCTTGAGGGGTTGGACGCGGTGCTCCTCCGCTGCGTTAGCCATACGGAGGCGTTCTACATCTCCCGTTGGCTTGCGGGAGTGGGGATCCCCACGGTGAACCGCCACTCGGTGGTGGCCACCTGCGGGGACAAGTTCCTCACCAGCATGGCGCTGGCGGTGGCCGGGCTCCCCCAGCCCCGCACCGCCCTGGCCCTATCCCGCCAGGCAGCCTTCCAGGTCTTGGAGGGGATGGGGTACCCGGCGGTGCTCAAGCCGGTGGTGGGCTCCTGGGGGAGGCTGGTGGCCCTGCTGTCTGACCGGAACGCCGCCGAAGGGGTGATAGAGCACAAGCTCACCCTGGGAAGCTACCAGCACTCTGCCCTGTACCTCCAGGAGTATGTGGAGAAGCCGGGCCGGGACATCCGGGCCCTGGTGGCCGGCCATAGGCTCCTGTACGCGGTGTACCGGGAGTCGGACCACTGGATCACCAACACCGCCCGGGGTGGCCGGACCCAGCCCTGCCCGGTCACCCCGGAGCTCTCCCGGCTGGCCGTGGGCGCCGCCCAGGCGGTGGGCGGGGGCCTCCTGGCCGTGGACCTCCTGGAAGCCGCGGACGGCCGGCTCCTGGTGAACGAGGTCAACCACACCCCAGAGTTCCACGGGGCCATGGAGGCGGTGGATGTGGACGTCCCCGGGGCGATTGCCGATTACGTGATCGAGCTTGCCAAGGAGGGAAGATGATCGAGGCAGCGATCGTGGGTGCATCGGGCTACACTGGCGGGGAGCTTTTGCGCCTCCTCCTTTTTCACCCCCAGGTCAAGGTGACCCAGGTCACCTCCGAGTCCTACGCGGGAAAGCCGGTCCACTTCGTCCACCCCAACCTGCGGGGCTACACCGACCTTGTCTTCGCCCCCATGGAAAAGCTCAGGCCGGTGGAGCTCCTGTTCTGCTGCCTTCCCCACGGGGTAACCGGAAGGCTCATCGGGGAGCTTTCGAGGATGGCCGAGCGGATCGTGGACCTTTCGGCCGACTTCCGCCTGCAGGACCTTGAGCTCTACAGTCGCTTTTACGGAGAGCACCCAGCCCCGGAGTGGCTCCCCAAGTTCATCTACGGCCTGCCCGAGCTGCACCGAGGGGAACTTTCCGGGGCCCACTACGCTAGCGGGGTGGGATGTAACGCGGCGGTCACCATCCTCGCGTTGTGGCCTTTGTATCGCCGGGGGTTGGTGCGGGAGTGCGTGGTGGAAGTGAAGGTGGGCTCCTCGGAGGGGGGGAGCAAGCCCAGCCCCGCCTCCCATCACCCGGAACGGGCCGGGGTGGTGCGCTCCTACGCCCCTGCCGGCCACCGGCACCTGGCCGAGCTCATCCAGGAGCTCTCCCTGCCCGAAGAAAGGACGGGGGTTCACTTCTCCGTCACCTCGGTGGGAATGGTGCGGGGGGCCCTGGCCACCTGCCACTGCCTCCTCAAGGAGCCGCTCTCGGAGCTGGAGGCCTGGGGGATCTACCGGGAGGACTACCAGGACGAGCCCTTCGTACGGCTCGTGCGGTCCAAGCGAGGGATCCACCGGTTCCCCGAGCCCAAGATCCTCACAGGGAGCAACCACTGCGACATCGGGTTCGCCCTGGCCCCCGAAGGGAGGCTGGTGGTGATCGCCGCCATCGACAACCTGATGAAGGGGGCAGCCGGAAACGCCGTCCAGACGATGAACGTGATGTTCGGACTTCCCGAAAGGATGGGCCTTGAGTTCCCCGGGCTCCACCCCATCTGATGGCTTGCCTTCCTATCGGGATGCGGCTATACTGGCTCTGCTATGAGGCTTCACTATCCCCTTGGCCCCATGAAGCGTGGCTGAAGCCCTTCTCAAGGGGTATTTTCCCCTTCGGTAAGGTTTCCTACTTTTTCCTCTTCGTTTGGCTATTGAAAGGAGGGGCTTCAGTGCGTGTTTGTATCCTGGTTTCGCGGGTTAGGCTTGAGGAGAAGCTGCTTCTTGAGGCGTTCAGGAAGGCGGGAGCCGAGGCGGAGTTTGTACGGATAGAGGAGTTGCCCTTCCGGCTTGGGAGAAGGTCCCCGCTTTCGGGCTTTCAGGGCGTCCTGATCCGGTGCATAAGCCACCTGCAGGCGCTGTACGCAGCTAAGGTTCTCGAAAGCCAGGGCCTGCCGGTGCTCAACTCCTACAACACGATACAGGTCTGTGGGGACAAGCTCCTCACCACGGTGGCCCTGCTGGAAAGCGGGGTGCCTACGTTGGAGACGTTCCTCACCTTCTCCCCCCAGGCGGCGCTGCAGGCGCTGGGGGAGCTGGGGTTCCCAGCGGTGCTCAAGCCCGTGCACGGCTCCTGGGGGCGGCTTCTTGCCAAGCTCAACGATCGGGAGGCGGCGGAGGCGGTCCTGGAGCACAAGAAGGCCCTGGGGGGGTACATGCACTCCGTTTTCTACCTGCAGGAGTACGTGGAAAAGCCGGGCCGGGACATCCGCAGCTTCGTGGTGGGAGAGAAGACGGTGGCGGCCATCTACCGCAGCTCCCCGCACTGGATCACCAACACCGCCCGGGGAGCCAGGGCGATCGGCTGCCCGGTGACCCCGGAGATCGACCGCCTGTCACTGGCGGCGGCCCGGGCGGTGGGCGGCGGGATCCTAGCGGTGGACATCTTCGAGTCTCCAAAAGGGGAGCTCCTGGTGGGGGAGGTGAACCACACCCCGGAGTTCAGAAACAGCCTCCAGCCCACCGGAGTGGACATCCCCGGGGAGATGGCCCGCTACGCCCTGGAGGCCTTCTCCGGGGCCGGGGTCACAGAAGGGGGTAGCCGTGCTGGTGGTTAAGGTGGGCGGAAGCGGCGGGGTGGATCTGGAGCGGGTGTGCCGGGACGTGGCCCGGCTCTTGGAAGGCGGGAGCGAGCTTGTGCTCGTCCACGGCGGCTCCCGGGAAATGGATGAGATCTCCCAGAAGCTGGGGTGCCCCCCCAGGTTCGTCACCACCCCCTCCGGCTTCAAGAGCCGCTACACCGACCGGGAGACCCTGGAGATCTTCGTCATGGTGATGGCCGGCCGGGTGAACAAGCTCCTGGTGGAGAGGCTGCAGGCCCACGGGGTGAACGCCCTGGGGCTGTCCGGCCTGGACGGGGGGCTGGTGCGCGGACGACGAAAGGGCACCATCATCGCCCTGGAAAACGGGAAGAAAAGAGTGCTCCGGGGGGACTACGGCGGCACGGTAAAGGAGGTGAACACCTCCCTCCTCCGGCTCCTTTTGGCGGAGGGCTATACCCCGGTGGTGGCGCCCCTGGCCATAGGCGAGGAAAGCGAGGCCCTAAATGTGGATGGGGACCGGGTGGCCGCCGCCGTCGCCGGGGCCCTGGGGGCAGAAGCCCTGATTATCCTGTCCAACGTGCCCGGGCTCCTGCGGGACCCGGCCGACGAGGGCTCCCTCATCCCCCATGTTCCCAAGGCCGAGGCCCGAAAGTACCTGGAACGCTATGCCCAGGGCCGCATGAAGAAAAAACTTCTTTCCGCCATCGAGGCGCTGGAGCAAGGGGTAAGGCGGATCATCCTGACGGACGGCCGGACGGAAAACCCCATTTCCCGGGCTCTAGAAGAAGGTCAGGGCACGGTGATTGAATAAGGGGGCCGGCATGCAGGTCAGGGATTTTAAAATAATAGATTCCACGCTGAGGGAAGGGGAGCAGTTTGTGGGGGCCAACTTCACCACCGGGCAGAAGATCGACATCGCCTATGCCCTGGACCAGTTCGGGGTGGAGTACATCGAACTCACCTCCCCGGTGGTGTCGGAGAGAAGCTTCCAGGACCTCAAGGCCATCGCCAGCCTGGGGCTCAAGGCCAAAGTCCTCACCCACATCCGCTGCAAGCGGGAGGATGCGGCCAAGGCCCTAGAGGTGGAGGGCCTTTCCGGGATCGACATCGTGATCGGTACCAGCTCCCCCCTGCGCCGGTTCTCCCACGGCCTTACGATTCCCCAGATCATCGAGCGGGCCAGGGAGGTGATCTCCTTCATCAAAGGGTCTCGTCCCGAGCTCGAGGTCCGTTTCAGCACCGAGGACTCCTTCCGCTCCTCCAAGGAAGACCTATTTGAGGTTTACCGCGCGGTGGACGAGCTAGAGGTGGACCGCGTGGGCATTGCCGATACGGTGGGCGCTGCCACCCCGTTTGGGGTGTTCGAGCTGGTCAGGGAGCTAAAAGGGTTGGTGCGGGCGGAGATCGAGTTCCATGGGCACAACGACACCGGCTGTGCCATCGCCAACAGCTATGCGGCCTTGGCTGCAGGCGCCAGCTGTGTGGACACCTCGGTCCTCGGGATCGGGGAGCGGAACGGGATCACCCCCTTAGGGGGGCTGATCGCCCGCCTTTACGCTCTCGATCCGGAGCACATAAGGAAAAAATACAACCTGAAGGTACTACCCAGGCTGGACGAGATGGTCGCGGAGATGGTGGGGGTGGACATCCCCTTCAACAACTACATCACCGGGATCGCCGCCTTCACCCACAAGGCCGGGATCCACGCCAAGGCGATCCTGGGCGATCCCAGCACCTACGAGATCCTGAACCCTGAAGACTTCGGGCTTTCCCGCTACATCTCCATCGCCCACCGCTTGACCGGCTGGAACGCCATTCGGTGGCGGGCCGAGCAGCTGGGGATCTCCTTGGGGGAGGAGGATCTCAGGCAGGTGACCGCGCGCATCAAGGCGCTGGCCGACGAGCGCCCCCTTTCCCTGGACGACGTGGACGCCGTCCTCTGGAAGTGGGCACGGGCACGGACGCTAACCGAGGACAAGGATGCCAGGCCCCTTCGCTGAAGGCGTGCCTGTCCCTCTTATGGCTTCAGGGATGCTGACAACGATGACCGGAGGTGGAGGATGAAGACAGGAGGAATTATTCCCTTTAGGCTGGATGAGGAGCTTCCCGAGGAGATGCTCTCTGCGAGGATCGAGCCCCCCGTCTACATCGACGACACCACCCTCAGGGACGGAGAGCAGACCGCGGGGGTGGTGTTCGCTAAAGAGGAGAAAATCTACATCGCCAAGCTGCTCGCCCGCTTGGGCGTCCACCAGATCGAGGCCGGGATCCCCGCCATGGGGGGCGACGAAAAGGAGGCGATCAAGGCCATCGTGGACTTGGGACTTTCCCCCAGCATCCTCGCTTGGAACAGGGCAGTAATTGATGATCTGCGGCACTCCCTCGACTGCGGCGTGGATGCGGTGGCGATTTCCATCTCCGCTTCCGATATCCACATCCAGCACAAGCTCCGCCGGGACAGGGCCTGGGTCCTTGAGTCCATCAAAAGGGCAGTGGATTTTGCTAAAGAGCATGAACTCTATGTTTCCGTGAACGCCGAGGACGCCTCCCGGGCCGACATGGAGTTCCTCATCCAGTTTGCCAAGACTGCCAAAGAGGCAGGGGCAGACCGCCTGCGTTTCTGCGATACCGTAGGGGTATTGGATCCCTTTGAGACCTACATTCGGATTAAGACGCTCATTGAGGAGGTGGGGCTGGACATCGAGATGCACACCCACAACGACTTCGGGATGGCGGCGGCCAATGCCATCGCCGGCCTCAAGGCTGGGGCTAAGTATGTGAACACCACCGTCGGCGGCCTGGGCGAGCGAGCGGGGAACGCCCCCTTGGAAGAGGTGATCATGGCCCTCCAGTGCTGCGAGGGAGTGCACCTGGGGGTAAGGACTTCCCTTTTGCGGGAACTTGCGGAATACGTGTTCCAGGCTGCAGGCCGACCTCTTCCGGCTTGGAAACCGGTGGTGGGAAGCAATCTCTTCATCTACGAATCGGAGGGCCGGGCGAGCGGGGTTGTCCGCGACCCCGTCACCTACGAGGTGTTCCCCCCAGGTGAGGTGGGCCTCTCGCGCCGATTCAACGTGGGGAAGTATTCCGGCCCCAGCGTGGTGCGTCAGAAGCTGCGGGAACACGGGTACCACCCCTCCGAAGACGAGGTAAGGGAACTGGTCCCCCTGTTGCGGGCACGCGCGGTAGGCCTCAAGCGCTCCCTTATCGACAGTGAGGTGGTGGAGGAGTACCTGAGCTTGAAGGAAAGGGGGAGAACGTGAAGTCACAGATCCGGCTTGTAGATATCACCCTGCGGGATGGGGAGCAGGCGGTGGGGGTGGTTTTCACCCGCTTTGAGAAGGTGCAAATCGCCTCCCTCCTTGCGGGGATAGGCGTAGAGGCGGTGGAGGTCGGCTTCCCCGCCCTGGGCCCGGAGGAAAAAGAGTGCGTGCAGGCGGTGGTAGAGGCCGGGATCAAGGGGCGGGATGGAAGACCATTGGAGGTGAACGCATTCGCCAGGGCGAGGAAGGAGGACGTCGCCGCCTGCGCTGAGTGTGACGTGCACGGCGTGGTGATCTCCATTTCTACTTCCGACATCCACCTAGAGCGTAAGTTCTGCAAGACCCGCCAGTGGGTCTTGGAACAGCTTGAGGGTGCGGCCGAGGAGGCAAAAAAGCGGGGGCTCCCCTTTGTAGTGAGCGCTGAGGATGCTTCCCGCTCTGACCTCGCGTTCCTGATCGAGTACTACCGCCTTGCTGAGCGGCTTGGAGCCAGGATGGTCCGGTACTGCGACTCCCTAGGGCTGGACGATCCCTTTACCGCCTATAGGCGCATAAAGAGGATCGGCCAGAAGGTGCATGTCCCGATTGAAGTTCACATGCACAATGACTTCGGCATGGCCACGGCCAACGTGCTCGCTGGGATTCGTGCCGGGGCGAGCTCTGTGGCCACTTCCATCGGGGGCTTGGGGGAACGCACCGGCAACTCTCCCTTGGAAGAGGTGGTGATGGCCTTGAAGCACCTTTACGGGGTGGACCTGGGGCTTGACACCACCCGCTTCCGGGAGGTGGCCGACTACGTAGCTCAGGCCAGCCAACGGGCTATCCCGGTGTGGAAGGCCATTATAGGGGAGAACATCTTCGCTCACGAATCGGGTATCCATGCTGACGGCGTCCTCAAAAATCCTAAAAGCTATGAGGCGTTCAGCCCAGAGGAAGTGGGTCTGGAGCGGCAAATCGTCATTGGGAAACACTCCGGCTCCAAAGCGTTGATCCACAAGTTCCGCACCGAGTTTGGGATCGACCTCGATCCAGACACTGCCGGAAGGCTCCTTGAACGGGTGCGAGCCATGGCTGTCCAGCTCAAAAGGCCCCTTTTCGGGAAAGAGCTTGTACAGCTTTACCAAAGTCTGGTAGGTAAAAGACGATGAAAGAGCTTTGCCAGAAGGAGATTGCATACGAGAGCGGCTTCAACCAGAAGCGCCCCATCGCCCTGGTGCGGGGGAAGGGGGCGAGGGTGTGGGACGCCCAGGGGAGGGAGTACATCGACTGCATCGGAGGGCACGGGGTGGCCATCGTGGGGCATGCCAACCCCCAGGTGGCCGAGGCCGTCGCCGCCCAAGCCCGGAAGCTCCTCGTTTGCCCTGGGTCCTTCTGCAACGACGTGCGTGCTGAACTCCTCGCCGAGCTTGTGGGCATTGCTCCTGATGGGCTCGCGCGGGCCTTTCTTTGCAACTCTGGAGCTGAGGCGGTGGAGGGAGCGCTGAAAATCGCCCGTCTTATCACGGGACGTAAGCGGTTTGTCGCTGCCATGCGGGGCTTCCACGGTCGGACCCTGGGAGCGCTTTCGGTCACCTGGCGGCGGGAGTATCGGGCGCCGTTTGAGCCTTTGATCCCCGAGGTCAGCTTCGTCCCGTACAACGACGTCACGGCTTTGGAGGAAGTCCTTTCCGGAGGGGACG
>CAYUWL010000006.1:22741-32037 GCA_964448595.1 uncultured Thermotogaceae bacterium
TGGGGCACATCGACACCGTGCCCGGGTACATCCCGGTGCGGGAGGAGGGGGGGAGGCTCTACGGCCGGGGGGCGGTGGACGCCAAAGGGGCCCTCTGCGCCTTCTCCTGTGCCCTCATCCGCTGCCGGAAGGCCCTGGAGGGGGCCAGCGTGGTCCTGGTGGCGGCGGTGGGGGAGGAGGCCGAAGGGGAGGGGGCAAAACACATCCTCCCCTGCTTCCGGCCCAAGATGGTCATCATAGGGGAGCCGAGCGGCTGGCAGGGGATCACCCTGGGCTACAAAGGGCGGCTGGTGGTGGACTGGCTCCTTGAGCTTCCCACCAACCACTCTGCTTCCCCCCAGCCCTCCGCCCTGGAGCAGGCCTTCGTTTTCGGCCGGAGGCTTTCACTCCTTTCCCGCCGGCTGAGCCGGGGGAAGGGGAAGGCCTTCGAGCGGCTGGATGTGGCCCCCCGCCACATCTCCTTCTCCTCCGACGGCCTGCGGGACCGGGTGAAATTGGAGCTCACGCTCCGGCTCCCCCCAGGGCTTGCGGCGGAGGCCCTGAAGGGGGAGATCCGGAAGGCGGCCGGCGGGGCGACGGTGGGCTTCCGGGGCGGGGAGGCGGCCTTCCTGGCCCCCAAGAACACCCCCTTGGTGAGAGCCTTCCTTCAGGCCATCCGGGCGGAAGGGGGCCGGCCCCGCTTCAAGCTCAAGACCGGGACTTCGGATATGAACGTGGTGGGCCCGGTCTGGGGCTGCCCCATCCTCGCCTACGGCCCGGGCGACTCCGCCCTGGATCACACCCCCCACGAACACCTCGAGCTCGCGGAGTTTCTGAAGGCAGTTAGGGTGCTAGAGAAAGCGCTGCTTCGGCTTTCAGGAAACCGGGAAGGGGGCTCAACGCAGGCCAGGGGCGCCCAGCCCAGGCACCCGCACCCGCCGCTCCAGCCACCTTAGGGACTGCGATAACACGAACACCAGCACCAAATAGAACAGGGCCACTACGATGAACACCTCGAAGTAATTAAAGTGCCGGGCGGCGATGCGCTTCCCCATCCCCATGAGGTCAAGGAGCGAGATGGAGAAGACTATGGAGGAGTACTTGAGCATCAAAATGAGCTCGTTTGACCAAGAGGGGATCACGATCCGGAACGCCTGGGGCAGGATCACGTACCGGATGGCTTGGATCCGGGACATCCCTAAGGAGCGGGCAGCCAGCATCTGCCCCCCCTTCACGGCCTGGATGGCCCCCCGGAAGTACTCGGCCTGATAAGCCGCGGTGTTTAGGCCTAAGGCCAGGATCCCGCTGGTGAACGCCGATAGGTGAATTCCCCAGTTGGGGAGGCCGAAGTACACGATGAAAAGCTGCGTGAGAAGGGGGGTTCCCCGGAAGAAGTGGATGTAGATACTGCAGGGGAGGGAGATGAGCTTGCGGCCGTACACCCGCCCCAGTGCGAGCAGCACCCCCAAAACAAACCCGAAGGCGATACACGCGGCCGTGATCTCCACCGTGAGCACTAGCCCTTGGGCAAGCTTGGGCAAAAACGACCACTCGAAGTAGAACGCGGTCATCCCTCCCCCCCATATAGCTCGGTGATCTTGCGGAGGAACTCCGCCGTACGCGGGTGCTTGGGGGAGGAGAAGAGCTGGGCCGGCGGCCCTTGTTCCACTATCACGCCCTTCTCCATGAAGATGATCTCGTCGGCCACCGACCGGGCAAACCCCATCTCGTGGGTGACCACTACCATGGTCATTCCCTCCTTGGCAAGCTGGATCATCACCTCCAATACCTCACCGATGAGCTCCGGGTCCAGGGCGCTGGTAGGCTCGTCGAACAGGATCAATTTCGGGTTCATGGCCAGGGCCCGGGCGATGGACACCCGCTGCTGCTGTCCCCCGGAGAGCTCGGCCGGGTAGGCATTCGCCTTGTCCGCCAGCCCCACCCGCGCCAGCTCCTCCCGGGCGAGTTCCGTGGCGTCGGTCTTCTTCATCCCCAACACCCGCATGGGCCCAAGCCGCACGTTCTCAAGTGCGGTGAGGTGGGTGAACAGGTTGAAGTCCTGGAACACGAACCCGATTTGAGCCCGAATGCTGTTGATGTTTGTCTTGGGAGAGGTCACCTCTACCCCATCGAGCCAAACCCGCCCCCGATCCGGCTCGGTGAGCCGGTTGATGCACCTAAGCAGCGTGGATTTCCCAGTCCCCGATGGACCGATGATCACCTTGGTCTCCCCCTTCTCCAGCTGGAAGGAGACCCCTTTTAGTACCTCTTCCTTGCCGTACCTCTTATGCACGTCCTCTACCACAAGCAGCGCGTTCATGTCCTTTCCACCTTCACAGCACGGTGCTCGACGCACCCGGCATCTGCAAGCCCGGGATGCGGAAGCGCCTTTCCATCTGACCGAGGAGCCAGTTCCCCGAATAGGTGAAAAATAAGAATACCAACGCCACCATGATGAACGAGGCCATGGCTAGCTCATAGCGGCGGTCCATGATGATCTTGGCGTAGCGCATGATCTCGTTCAGGCTCACCACATAGGCCAGGGTGGTGTCTTTCACCACCGACGAAAACTCGTTGGACCACCCCGGGATCGCCAAGCGAAAGGCCTGAGGCAAAATCACGTGCAAGATGGCCCGCACCCGGCTCATCCCCAGGGCCCGGGCTGCCAGCATTTGCCCCGTAGGGATGGCCTGAATGGCGCCTCGGAAGATCTGGGATTGGTAGGCCGAGGACCTGAGCCCCAAGGCCAGGGAAGCGGCGAGGAAGGGGGAGATGTACCAGCCAAATTCAGAAGGTCCGAAGTAAAACAGAAACAGAAGCACGAGCGCAGGGACGCTGCGGAATACCCACTCATATACGTAGGCCACCGTCCCCAAAAGGCGGCCCCCGTACACCTGGAGCAAGGCCACCAAGGTGCCCATCAAAAACCCGATCACCAGTAGGGCCCCCAGGAGCTCCAGGTTTACCGTGGACGCCCGGAGCAACATCGGCAGGTATGTCCCCACTTCCCAGAGCTGCCGGAAGAACTCCATCTTCGGATCTTAGGGTATAGGGCGAGGGGTCCCTCCTAAGGAGGGACCCCCACTCCAACGTAGTTGCGCCCTCAAGGCTTTCTTCTCACCCCAAGTTATAGGCCTAGCTTGTCCTTCATGCACTGGATATAGCCATCCAGGTCCCCACCGAGGAGCAAGTCCTTGCACTCCTCCCAAGCGGCGGTCACGGCGTTCAGGTCCGGGCCGAAGTAGATCTCCTGAAGGCCGGCGATGAAGCTCCCCTCCGCGATGACGAGCTCCTTGATGCCCCCGGGAAGCTCACGCACGGTGAGCCCAAGCTCGTTCAGGGCTTGGTTGATCCGGGGAAGCAGCCCCTTGGGGTCGCCTTCGGCCACCAGGAACCCGAAGTACTCATTGGTGTTGATGATGCCGGCGATGGCGAGCTTGTCGGGGTAGGCGGCGATGGAGGCCATTGAGGCCGGCTCGTCCTGAATCACCGCGTCGACCCGCCCGTTCACCAGGTCCAGGATGGCCGCAGGATACGTCTCGTACCCCTTAAGCGCGACGTCGATCCCGGCCCCCTGGATGTTGTCCTCGATCCAGTAGAAGCCCGTGGTGCCGTTCTGAGCCCCAACGGCCTTGGCCGGCCCCATCCCGGCCAGGGCCGTGACGATATTGAGGCCAGAGTCCTTACGTACCACCACCGCCTGGTTGGAGAGGAAGTAGGGGATGGAGAAGTCAACCTTCCGTTCCCGTTCTTCGGTGATGGTGAACCCGGAGGCCCCGATGTCGGCCCGTCCGGTACGGACGTTCTCGATGATGGCGTCGAATGCGATGTTTCTGATCTCGATCTCAAATCCTGCCACGTGGGCGATGGCCCGCATGAGATCCAGGTCGAACCCGAGGAAGTTCCCAGTGGCCTCGTTCACCATCTCAAACGGCGCCCAGGGGATGTCAGAGGCCACGATGTACTTCTCCGCCCCCCAAGCCCCCAAGCTGACAAGCATAATCCCCGCAGCCAACACAGCACCAAGCAGCTTCCTATCCATGCTCACCTCCTATGATATTGAAAGCTTTGAGCTTACTATAGCGCTTTCCGCTTCTCTGCGTCAAGAATTCCTGTGAAGTGAAAGCGATTAAATCGGGGGGCCATGGCGGCGAACGAACTCCTCCTCTTCCGAGGAGAGCAGGTACGGCTCGCGGCGGTCCAGGCCCAGGTGCCGGGCGGCGAGTCGGTAGCTCCGCCGTGCAAACAGCATGTTCCACTCCACCACCAGTTCGTTGTAGCGGCGGCGGGCAAGATCCAGCTCGTCCTCGGCCTCGGCCAGACGGTTTTGCGCCTCCCGGAGGGAGGAAGGTCGGGTCCTGGGAAGCCCCGCATACGCCGCGCGCAACGCCAGCCGCAGCCGCTCATCGGCTTCAGCAAGTGCCCTGGGTCCCTCATGCTGAGCCTTCACCAGTTCCTCAAGCACCTCCTCTAGTTCTCTTCTGGCCTCCGGCACAAGGCCGAGCCTCTTCAAGGTGGAGACAAATCCTTCCAAGGCTGCCCGTCTGGCTGTCAGGGCTCCCTCCACCTCGGCCCAAGCCTGGTTCAAGCGGGCGCTCCCCCGGCGCATCCGTGAGGAGGCCCTAAACCACACGTAGGCCCCTCCTAAGGCCAAGACCGCCACGATGGTCAGAGCAAGGGTCATCGCTTACCAGGACCCCCCTCCGCCCCCGCCCATGCCGCCTCCGGAAAAACCGCCACCGAACCCGGAGCCACCGCTCCATCCCTTTGGGGACGCAGACCGGGGCGTGCTCAAGGCGGCAGCTCGGGCCGCATGTTGGAAGGCAACGAGGCGCCAGCCCAGCCAATAGGGGGCGAAAGTAGGGAAACGCCCCTCGTACCAGCCTGGCGGTCGGTCAAGCAACCCCTCGAAGGCCTTCGCCCACGCATCCGTGAGGCCAAAGGCCATGGCGTAGGGGAGCAGGGCCTCGAAGTGTCGTTCCGCCAGCGAGAACTCCATACGTTCCACTTCGGCCCGCCGGATGTACTCCTCAAGCCCGAGCACTTCCCGAAGCACCTGCATCCCTTTTTTCGTTTTTTTTGGCATGACCTGCGAGAAAAGGAGGATGATGAGACCGGAGGCTACCACTGCTGCCCCGAGGTAAAGGGACGAGGCGAAAACCCCCAGGGCGATCCCCAATATGGCCACCCCTAAGGCCACCCCCCGATACAGGCCTCTCACCCGATCGGGATTGCCCGCGTAGTACCCCTTTTCCGTGAGGCCCATGTAAACCCTCGTGGCAAGGCCCGGCACCTTCGTGTAGAGCTTATAGCGAAGCTCGGACAGGCGCCGCTGTTTGGCTCCGCCCAACAACGCCTCAAGCAAGTCCCGCTCGAACTCGGAAAGGGGTTCCTTGCCTTCCTCGCGCAGAAGCTCGAAGTCATCCGGCTCCTTGCCCTGCTTGTTATCCCAAACCTCGCGGATGCGCAGGTACCCTTTGACCGCCAGGCCAACCATCGCCGCCGTAAGATCGCGGGGATCGAACCGATCGTCCACCAGCACCCCGGCCTCCGCTGGTCCGATCCCCTTGGGCGGCGCGAACGCCGGGGCGATGGTCCCCTTCCTGGGATCGCGCCCCTTGTGCCACCACAAGACGGTCATCCCCAGCAGCACCAGGATGGGAATCCCCGCGTAGGCGTTGTCTTCAAGAAACCACAGGAACCCTTGCCAGGGCCCGGGCAGGTTAACGTAAGTTTTGGGGAATCGCACCGCCAAGGTGATCCCCTCCCCCGGGGTGAGGTCATCCGTCTTTCCCGTCAGCTTCCCCTCGGACCAGGAAAGCTCAAACGGAGACCGACCCCCCAGGCGGCCTTGGTAGCCCACTGCCCGCACGCTTTCCTCCGGCACTTCTTGGGGAAATGCGACGTTCACCTGAGCGTGCTCGATGGGAAGTTCCCATTCCGTGCCGATGGCATTCCAGTAAAGCTCCACCTCTTCCCCGTATGTCCTCAGGGCCCGGGCCACCCGGTAGCGAATGGTGTAAGTCACCTGCCCTCGTACCAGGCCATTCGGGTCCCCGATGCGCAGCACCAACTGCCCTCCCTCCCGGGTTCTAAGGACCGGCACCGCTTCCCCATCGGCCAACACCTCCTGAAGCGAGATCCTCAGCTTGTAGCGCTCCCCGGTGGGCAGGCGATAGGAGTAAGGGATCTTGCGGTAAATGCCATGCCGGGATACGTCGAAGAAAACGTCGATCTCCTCGGTGACCGTAATGTAGCCTGTCTTTTCAACGGCAAGGTCGACTGTGTAGTTTTGGATCCACTCCCCGAACACGGGGAGTGAGAAAAACACCATGGCAAATAGTAAGGCCTTTTTCATCGGGCGAACGAAACCTGAGGGGGCTCCCGCAGTTCCTCGGATGGGAGGGTGTAAAACTCCCGCTCCCGGATGCCGAACAGGCTTGCGATGAGGTTGGAGGGGAACACCTTGATCTTGGTGTTGAGATCGCGCACCACCGCATTGTAGTAGCGACGGGAGCGGGAGATCTCCGTCTCCAGTTCCTCTAGCGTTCCCTGCAGGGAGAGGAAATTCTGGTTGGCCTTCAGCTCGGGGTAGTTTTCCACCACCGCGAACAGCGTCTTTAGCGTGGCCTGAAGGAAATCATCGGCCTCGCCCTGCTCTCTTGGGGTGCGGGCCTTAAGGGAGGCTGCCCGCGCCTCCGTCACCTTCTCGAACACCTCGCGCTCATGGCTGGCATAACCCTTGACCGTCTCCACCAAGTTGGGGATGAGATCCGCCCGTTTTCTAAGCAAGGTGTCGATGTCCCGCCAGGCCTCCTCCGTACGCACCTGAAGACGGATCAATCGGTTGTATGTCACAGCCACCCACAAAAACAAGATGGCCAACACTCCGAGAACAACCCATCCGATCATCTGCGCCTCCTTAAAAGGCCATTCTACGGGATAGCCCTCCTGCGGCCAATAGGCCTTGCGTCCCTTTAAAGGAAGGGCACAATCCAGGAGCCATGGACGGGAGGTTTGCACGTCAGGTGGTTCTTCCTGAGCTAGGGGAGGAGGGACAGAGGAGGCTCGGTGAAGCCCGCGTACTTGTGGCCGGCTGCGGGGCACTTGGGACGCACACCGCCTCTGCGCTCCTGCGAGCCGGGGTCAGGCGGCTGGTCCTGGTGGATCGGGACGTGGTGGAACGCTCGAACCTACACCGGGTGGCTGCCTTCACTCGGGATGATGTGGGCAAGCCCAAAGCTCAGGCCTTGGCATCCCACCTCTTGCGGATCGACCCCGGGGCCGAACTTGAACCACACGTGGCCCATCTTGGCCCGGAGGAGGCAGAAGCGGTTATTCCCGAAGTCGACCTGGTGGTAGATGGCCTTGATAACCTGGAGACTCGCTATCTTGTCAACGACGTGTGTGTAAAGCATGGTGTCCCCTGGATCTATACGGCGGTCCTTGCTACCTATGGGATGACGATGCCGATCATACCTGAGGAAGGGCCCTGTCTCAGATGTTTGTTCCCCACGCCCCCGCCTGCGGGGAGCCTTCCCACCTGCGCCACGGCCGGCATCCTGGGGCCGGTTCCCCAGGCCCTGGCGGCTTTGCAGGCCACGCTTGCTATTCAGGTGCTGCTTGGCTCTAGTGAACTCCGGCCGGGGGAACTGGTGCACGTTGACCTGTGGGCCCGACGTATGGGTACCCTGGCCGTAGAGCGGGCTAGCGACTGCCCCACCTGTAGCCGGAGGGAGTTTGAGTTTCTGGATATCGCTAGATGAAGCGGCTCACTAGATAGGCGACAAGGAGGATGGCGGTCAGGATCAGGACAGGCACGGCCAGCATGGGCAGAGCCATCCGACGGGCGAGCTTCTTTTGCTCTGGGGAAAGCTGCATTTGCCGCGGATACCGGATTTCCAGCTTCCGCGCCTTTTTTAGCATCTTCACGGATTGGGAGATCTTCCCCTGCCTGCGATACACGACCCCCAGGTTGTGGTGGGCGGAGGCGTGCTTGGGATCCTCCTCGATAGCCCGCTTGTAGGCGTATTCAGCGCGGGAAAGATCCCCGGAGTCAAAATACAGGTTGCCCAGGCGGAAGTAGACCTGTGCCTTGTTCACTCCATAACGGAGCACGTCCACCAAGAGGGCGATCCCCTCTTGGTGGCGGCCGGCGCGGCGAAATTCCTCAGCCTGGGCCAGTGCCCGGTCGCAAATCCGCCTCCGCTCCCCCTCGGTCAAGCGTCCTGGGTCTGGGAGCGGAGGAGTGAGAGCCTCTCCTTCACCGCTTGGATGTCCAGCCATGTCAAGTATTTGGGGCTTCCCTTCTTCTTGCTCGGGTTCCTGAGGAGGAAGCTAGGGTGGAACATGGGGAACACCTCAATGCCCCCCTTCCACCGGTAGAACCTCCCTCGGAGCTGACCGATGCCCTCGGCCCGACCGAGGAGCCTTTGGGTGGCGGCGTTCCCCAACGTGACGATGATCATGGGTCGGATGAGGGCGATCTGTGCGGCCAACCAGTCCCAGCAAGACTCCATCTCCTGTCTGGTCGGCACCCGGTTGCCAGGGGGACGGCATTTCACCACATTGGTGATGTAGACCTCATCCCGGTCGAGCCCGACTGAGCCCAGTATCTGCGTGAGGAGCTGGCCAGCCGGTCCGACGAATGGCCTTCCGGTTTGGTCTTCCACCTCGCCCGGCCCTTCCCCCACGAACATCAAGTCGGCCTGGGGATTGCCTTCCCCGAACACCAAATGGGTACGGGTCCGGGCCAGCCCGCAGCGTTGGCAGCCTCTTGCCCGCTCGGCAAGCGCTTCAAGCGTCACGGTCGCTTTCGCTTGCATCTCCCCTGGACTTTACCGGCGGGGCACCCCCGCATCAAGACGCTCCGGGAGTCCACCTTTGGCTTCTGTGTCAGGAACTTTGCTACTTTGAACTTGATTCCCCATAGGCCTTGACTTTTTGTCTTATAATGGTTACAATTAGTCTTAGATAGAGAACCGCTCGGCGAGTGCCCGCTGAGCTGGCCGTCGGCCGTAGCTTGGTTTCGGGCGCCCCGGTGAGGGGGACCGGGGCGCCCATCTTTGTTTAAACCCAGATCTTGCGCTCATCACAGAGAGTACCGAGACCATAGAGAAGATCACAAATCAACTGCAAAGGCACTAAGACACAAGGAAGAATCTTATAATTGAACTTCTTAGTTTCTTAGTGATGTTCTCCCTGGGCAGCCCTGGCGTGGATCTCCTCCACCAGCCGATCCAGCTCTTCTGTCTCTAGCTTCTCTGTTTCATCTCAGTCACCCCCCTTGCACAAAATTTTGGCCACTCCCTACAATG
>CAYUWL010000007.1:0-30340 GCA_964448595.1 uncultured Thermotogaceae bacterium
GAAACCGGAGACGCCATCGCCTTCGTGCGCGACGTGGGAGGTGGGACTTACCAGGTTTATGTGGTTGACCTAAACACTGGCACCGTAAGGCAGCTCTCCAGCAGGGCGGATTCCATCGGCCCTGCGCACCGTTCGCCCTAAGCCCGGTCTTTTGGCAAGCGTTCCCGCCCGGCCCCGCCGGAGCCTACCGGCGGGGCCGCCTTTTCCTTAACCCCACAAGAAAAAGCAGGCCCGCGAGGCCCAGGCTGGGCCAGGGGCCCGTCTTCACCCACGGCGTTTTATGACGGAATAGGGGCACTTTTACCGTGAGCACCCCGGCTTCCCAAGGGGGGAGCTGGGCAAGCAGCTCGCCTTGTGGCCCCACTGCCCCGGTGATCCCGGTCTGGGCTGCCTGGAGGAAACTCCGGCCGCATTCGGCCGCCCTAAGGGCCCCTAGGGCGAAGTGCTCCCAAAGAAGACGCGTCCTCCCAAACCAGGCGTCGTTCGTGAGGGCGATCAAGACCTCGGCGCCCTGGGCCGTAAGGCCCCGGGACAGGGACGAAAACTGCGTTTCAAAGCAGATCATCACCCCCAGCTCCCCCAAGGGACGAGGGCCCTCCCCAGGGGTAAGATCCATGGGAAGCAGCCGGTCAAGCAGGGGACCGAGGCCAAGGGCCTCCCAGAGTTTTCTGCCCGGAAGATACTCTCCAAACGGGACCAGATGAACCATGTCGTATACGCCCGCGATTTTGCGGCTTGGGGAGATGAGCAAAACGGAGTTGTAGACCTTTCCCGCACGCAGCTCTCCGGTGCCCACGAGCAGGCGGGCGGACAGACGCCCGGCGGTATCAAGGAAGGGGGTCAAGAGCTCGGGTTCGGCCCGGAGGTAGGCGGGGAGCACGTTCTCCGGCAGTACCACCAGGTCCACCTGGCCTGAGATGGAGGAAAGGAGGGACTCGTACCGCCCGAGGAGCGCCTGAAGGTTGTCTCTGTCTAGCTTTTCCACCTGTTCGATATTGGGCTGGACCAGGGAAAAGGCAAGCTCCCCTTCCGGGGCTGGAAGGGGGGCCAAGGCGGCGAGCAAGGAAAGGAGTCCGGGGCCAAGGAGGGAGAGAAGGGCCCAGCGCCTTCTTGCAGCCAGACAAGCGGAAGTCCAGGCCATCCCCAGGGAAAGGAGCGTGGCTCCCCCCCAGGCCGCGGCCGCAAGGAACGGCTGTCCCACGAGCGCCTCGGGCAGTGTCCCGAACGAAAACCCCAAGGGGCCGGCCCCCCGAGCGGCTTCAAGGAGGGCCCACGCTCCCGCCCAAAGCAAAGGGGAGCTCCTCCAGCCCACAACCCCCCCAAGGAGGGCAAAGAAAACGGTCCCGTACAGGGAAAGGAGGAGCCAAGCCGGGATGGAAAGGCCTCCCAAGAACGGCCACAACGACAAGGTCGGTGAAAGCTCAATCAGGAAGAAAAAGAGGCCAAACACCCCTCCCAGAAGGGCCCCCCGCCCGGGTCCGATCCCATCCAGGCTCAAAAAAAGCAGGGCTGGAGCCAGCCAACCTAGCCAACCCCACCCTGGCCAAAACGCCCCCCACAGGGCCAAGGCAAAGCACGTCCCGCAAAGAAGCCGCATCCGGAAGGGCATCGGGCCATTATAGCCCACCCCAAGAAACCGCAAGAAGTTTTAGGACCTCTAAATCCAAGGATCTTTGCCGGGTGCCATATAATGCCGTTAAAGGAGGGACAGGGGTGCACCCAGTCTTTATTCGTATTGGGCCACTTGAGCTCCGCTACTACGGGCTCATGTACGTGATCGCCTTTGTGGTGGGCTTTTTCCTCATCCGGGCGGAGGTACGCCGCAAGGGGCTTCCCCTCACCGGAGAGGACGTATTGGATCTGTTCTTGGTGGCCGTGCCGTTGGGCCTCATCTTCGCCCGGGCCTACTATGTGGCCTTCCAATGGGGCTGGTACAGGATGCACCCTTGGGAGATCCTGAAGATCTGGCACGGGGGCCTGGCCATCCACGGGGGGCTCATCGGTGGGGCGCTCGCCCTGTGGCTTTTTGCGCGCTGGAAGCACGTGCGGCTGTGGGCCCTGGCGGATGCCGTGGTCCCGGCCCTCATCCTGGGGCAGGCCCTGGGAAGGATCGGAAATTTCTTGAATGGCGACGCCTACGGGGTTCCCACAACCCTCCCCTGGGGGATCGTGTTTCCGGTTACCTCCCCTGCCGGGGCTGCCTATCCCGGACAGCCCCTGCATCCGACCATGCTTTACGAGATGGTGGGCAACCTGATCCTGTTTGGGGTGTTGTGGGGCCTTCGCCGCCGGCCTGCCAAGGAGGGCTTTCTCAGTTGCCTCTACTTCATGGGCTACTCGCTGGTACGGGGCCTGGTGTCCTGCGTGCGGGGAGATTCACTGTGGCTCGGGCCGATTCGGGCCGCCCATGTGGCGAGCGCTTTGCTGTTCCTCGGCTTCGGGGCCTGGCTCCTTTACGCCAAGCTGTGGCAAGGGACCTCACCACCAAAGCACTAGGGTAAAAAATCTGGTTATTTCTCTCTGTGTTCTTGGTGAGCTCGGTGGTTCTGAACGAGCCCCCGGGCGGTGGCGGCCACGTGTTCCGGAGTGATGCCGAACCGCTCCAAGACCTCTGTCCCGGGGGCGGAGGCCCCAAAGTCGTCGACCCCGATGGCGGCGTCGGCGTACCTCTCCCAGCCCAGGGTGACCCCAGCTTCCACCGCCACCTTGGGCACCCCTGGGGGCAATACCTCCTCCCGGTACTCACGCGGCTGTCGCTCGAAGAGCTCCCAAGAAGGCAGGGACACAACCCGCACGTTTATCCCCTCCCCAGAGAGGAGCTCGGCGGCCTTGAGGGCCACGTGGACCTCGGAGCCGGTGCCGATGATGACCACATCAGGGATTCCGCTTCCCGACTGCCAAAGGGTGTAGCCGCCGTGATGGAGCCCGCTGGCTGGGGCGAGCTGGGAGCGATCCAGGACGGGCAGGGCTTGTCGGGTGAGGATCAGGGCGGTGGGGCCGGCGGCCTGGAGCGCTGCTTTCCACGCCTCTTTGGTCTCGCCGGCGTCGCAGGGGCGGATCACGGTGAGTTTTGGGACCGTCCTCAGGCCCATGAGCTGTTCAATGGGCTGGTGGGTGGGACCGTCCTGACCGATCCCAATCGAGTCGTGGGTGAACACGTAGATCACCCGGCAGCCCATCATGGCAGCAAGGCGCATGGGCGGCCTCATGTAATCGGAGAACACGAGGAAGGTGCCGCAGAAGGGGATGATCCCGCCGTGGCGGGCAAGGCCATTTGCTATTGCCCCCATGGCGTGCTCCCGCACCCCGAAGTGGATGTTCCGGCCGGCGGGGCCCCACGGACCGCCTGCGGCGCCCTGAAGTCCGGCTGGCGGGGACCCAGGCCGCTGGAAGTCCCCTAGACCTGTGAGCTCGGTGTTCGTGGACGGGTTGAGATCGGCAGAACCGCCGATGAGCTCTGGGATCCTCTGCGCCAGCGCCTTGAGGACCACCCCCGAGGCCTTGCGGGTGGCGATCCCTTTTTCGTCGGGCGGGAACTCCGGAAGCCCTTTATCCCAGCCCGCGGGGAGCTCGCCGCGGATGCGGCGCGCAAGCTCGGCCGCGAGCTCCGGGTACTCCGCCCGGTAGCGTTCGAATCCCTCGACCCACTCCCTCTCCCACTTGCCGCCCCGCTCGACGGCAGTCCGGAAGTGCTCGAGGACGTCGTCGGGCACGTAGAACTTGGGCTGGATCGGCCAACCGAGCTTTTCTTTGGCGGCCCGCAGCTCCTCCTCCCCCAAGGGGGCCCCGTGGACCTTGTAGGTCCCCTGCTTTGTGGGGGCACCGTAGCCGAGGGTAGTGCGCACACAGATCAGGGAGGGGCGGGTCCTATCCTCCTTGGCCTCGCTGATGGCCCGGTCGATCGCCGCAAGGTCGTTTCCCTCCTCCACACGCAGCACCTGCCAGCCGTAGGCGGAGAAGCGCTTGCCCACGTCCTCGGTGAACGTGAGGTTTGTGGTGCCGGCCAGAGAAACCCGGTTGTCGTCGTAGAGGACGATGAGCTTCCCCAGGCCCAGGTGCCCGGCCAGGGAGCAGGCCTCCGCCGCCACCCCCTCCATGAGGTCCCCATCGGAGGCTAGGACGTACGTGTAGTGGTCGATGACCTCGTGGCCGGGACGGTTGAAGAGGGCAGCCAGGTGTGCCTCGGCAATGGCCATCCCCACGGCCATTCCCACTCCCTGGCCCAAGGGGCCGGTGGTCACCTCCACCCCGGGGGTAAGGCCCGCCTCCGGGTGCCCCGGGGTCTTGCTGCCGAACTTCCGAAACCGCTTGAGCTCCGAAAAGGGGAGGTCGTAGCCGTAAAGGTGAAGGAGGGCATATAGGAGGGCCGAGCCGTGCCCGGCCGAGAGCACGAACCGGTCCCGATCAAACCAAGCAGGATTCCGCGGGTTATGCTTGAGGTGCCGGTCCCACAGGACGTAGGCCATGGGGGCCGCCCCAAGGGGCAGGCCCGGGTGACCTGAGCCCGCCTCCTCGATCATGTCCGCCGCCAAAAACCGAATCGCGTTCACACACTGCTCGTCCAAAGCTCGCTCAGCCATCACAACCCCCCTTCTCCAAACGGAAGATTATACGGACGGTGTCAGGTTGCGGAAACCGTTTGCAGAAGTTAGCCGGACTTAAAGGGTTTGGAGAGGGACCCCAAAACGGCATTTCGATCGGAAAGTTTATCAAGTTCCAGGTCTTTCTCCTCTCCGGTGGAGAGGTCCTTGACCTTGGCCCGGCCCTTGGCCACCTCCTCGGGGCCGAGGAACATGGCGAACCTCGCCTTCCTGGCCGCCACCTGCGTGGCCTTTCGCACCGAACGGCCCATGTACTCCATGTCCGCTGGGATCCCTGCCCGACGGAGCTGCATCAGGGCACGGCTCGCCGCGCGCTTCACCTTTGCTTCTTCCCCGATAGGGATCACGAACATGTAAAGCCCCTGTTCGGTGGTTTCTTGCCCTCGTTCCTTTAGCACCAACACCAGCCGTTCCATCCCCCCGGCGAACCCCACCCCGGGGGTGGGTTGGCCCCCCAACATCTCAGCCAGGTCGTCGTACCTGCCTCCCCCCAGGAGGGCATCCTGGGCCCCAAGGTCACGCGAACAGAGCTCGAACACGGTGCGGGTGTAGTAATCCAGCCCCCTGACCAGCGTGTGATCGAGCTCGTAGGGGAGCTCTAGGGCTTCCAGGTAGCCCTTGACGTCTTCGAAGTGTGCGCGACACGAACTGCACAGCCAGTCCACGCTCCTTGGCGCCTCGCGGAGGAGGGGTTGACACTGGGGGCGCTTGCAGTCCAAGACACGCATAGGGTTTTCCTCAAGGCGGCGCCTACAGTCTGGGCAGAGCTCCTCCTTGCGGGGGAGGAAGTACTCCAGCAGGGCCTCCCGGTAGCGGGCCCGGTCCTTCGCGCAGCCGATGGAGTTAAGCCGCAGAAACAGCCCTTCCCGCGGAAGTCCAAGTCGCTCCATGAGGTAGCTAGCTAGGTCGATGACCTCGGCGTCCAGAGCGGGGTCCAGGGACCCCAGGGCCTCCACCCCGTACTGGTGAAACTGGCGAGACCGCCCCTTCTGGGGTTTCTCGTAGCGGAACATGGGGCCGAAGTAATAGAGCTTGGCCAGGTCGCCCTTGGCGTAAAGGCCGTGCTCTATGTAGGCCCGCACCACCGATGCCGTGGCCTCGGGCCGCAGGGCCAAGGGCAGCCCCTTTTTGTCCTGAAACACGTACATCTCCTTGTGCACGACGTCCGTGCTCTCCCCCACCCCGCGGGAGAAGAGCTCTGCCAGCTCCACAATCGGGGTGCGGATTTCCCGGTATCCGTA
Organism: uncultured Thermotogaceae bacterium; assembly: GCA_964448595.1. GTDB lineage: Bacteria > Bipolaricaulota > Bipolaricaulia > Bipolaricaulales > Bipolaricaulaceae > 64-32. The sequence goes on from CAYUWL010000007.1 coordinate 5,843, forward strand.
CTGGGAGAAAGCTGTCTTGATCTCTGCTTCCAGCCTCTGCCATAGGGGGATCTCCTCCGGGAGGATGTCGCGCATCCCCCGCACGGACCCGAGCTTCATCCGGAGAGCTCCTTCTCCAGGTTGATCAGCTCCACCAGGGCCTCGGCGGCCTGGGCGCCCTTGTTGCCGAGCTTTCCCCCGGCCCGCTCCAGGGCCTGGTCCTGGGTGTCGCAGGTGAGGATCCCGAACGTCACTGGGACCGGGAGCTCCAGGTTGAGTTTGGAAAGGCCCTTGGCGAGCTCGGCGGCGATGTAGTCAAAATGGGGGGTCGCCCCCCGCACCACGGCCGCCAGGGCCAGCACCCCGTCCACCTCTCCGGAGTCCCCCAGCGCCCGCACCGCCCGCGGCACCTCAAACCCCCCTGGCACCCAGGCCACGGAGATGTCTTCCTCGCTTGCCCCCAGGCGCCGGAGCCGGTCCAGGGCCCCGGCAAGGAGCTCCCTGGTCACCAGGTGGTTGAACCGCGATACCACAATCCCGATCCTCAGGCCTTCTGCGTTGAGTCTTCCCTCGTAGACCTTCATCCTTGCCCCCTTACACCTTGTTCAGCTTGTGGCCCAGCTTCTCCTTTTTGGCCTTAAGATAGCGCAGGTTGTACGGGTTTGGCTCCACCTCGATCGGTACCTGTTCCACGATCTCCAGGCCGTAGCCGGAGAGCCCTGCCACCTTCTTTGGGTTGTTGGTGAGGAGCCGGAGCTTCCGCACCCCCAAGTCCACCAGGATCTGGGCCCCGATCCCGTAGTCCCGGAGGTCTGGGGGATATCCGAGGTGTAGGTTCGCCTCCACCGTATCCAGCCCTTCATCCTGAAGCCGGTAAGCACACACCTTGTTGGCCAGACCGATCCCCCGTCCCTCCTGGCGCATGTACAGGAGCACCCCCTTGCCCTCCTCGTCGATCATCTGCATGGCCCGGTGGAGCTGGTCCCCGCAGTCACAGCGCAGGGAGCCGAGGGCGTCGCCGGTGAGGCACTCGGAGTGCACCCGCACCAGTACCGGCTCCTCGCCTGCCACTTCCCCCTTCACCAGCGCCACATGTTCCTTTTCGCTTAAGAGGTCCCGGTAGCTGATGATGCGGAAGTGACCCCACCGGGTGGGGAGGTCGGCCTCAGCGACCCTCTCCACCAGCCGCTCCCGCCGCTTGCGATAAGCGATGAGGGCGGCGATGGTGAGGATGGGGAGGTTGTGGCGGGCGGCGAATTTTTCCAGGTCCGGAAGGCGGGCCATGGTGCCGTCTTCGTTCATGATCTCGCAGATCACCCCCACCGGGTGGAGGCCCGCCAGGCGCATGAGGTCCACCGCGGCCTCGGTGTGCCCGGCCCGTTTCAGCACCCCCCCGTCCCGGGCGATGAGCGGGAACACGTGTCCAGGGCGCAGGAAATCCTCCGGCCCACAGTCCGGGGAGGCGAGTAGGCGAATCGTCCTGGCCCGATCGTAAGCGGAGATTCCGGTTGTGATACCGTTTCTTGCATCCACCGATACGGTGAAGGCTGTCTCGTGGTGGTCCCGAGGCGGATCCACCATGGGCTGAAGCTCTAGGCGCTGGGCCCATTCCCTGGACATAGGTACGCAGATAAGCCCACGCGCTTCTTTTGCCATGAAGTTCACGGCTTCCGGCGTGGCGTGCTCGGCCGCCATGACCAGGTCCCCCTCGTTCTCCCGGTCCTCGTCGTCCACCACGATCACCATCCGCCCTTCCCGAATGGCGGAGACAGCCTCCTCAACGGTCGCGAATTTCATCTCTCCCTCCAGTTGCACACGTACTTGGCAAGTACGTCAAACTCCAAATTTACCCGATCGCCCACCCGGCGATACCTCAGGTTGGTATGCTGCCACGTGTAGGGGATCACTGCACACCGGAACGCACCTTGGGAGACACAAAACGGGGTGAGGCTTATCCCATCCACCGCCACCGAGCCCTTGTCGGCGACGAGCTCGGCGAACTTGGGATCAAATGACACCCCCACGATCACGTCCTCTCCCCGACGCTCAAGCAGCACGATCTTCCCCACCGTGTCCACATGTCCAAGCACCAGGTGTCCTCCGAGTTCGTCCCCACTCCTGAGGGCGGGCTCCAGGTTCACGAAATCGCCAGGGCGTAATGTTCCCAGGTTCGTGCGGGTCAGGGTCTCCTGGGAGAGATCCATGATCGCTTCGCCGGCGTGCACCTCCCTTACGGTCAGGCAGACGCCGTTGACCGCCAGGCTCGCCCCCTCCGCCACATCAAACGGGCAGGCAAGGACAAGCGTCCCCGGGCCACATCGGGTCACGCGTCCCAGCCCTCGCACAATGCCCGTGAACATCCCGGCGACAGTGTACCCCCGGTGAAAGCTATCTCACAAGCTAAATTGCGGGGGCAAAGCGAAGCCGGTAAAGTTCGCGGTGGTATGGAAAGGTTTTGGCTTGCTTTCGGGGCCGTATTGGCCGGCCTGTGTGTTTTTGCTTTCGGGGCTCCCGAGCCGCTTGTGGTGAACTGGATTCAGGGCGAGGGGCACCGTGACCTCGAAGTGAAGGGGAGCCTCGTGCGCTACAGGTTTTCCGAGCTGGGCGGGACTCTAGCGAGCGCGTTCATCCACTTCTCAAGCTACCGGTCCCAGGCTTTGGATGCGGTTCCTGGCTGGACCGGGACCGGGGAGGGACTGGCCTTGGCTCCTGGGGTGAGCCTCCCGTTTGAGGTCTGGCCAGGCGATGCCCGGGCGGATGAGGATGTCTACACCATCGAGCTGGAAAGGTCCGACGAAGACACCGCTTCCGTCCGCCTGTCCAAAGAAGCCCAGGGCCTTTCCGCTTTCAAGGAGTTCACCGTTCACACGGACGCTCTTTATACCGTGGACGTCCTGCTGCGGCTTCAGGGCACTGGCGAAGGGGTGCGGGTGATCTTGGGCCACCGACCTACCGGAAAGGGGGCCCCTGAGCTCCGCTTCCTTTACGACGGCAAGGCCTACTCCGCCCCCCTTCCCCCCGGCTCATACAGCAGGTTTGAAGGCCTGGGTCTAGTGGGAAAAGAGGTCGTGTACTTCCTCCGTCTCGATGAAGCCCAGGGCTTCGTTCCGTTCATGGGTCTCAACGCCTACGGGCAGCCGGTGTTCGGCCTTGAGGTCCAAGGCCTGGAGGGAGAGGTCACCCTGCGCGGGGTGCTCTACGCAGGTCGCAACCGGTACGTCCTCCTTGATAGGGCGGGGCTAGCTGGCCTTGTTAACCTCAACCTTTTCTCCCGGTTTTTGGTAGCGGTGATGCAGTTCTTCGAGTGGCTGTATCGTCTTACCGGGAACTACGGCTGGGCGATCATCCTGTTCACGTTGATCACGCGGGTTGTGCTCTACCCTCTGATGAGGAACCAGCTCCGGTCCATGGCCAAGATGCAGCGGCTGGCCCCCAAGATCAAAAAACTCCAGGAGCGGTATAAGGACGACCGCGAGACGCTGCAAAGGCAGATGATGGAGCTGTACCGCCAGGAGCGGGTGAACCCGCTTGGTGGGTGTCTTCCCATGTTCCTCCAGCTTCCGATACTCATCCTCCTTTGGCAGGCGATCCTGTATTCGGCCGAGCAGATCCACCTTTCCCCAGGGTTCCTGTGGATCCGGGACCTCTCTCAGCCCGATCCGTACTACGTCTTGGTGGTGCTCACCACAGGGGCTATGCTCCTTCAGCAGTGGCTTACCCAGCGGCGGATGCCCGAGCAGGCCACCGGTGGGTCCCAGGCCATCGGGTGGCTGTTCCCGGTGATCATGGCCGTTTTGTTCATGAGCTTCCCCGCTGGACTTTGGCTTTATTACTTCCTCACCACCGTCTTTCAGATGGGGCAGCAGCTGATCATCGACTGGGAGATGGCAAGAGAGCGTCAGGCCCCCGCGCCTTCGGAGGCCCCCACGGATGGACCAGAAGGCCGCTGAACTCGCCCGTGCCTTCCTCCAAGGTTTGCTCGATCGGCTTTCCGAGCCCGCTCGCATCGAGACTTCGTGGGAGAAGGGGGGGTTGTATGTGAACTTGGTAGGCGAGCTGCACACCATCCCAGAAGACGACCCCGAGCTAAGAAGCGACCTTGGGCGACTTCTCCGCCTGCATCTTAAGAAGCGCCTCAAGCGGAATGTGCCGGTGGTGATGGACGTAGGGGGCCGCTGGGCTGCCCACAGACAGGCACTGGTGGAGTTAGCCTACAGGCTTGCCGAGCGCGCGCTGAGGGAACAGAGGAAGGTGCGGCTGGAGCCCATGCCGCCAGAGGATCGTCGCATCGTGCACTCCGCGCTCGCCGATTTTCCCGGGGTGAAGACGTACTCAGTAGGCAGGGGAGCCGGCCGGCGGGTGGTCATCGAACCTGTCTCCTGAAAGACCGCAGAGATCACGAAGGAGATAGGGAATCGGCACCCAAAACACTTCTCAGGGGACACGGTGGCGAAGCTTTCCTTCGTCGTAAAGCTGAAGCGGGCGGTCCTGGGGCCGCCGCGGCCCCTCCGGGTGGACCGGGGCCGGGTGGAGCTGTTCGGGATCCCGTTCACCCTCCTGGATCTCCCCGGGTTCGTGGACGAGCTCGCCGCCCGCCTGAAGCGGGGGCAGAGGGGACTGGCCCTGTTCACCCCGGATGCCTGGGCCGTATCCCGGGCCATCCTGGAGCCGGAGCTGGCGGAGCTTTACCGAAGTGCCGACCTTGTGGCCTGCGATGGGGTCGGGGTGGCGTTTGCCGCCCGGGTGCTTGGGCACCCCATCCCCCATGTACCGGGGGCTGATCTCGCCTGGGCTTTATGCGCGCGTGCCCTAAGGGAAGGCTGGAGCGTTTACCTCCTTGGAGGGCGGCCCGGGGTAGCCGAGAGGGCGAGAGGGCGCCTTGAGCGCGCCTTTCCTGGGATCCGGGTGGTGGGGACCCACCACGGTTGTTTCCGGGGCGCTGGCCCGGAAGAGGAGATCGCACGCCTCGGACCTGATCTACTTTTTGTGGGCATGGGATTTCCTAGGCAGGAGAGGTGGATCCTGGCCCATCGGAGGCTGGCCGGGCTGCTAATGGGGGTGGGGGGGACGTTCGACTTTTGGGCCGGCCGGGTCCCTCGGGCACCCCGGCCCCTGAGGCGGGCCGGTTTGGAATGGCTGTGGAGGGCAGCGGTTCAGCCCCGGAGGATCGTCCGCCTGTGGTGTGTGCCCTTCCTCCTCTACCACACCCTCCTTGGCCGCTTGAGAAAAGGCTAGGCTCGTCCCTTCGCCTTCTCCGCTGCCTTTGTCCACCAGTAGAGGATGGGGTTGGCCACATACATCGAGGAGTAGGTGCCCACGATCACCCCGATCAGGAGGGCCAACGCGAACCCCCGCAGCACCGGGCCGCCCAGGGCGAACAAGATCACCACCGGGATGAACGTGGTGAGCGAGGTGTTGATGGTACGGGACAGCGATTGGTTCACCGACCGGTTGATCACGTCGTAGATCGGGGCCTTTTTCATCAGTTTCAAGTTCTCCCGCACCCGGTCGAAGATGACGATGGTGTCGTTGAGGGAGTACCCGACGATGGTGAGGAAGGCCGCGATCACCGGCAGGTTGATCTCCACCTGAAAGACGGAGAACACGCCCACGGCGATGAGCACATCGTGGATCAAGGCTGCAATCGCACCCACCGCGTAACGAAGGCGAAATCGCCACGAAATGTACACCAAAATTGCAGCCAGGGCGATGAGGATCGCCTGCCAGGTCCTGTTCACGAGCTCCCGAGACACCTGGGATCCGATGGATACCCGTGACACCTCAGTGGTGGCTGGATAGTCTTGCAAGGCCTTTTCCACGTCGTTTACCAGATCCGGATGCGTTTCCACATCCAAGGAGACGGTGATTACCTTGCCATTTTTTCCTTGAATATCCTGAATCTGACTGCGTGCCAAGTCCGCCCCGGAAGCGGGGATCTGCGCCAGAAGCGAGCGGATCTCCTCGGTGGAGACGGGCTGGGAAAAGAACACGGTGAACTGGGTGCCGCCGGTGAAGTCGACCCCGGCCCTAAGCCCGATGAATACCACCGAGAGCACACTCGCGAGCATCAACGTGAGGGAAAGCGGTACGAAGAACTTGGCCTTGCCCAGGAAATCGAAATTCGTCATCGGGAGGCTCCCCTCAAGCCGGTCTCAGCCGCCGAGCCATACGGGCCTTCAGGCGGGCGGCACGGTTGGGGTGGATCGCCCTACGCTGGGCAGCCTTGTCCACCGCCTTTTGGAACTCGGAAAAGGCGGCCATCGCCTCTTCCACCTGGCCGGCCTCGATGAGCTTTTGTAGGTGCCGGCGCCAATAGCGGATCGCGCTCTTCCTCAAGTCGTTCCTCTTGCGACGGCGCAAGCTCTTGCGGAGTTGCCGTTTTGCTGACTGTGTGTTGGGAATGGTACATCCCCTCCTCCACTGAGAAAATCCAGGGCCGATCTTAGCTCCTCCCATGTCAACCCGCAACCTTGGGGAAAAAGTTCCCCACCGCCACACCTTTACGAGCGACCGCAAGAGTGCTAACTTGATAGGCGCGAAGTTCAAGGCAGCCGGTACCGGAGAGAGAAGGGGGGATCCATGATCGAGTTCGTGCGCAAGCGCGATGGGAGGGTAGTGCCGTTCGACGAACGCCGCATTGCCACCGCGATCTACAAAGCACTGGCCGAGGTTGGCAAGGGCGACGAAGGGCTTGCAGGGGAGCTTGCCGCCGAGGTGACAAAGCTCCTTGAGGCTCGCTTCGGGCCCTTGTTCGGCCCGCCCCACGTGGAGGAGATTCAGGACGTGGTGGAGGAGGTCCTTATGAGGGCGGGGCTCCCGGGCGCGGCCAAAGCTTACATCCTATACCGGGAGCAACACCGCAAGATCCGCGAGCTGCGTGAGCTTGTGGACCCCCGGATCGTAGAGCAGTACCTCTCGGAGGCCGATTGGCGGGTGCGCGAGAACTCCAACATGACGTTCTCCTTGCAAGGGCTGAACGTCTTCCTTACCGAGAAGATCATCGGCCGCTACTGGCTTGGCCAGATTTACCCGTCTCACATACGAAGGGCCCATGAGGAAGGGGATTTCCATATTCACGATTTGGGAACCCTGGGACCGTACTGTGTAGGTTGGGATCTTGCCGACCTGCTTCAAGTGGGGTTCAAGGGGGTACGGGGGAAGGTGGAATCGAAGCCTGCTAAGCACTTCCGTGTGGCGCTGCTTCAAGCGGCGAACTTCCTTTATACCTTGCAGGGGGAGGCAGCTGGGGCCCAGGCGTTTTCCAACCTGGACACCTTGCTCGCCCCGTTCATCGCCTACGACGAGCTCTCCTATCGCCAGGTGAAGCAGGCCTTGCAGGAGTTCCTATTTAATTTGAACGTGCCTACCAGGGTGGGCTTTCAGACGCCGTTCACCAACGTGACCTTGGACCTCAAGGTGCCGGAGTACATGGCGAAGCTCCCCGTGATCGTGGGAGGGAAGCTAAAGCAGGCGACCTATGGGGAATTCCAGCGGGAGATGGACATGTTCAACCGGGCGCTCGCTGAGGTGATGGGTGAAGGGGATGCCCAGGGGAGGGTGTTCACCTTCCCTATTCCCACCTACAACATCACCGAGGACTTTGAGTGGGACAACCAAGAGCTTGAGCCGCTTTGGGAGATGACGGCCCGCTATGGGATCCCCTACTTTGCCAACTTCATCGGCTCGGACATGCGGCCCGAGGATGCCCGCTCCATGTGCTGTCGGCTGCGCCTGGATTTGCGGGAACTCCGGCGGCGCGGCGGGGGCTTGTTCGGCTCCAACCCCCTGACCGGCTCCATCGGGGTGGTCACCTTAAATCTCCCCCGCCTTGGGTATCTGTCCCGGGACGAAAGCGAGTTCTTCGACAGGCTCCGGGAGCTCATGCAGCTTGCCGGCCGGGCCCTCATCATAAAGCGCAAGGTGCTGGAGCGGCTCACGGAGCAAGGCCTTTATCCCTACTCCCGGTTTTACCTGCGGGGAATAAAAGAGCAGACGGGGGAGTACTGGGCCAACCACTTCTCCACCATTGGCGTCATCGGGATGAACGAAGCATGTCTTAACCTACTTGGCTGCAGTATCGCGGACGAGGAAGGGCAGCGGTTCGCCATTCGGGTGCTGGACTTCATGCGGGAGGCCTTGCAGGATTTCCAAGAAGGGACAGGGCATCTTTGGAACCTGGAGGCGACCCCGGCCGAGGGTACGAGCTATCGCTTGGCCCTCCTCGATAAGGAGCGCTACCCAAAGATCATGGTGGCGAACGAGGCCGAGGTGGACCGCGATGCCGCTGCCCCTTACTACACGAATTCCTCCCAGCTCCCCGTGGGCCTGACCGATGACCTGTACCGGGCCCTTAAGCTCCAGGAGCCCTTGCAAGTCCGGTACACCGGGGGCACGGTGTTCCATATCTGGCTTGGGGAGCGGCTTGAGGGCGAGGCGGCCAAGTTGATCGTACGAAAGGCGGCGGAGAACTTCCGTATCCCCTACTTCACCCTCACCCCTACGTTCTCCATCTGCCCCCGCCACGGCTACATCGCCGGGGAGCATGCCCGCTGCCCCAAGTGTGGCGAGCCGGCGGAGGTGTACTCCCGGGTGGTGGGGTATCTCAGGCCAGTGGAGCAATGGAACGCCGGCAAGCAGGCGGAGTTCCACGATCGTCGCGCGTTCAAGCCCCGTGAGGTGAAAGCGGCCAGCCCGTGAAGATCGCTTACGTAGAGTGGGCTTCCCTGATCGATTTCCCTGGCAGGGTAGCGGCGGTCATCTGGACGGTGGGGTGCAACCTGCGCTGCCCGTTCTGCTACAACGGGGAGCTGGTGTTGCCTGAGCGGACCGTGGACCTTCCTCCTGTCGACCCTGAAATGGTTTTGTCGGAGCTGGCCTCACGCCGGGGGTTCCTTGATGGGCTCGCTGTCACCGGGGGTGAGCCCACGCTCCAAGGGGGGCTAGCCGACTTCCTGGCGGAGGTGAAGGCCCTGGGGCTTAAGGTGAAGCTTGACACCAACGGCACCCGGCCAGAAGTCTTGGCCACCCTCCTTGAGCGGGGGCTGGTGGATTACGTGGCCCTGGACTTAAAGGCCCCTTTTCCCCGCTACCCTGAGTTCACTGGGGTGAGAGAGGACGTGAGCGGGAGGGTGAAACAAAGCGTCCGGATCCTGCGCGAATGGGCCCCGGATTACGAGCTGCGCACCACCGTGGTCCCGGGGCTTTCGCAGGCCGACCTTGAGGCCATCGCCCAGGAAGCGCGCGGAGCAAAAAGATACGTACTACAACCGTTTTTCGTCCCCCAGGGGAAGGAGCTCATCGATCCTTCCTGGGCCGGAAGGCCACACCTTGAAGAGGAGGCCCTAAGGAGGCTTGCCCCCAGGCTTTCCCGCTTCCTGCCGTGCTCGGTCCGTGCCTAGGAGATCCCCAGGTAGGCCTTTTTCACCAGCTCCGAGGAGGCCAGCTCCTCCTTGGGGCCGTGGGCCACGATCCTCCCCGTCTCCAGAACGTAGCAGTACTCGGCGATGGAGAGCGCCGCCCGGGCGTTCTGCTCCACCAAGAGGATCGTCCGCCCCTCCTCGTGGATCTGCCCGAACGCGCGGTAGAGTTCGGTGATCAGGACCGGGGCCAGGCCCAGGGATGGCTCGTCCAAAAGCAAAAGCTTTGGGTGGGCCATCAGGGCACGGGCCACCGCCAGCATCTGCTGCTCCCCGCCCGACAAGGTCCCCCCTGCCTGCCCCTTCCGCTCGGCGAGCCGGGGAAACAGCTCCAGCACCCACGCCAGGTCCTGCTTGATCCCCTCCGGATCGGTGCGGGAATAAGCCCCCATGAGGAGGTTCTCCCACACGGAAAGGTCGGGGAAGATCCGCCGTCCCTCCGGGGCCATGGCGAGCCCCAGCTGGACGATCCGGTGGGGGCGTTTGCCGAGGAGGGAGGTCCCGTCGAATGTGACCTCCCCTCGGGTGGGGCGGACGAGGCCAAGTATCGTCCGCAGGGTGGTGGTCTTGCCGGCGCCGTTGGCCCCAAGCAGGGCCACCACGCTCCCGTCGGGCACCGAAAGGGAGATGCCCTGTAGGGCATGGATACCGCCGTAGTAGACGTGCAGGTCACGGACCTCGAGCACTGAGTTCCTCCTCCCCAAGATAAGCCTCAATCACCTTGGGATTTGACTTGATCTCCTCCGGTGGGCCTTCGGCGATGGAGACGCCGAAGTCGATCACCCGGATGCGCGGGCAGATCCCCATCACCACTTGCATCACGTGTTCGATGAGGAAGATGGTGAGGTCGAACTCCTCCCGGATGTGGCGGATGAAGTCCATGAGCTCGCTTGCCTCCGCCGGGTTCATCCCCGCCGCCGGCTCATCCAGGAGAAGGAGCTTGGGCCGGGTGGCCAGGGCCCGGGCGATCTCCAGGCGCCGCTGGAGCCCGTAGGGCAAGGACCCAGCCCGCTCGTTCGCCCACCTCTCCAGCCCCACCCGCGCCAGGAGCTCCATCCCCTCCTTTCGCATCGCCCGTTCCTCCCGCGCGTAGCCGAAGAAGGGCAGGATCGCCCCAAAGATGGATGAGCGAAGATGGGGGTGGAAGGAGATGAGTACGTTCTCCAATGCGGTCATGTTTCTGCAAAGGCGGATGTTCTGGAAGGTGCGGGCGATCCCAAGCAGGACCACCTTGGCCGGAGGAAGCCCGGTGATGTCCCGCCCCTGGAAGATCACCTTTCCAGAGGTGGGCGTGTAGTGGCCGGTGATCATGTTGAAGATGGTGGTCTTGCCGGCGCCGTTTGGACCGATCAGCCCCACCAGCTCCCCAGGAGCGATATCCAGGGAGAAGTCGTTCACGGCGACCAGGCCACCAAACTTCATGGTCAGGTGCGAAAGCTCGAGGATCGGCTCGACGCTTTTCATGGTCACCTCCGTAGCCTCCCCAGCCCCTGAAAAACCGCGTCCCAGGAGAACTCCCACTCTCCAAATAGGCCCCTTCGGAAGAATATCATGACCACGATGAGGAGCACTGAGAAGAACACCATGCGCATGCCGGGGACCGTGGCGGTGTCCAAGAAGCGCAAGCCCTCAAACAACGCAGCGAAGATGAACCCGGTGACCACCGAACCGGTGATGCTGCCCAGCCCCCCAAGCACGATGATGATCAGGAGGTAGAATGTCATAAAAAACCTGAAAGGATCAGGGCTCACGGTCCCTACTAAGGTGGCATAGAGTCCCCCCGCCACCCCGGCGCAAAACGCGCTGAAAAGGAAAGCCAAAAGCTTGTGCTTGAAGACATCGATTCCCATGGATTCAGCCACGAGTTCGTCCTCCCGGATGGCCCGCAGTGCCCGTCCGTAGCTGGAGTGCTTTATGCGGAGCGCGGCATAGGTGACCACGGCCAATGTCCCAAACGACCACCACAGGTTGGTGTACTGCGGGATCCCCTTGATCCCCATGGGGCCGTTGGTGATGGCCATGAGGTTGCAAGCGAGCACGAAGATGATCTCCCCGAACCCGAAGGTGGCGATGGCCAGGTAATCCCCCCTGAGCGCACGCAGCGCGGGGATCCCCACGAGCAGCCCCGCCACCGTGGCCAGGAGTCCAGCCGCAAGCAGCGCCAGGATGAACCCGGAATAGGGGAGGGTGAACTCGGAGAAGGGCCAAGCCAGGGGCTGAAACAGCCACACCACCTTCTTTTGGTATAAGGGGAGCATGAATAGGGACACCAGGTATGCCCCCAGTAGCATGAACCCATGTGGCCCAAGCGAGAACTGGCCGGTGACCCCGTTGATCAGGTTGTAGCCCACGGCTGCTATCGCGTAGATGGCCCCGAAGTTCAACAGGCGCCACAGGAACCGATCGAGGTTCCCCTCCGCCCACCCGAGGAAGGCCGCCAGAAGCCCCAGGGAGACCAGAGTGAGCACCAGATTTCGGTAGCGCATCATACCTTCTCCTTTAAGGGTCTGCCCAAGATCCCCGTAGGCCGGAACATGAGGAATAGGATGAGGATGCCGAAGATGAAGGCATCCCGGTAGCCGGAGAGCTGTGGCAGGAAGGCGACGAACATGATCTCCGAGAGCCCAAGTACAAATCCGCCCAGCATGGCTCCGGTGACGTTCCCGATCCCCCCCACCACGGCGGCGGTGAACGCCCGCCAGCCCGGGATCACGCCCATGTCATAAGTAAGGGCGGGGTAACGACAGCCCCACAGGATCCCCCCTACCGCGGCCAGGGCCGAGCCCACGATGAAGGTGTAGGAGATGATGCGGTTCACGTCCGCCCCCATCATCTCGGTGGCCTCGATGTCAGTGGCGATGGCCCGCATGCCCCTCCCCACCTTGGTGCGATAAAGGAGGAACAAAAGCCCGATCAGGCAGGCACCTGCGATTATGGGGACCCAAACCGTGACTGCCTGGATGCGCACCTGGCCCAGCTGGAAGATCCGGGTCATGAACTGGGGCCGGGGATAGGGCTTCTGGATCCCAGTCGCCCACGGAAGCACGATGATGATGTGCTCGAGGAGAAATGACATCCCGATGGCGGTGATGAGCAGGGAGATGCGGGGGGCCTCCCGCAGGGGCCGGTAAGCGATCCGCTCAATCGCCCACCCCATCCCAGCGGTGAGGACGACGGAGAGCACGGCGCCCACCCACCAGGGGAGGCGAAAGAGCAGTACCGTGAAGAAGATCCAGTAACCCGCCCACATGAACACATCCCCATGGGCGAAGTTGATGAGCCGGAGGATTCCATAGACCATGGTGTAGCCGATGGCGATGAGGGCGTAGAGGCTCCCCAAGGTGACCCCGTTGAAAAGCTGCTGCAGCAGCACGGCACCTCCTAGCCAGCAAGGCGGACCGGGGCAACGCCCCGGCCCGCCGACAAGCTCATTCCTCGCCCTCAGCCATCAGGGCCTTGACCTCTTTGGCCTTCTCAGCCGGGATCAGGGTGGAGAAGACGAACTCGCCGCCCTCCACCTTTAGGAAGACGAAGTCCTTCAAAGGATCGCCCTCCGGGGTCATGATCGTCCGGCCGGTGACCACCTCTAGGTCGGCGGTCTTAAGGGCCTCCTTGATGGCCTCCGGGGCCGCCGCCCCGGCCCGCTGGATGGCGTCCACGATCAGCAGGTAGCAGTCCACGGCCAGGGCGCCGAAGGCGTCGGGGGACTTCCCGAACTTCTCTCGGAACACCTGGGCGTACTGCTTTCCGAGCTCGGTGGAGGCGGCCTCCTCGTGCCAGAAGGTGGTGAACTGAATTCCCTCAACGGCCTCGCCGCCGATCTCGATCAGCTCCGGGGCATAGAGGCCATCCGCCCCTAGGATGGGTTGGGTGAGCCCCAGGTCCCGCGCCTGGCGCGCTAGCAAGGCCACCTCGGTATAGTAGTTGGGGGTGTAAATGAGGTCAGGGTTGGCACGCGCGATCTCCGTGAGTTGGGCGGTGTAGTCCCTGTCCCCGGTGCGGCAGTAAAGGGTAGCCACGACCTGGCCGCCCAAGGCCTCAAACGCCTGGCTGAAGTACTTGCCAAGGCCCACACAGTAAGCTTGGGCCACGTCGATCACCACCGCCGCCTTCCGGCCCCCGAGCTCCTGGTAAGCTAGGTAAGCCGCCACCGGCCCCTGGTCGTTGTCCTTAAAGCAAGCCCGGAAGCAGTAGTCTCCCACCTGAGTGGTAAGCGGGTTGGTGGTGGTGGGACCGATGAAGGGCACCCCGGCCGCCTGGCAGATCTCCGCCGCCCCAAGGTAAGGGCCGGAACACATGGTGCCGATGATGGCCACCACCCCCTCCGTTTCGATGAGACGGGTGGCGCCGTTGGCCGCCTCCACCGGCTCGGTTCGGGCGTCGTAGTAAACGAGCTCGATCGGCCTTCCCAGCACCTCCGTGGGGACAAGGCCCGCATCCCGGGCGAGCTCCAGGGCCCTCTGGGCCATCTGACCGTAAGCGGCGCACCCGCCCGTGAACTCGAGCAAGGCCCCGATTTTGATCGGCTCCTGGGCCAGCCCGGCCCCCACGACCACCAACACCGCTACAGCCGCCGCAATCCAGTTGCGCATCTCACCTCCTTAAAAAACAACCGGAGCCCTTTGGGCTCCGCAGTCACACCGCTCCACCAAAGGCTGGGGAGCGGCGACCTACATAAGAACGATGACGGCTAGCGTGCTAGTCCTCCAAGACACCACCTCCTTCAACCAGCTTTTCCGCTTCATGGCACAATGTTAAATAGGAAAATTCCTCGGGCTTGTCAAGGGGTCAGTCCAAGCCCACGCGGGCGCGTACCTCCCTCATCACCTCCCGGGCGATCTTCCGGGCCCTGTCCGCCCCGGCGGCCAACACCTCGTCGATGTCCCCCCGGGCGGCGAGCTCCGCCCGTCGCTCCCGAATGGGGGCCAAGGTCTTCATCAGGTGCTCGTACAGCACTTCCTTCAGGTGTTTGTAGAGGAGCTTTCCCTCGCTATGTTCCCGGCGCAGTTCCTCCACCACCTCCTGGGGGGCGACGAGCTCCAGGATTGTAAACAGGTTCGCGACGCCGGGGGACATCTCCTGGCCGGGCGTAAGGCCGATGTCGGTGACCGCAGACCGGATCTTCTTCCGGATCGAATCCTCAGGTTCCATAAGCCCTATATAGTGCTCCGGCCCGTAGGACTTGCTCATCTTCCTCTCCGGATCCGCCAAGGACATGATCCGCGCCCCTTTCCCGAGGAGGGGTTGCGGTTCAGGAAACAGCTCACCGAACCTGAAGTTGAACCTGCGGGCGATGCGGCGTGAGAGCTCCAGGTGCTGAAGCTGGTCCTCCCCCACCGGCACGTGATCGGCCAGATAAAGCAGGATATCCGCCGCTTGGAGCACTGGGTAGTAGAAAAGGCCTCCATTCACGAACTCCTGCTCGGCCGCCTTCTGCTTGAACTGGGTCATCCTCGTCAAGTCCCCATAGGAGGTGACACAGCCTAGGATCCATGCGAGCTCTGTATGTTCCGGGACGTCGGACTGCACGAACAGGATGGTCTTCTCAGGGTCGATGCCACATGCGATCAGGTCCAGGGCGAGCTCGCGACGGGCCTTTCGAAGGACATCCGGCTCGGTGTCCTCGTTGGTGAGGGCATGGTAGTCCACGATGCAGTAGATGCACTCGTTGCCCTCTTGGAGTTCGACCCACTGACGGATGGCTCCGAAGTAGTTCCCCAGGTGCAGCACCCCGGTGGGCTGGATCCCGGAGAAGATGCGCATCGGCCACCTCCTTTGCTGGGGCAGTATACGGGAGGCGACGGGCCCCGCTCAAATCGGGCTTGGGAAGGCCGGGCTGTGCGTTTTGCACTCAAGGGCGGCTGCGGCTATAGTTCAGTAGGGTCATGTCAAAGCCCCTGGATGTGGTCATTCTGGCTTCCGGGAAGGGAACCCGGATGTGTTCCCGGATCCCCAAGGTCCTTCACCCCCTGGCGGGCCTCCCCCTCCTCGAGCACGCGCTCAGGGTAACGGCCTCCCTGTCCCCGAGAACCATTGTGGTGGTGGTCGGCCACGGGGCAGACCAGGTGAAATCCTCTTTCCAAGGCCGAGGCCTTGTGTTTGTGGATCGGGGAGAGCCGCCTGCTATCCGCAAGGCGGTGAGCTCTCCCTGGTTCCTCGTCCTTCCCGGGGACGCGCCCCTGGTGCCTCAGGAGGCCCTCAGGTCCCTGCTGGAGTTCCATGAGCAGAATGGCCTTTCCCTCTCTTTCCTCTCCACGGAGCTTCCGGAACCTGGTCGATGCGACCGCGTGGTGCGGAAGGAGGGGAAGGTAGCGAGGATTGTAGAGGCAAAGGACGCTACACCCGAAGAGCTCGCCATCCGAGAGGTGAACTCGGGGATTTACTGTGTTTCCAACACCCCTGAAGTCTGGGAGGCTTTGGCCGGGTTTCCCCCAAAGGACGCGCAAGGTGAATGTTACCTCACGGACCTCGTGGAGCGCTTTGCCGGGAAGGCGGACGCCTTGGTTTGGCGGCATCCAGAGGATCTCCTGCGGGTGAACGATCGGTTGGACCTCGCCCGGGCGGAAGGGATCTTGCGCAAGAGGATCCTCAATAGGCTCATGCTTGCGGGGGTCACGGTGGTGGATCCGGGTGCGGTGTACCTGTCCCCGGATGTGGAAGTGGGTTCCGATACCGTGCTATACCCCGGTGTGCACCTATATGGGGGGACGGAGATCGGGCAGGGGTGTGCGATTGGTCCTGACGCCTACCTGATCCATACCCGGGTCGAGGATGAGGTGCGGGTTTGGTACTCGGTGTTGGAGGGGGCGTATGTGGAGGAGGGGGCCAAGATCGGCCCGTTTGCACACCTTAGGCCCGGGGCTCACATCGGGGCCCGGACCCGGATCGGCAATTTCGTGGAGGTGAAGGCGGCCCGGCTTGGGGAGGGGGTTAAGGCCGGGCACCTTGCCTATATCGGCGACGCCGAAGTGGGGGCATACGCCAACGTCGGTGCTGGGGCCATCACTTGCAATTACGATGGCCTTCGGAAGCACCGCACCCAGATCGGCCCCGGGGCGTTCATCGGCTCAAATGCCGCCCTGGTAGCCCCGGTCCGCATCGGAGAGGGGGCATACGTGGGGGCAGGCTCGGTGATCACGGAAGATGTCCCCCCCTATGCGCTGGCCTTGGGCCGCTCCCCACAGGTGATCAAGCCCGACTGGGCAAAGGGTCGGAGGGAAAAGTGAACGAAAGATTGCGGCTCCTTTCTGGAAGCGCAAACCTGAAGCTGGCTGGACAGGTGGCAGAGCTCCTGGGGACGGAGCTTTGCCAAGCGGATGCGGAGGGCCTAACCCCGGGGCGGTTCCCCGATGGTGAGGTGCGGGTTGAAGTTCAGCAGACGGTGCGGGGCAAGGAGGTGTTCGTCATCCAACCCACCTCCCCCCCGGTGAACGAAAACCTCATGGAACTCCTCCTTTTGATCGATGCCCTCAAGCGGGCATCCGCCCAGATGGTGTGCGCTGTGATCCCTTATTTCGGCTACGCTCGCCAGGACCGAAAAAAAAGAGGCCGGGTCCCCATCTCGGCCCGCCTCGTCGCTAATCTCTTGGAAAAGGCGGGTGTGGATCGGGTCCTCACGGTGGAACTCCACGCGGGCCAGATCCAAGGCTTCTTCAATGTTCCCGTTGACCACTTGCGTACAGACAAGCTGTTCGCCGACCATGTCCGGCAAGAACACCCAAACTGGCTCAAGAAGCTGGTGGTGGTGTCGCCCGACATCGGGGGCGTGTGGCGGGCTCGCCGGCTGGCCAAGGAACTAGAGTGCCCCCTGGCCATCGTGGAGAAGCACCGCCACAGCACATGCGATGAGGAACCCGAAGTGTATAACGTCATCGGGGATGTGGCCGGCCGTAACGTGCTCCTGGTAGACGACATCCTTGCCACCGGCAAAACCCTGTATCTGGCGGCCGAGCTGCTCAAGGAGGAAGGGGCGCAAGACATATTTGCGGCCACCACCCACGCCATTTTCACTGGCGACGCCCTTGAGTCCCTCGATGCCTCCCCCTTGCAGAAGGTGCTCGTAACCGATACCATCGCCCACCGCGTCGAGGTCACACGGCACCCCAAGGTGGAGGTCGTCTCCGTGGCCAAGCTTCTGGCCGACGCGATCGGGCGGATCTTTAGCCGTAGGTCGGTGAGCGATCTTCTCGTGCGAAGTTAGGAGGGAGCTACATGATAGTGCAAGCCAAACCGCGGTCGCTTTCGGTCAAGGCCCGGCGGCTGCGGCGCGAGGGGTATGTTCCCGGGGTCATCTACGGGCCCCAGGTGGAGGCCCCGGTCCACGTGGCCATCCGGGAACCGGACCTGGAGGACCTGTTCAAGCATATCACCCGCTCCACTACCCTAGAGGTTCAGGTGGAGGGCGGGGAGACCTATCACGTGTTCCTCAAGGACATACAGGTGGATCCCATCACCGATCGGTTCCTGCACGTGGACTTCTATGTACCCGAGCCCGGGCGCAAACTGGTGCTCCTGGTGCCCGTGAAGCTGGTGGGTACAGCCCCTGGGGTGAAGGAAGGCGGGGTTCTGGAGCACGTGCACGAATACATCGAGGTGGAGGGGTTGCCGCGGCGGATTCCGCCTTACTTTGAGGTGGATATCTCTAATCTTGGCCTAGATGATACCATCGTCATTGGGGACCTTGAATGGGACGATGAGCTTCGCCCCCTGCATCCATTGGATGATCCCATCGTGACCGTGCTGGCTCCGAAGGCGGTGAAGCTTGAGGTCGCGGCCGGAGAGGCCCAGGAGGCCGGGGAGGCCGCACCTGAAGGCGAAGAGGCCGCCGAGGAGGGTGAGGCCAAGGGTTGAGGGCCGTTGTAGGCCTTGGCAACCCAGGTCCGGATTACGCTCCCACGCGCCACAACGTCGGGTTTTGGGTGCTAGAAAGGATTGTTCGTCGGGGCCGCTTCAGGGTCAACCGGTACGACTGGGGGGAGGTTCATCAGGCAGCCGAGAGCATCCTTCTGCGGCCGCTTACCTTTATGAACCGCTCTGGGGAGGCGGTAGCCGAGCTTGTGAGGCTGTTTTTCCTCTCCCCTCAAGACATCCTTGTGGTTTACGACGACGTGGACCTCTTGGTGGGGGAGCTCAGGCTGCGGTCGAAGGGAGGGCCGGGGACCCACCGCGGGATGCGCTCTGTGCTTGAGGCGCTCGGGACAGAGGCGGTGCCGAGGCTCCGTATCGGCATCGGGACCCCTCCCCCGGGGATGGAGCTTTCACAGTACGTGCTCTCCCCTCCGCTCAAAGAAGAGGTCCCGCTCCTGGCTGCGGCCGCCGATCGGGCAGCGGAGCTGGCCGAGATCTTTCTCCGAGCCGGCCTTGCGGCGGCGCTCGATGAGTACGCGCGCTCCTGAGGAGTGCTGGGTATAATTCCCCTGGAGGCAGATCGGACACATGTACGAAAAATTTTCCAAGGACTCCATGAAGCTTCTGGCCGCCTCGCAGGAAGAGGCCGGCGAATGGCGCCACCGGTATGTGGGCACCGAGCACTTGCTCCTTGCCGCCCTGAGGCTTGAAGGCTCCCGGGTCTACAAGTTCCTCCTTGAGAACGGTCTTACCTACGAACGGGTGGCCCGCATCGTGGAGCGTCAAAAGGGGAAGGGGAAGCTTCACCTTCCCCCGGACGAGCTTGAGCCCACGCAGAGGCTCAGGCGGGTGATGAAGCTCTCCTACGAGGAAGCCCGCAGGTCGGGCTCGGAGATCATCGAGCCCGAGCACCTTATCTTAGCCGTGCTCAGGGAGGGGGAATGCACGGCGGCGGAGATCTTACGTGCCCATGGAGTGGACCTCCGGTCGGCCCGGGGGTACTTCGCACCCCGCCGGGGGGGGATCCGGGTGCGCACGGCCCGACAGTCGCGCCTCCCAGGGGAACTGGGCGAGTTCGGGCGGAACCTCGTCGAGGAGGCCGAGGCCGGGCTCCTGGACCCGGTGATCGGCCGCGAGCGGGAGCTCGAGCGGGTCATCCAAATCCTGTGCCGGCGCAAGAAGAACAATCCCGCCCTCATCGGGGAATCCGGGGTGGGCAAGACCGCCATCGTGGAGGGCCTGGCTCAGAGGATCGCCTCAGGGGACGTGCCCATGGCCTTGGCCGACAAGGAGATCGTGGAGCTGGACATGGCCGGGATCGTGGCCGGGACCAAGTACCGAGGCGAGTTCGAGCAGCGCCTCAAGAACATCTTAAACCATGTTATGGCGGCCGATAACGTCATCTTGTTCATCGACGAGCTCCAGACGGTGGTCGGGGCAGGCGGGGCTGAGGGCGCGATCGATGCATCTGCCATCCTAAAACCGCCCCTTGCTTCCGGGGCGATCCAGTGCATCGGCACCGCCACCCCGGACGATTACAGGAAATCCGTCGAGAAGGACCCCGCCTTGAAACGACGATTTAAGACCGTATACATCGAGGAACCCTCGGTGGAGGAAACGGTGAAGATCCTAAAAGGGCTCCGCCATCGGTACGAGCAGCACCACGGCGTTCAGGTCACGGACGATGCGCTATGGCAGGCGGCTCGTCTGGCGGACCGGTACATCACCGACCAATTCCTCCCGGACAAGGCCATCGACCTCATCGACGAGACCGCGGCCAAGGTCCGGCTCAGCGCCACCGAGCTCCCCCCTGAGGCGAGGAAGCTGGTGGAGGAGATCTCAGCCCTGGAGGATGAGGAAGAGGAGGCGGTCGCTCAACAGAACTACGAGCTCGCCGCGAGGCTCCGCGACCGCAGGAGCGCCCTGATCGAGGAGCTCAAGTCCTTCGAGGAAGTGGGCGAGGAGACCGAGCGGCCGGTGGTCACCGGCGAACACATCGCGGCCACCGTCTCGGCTTGGACCGGAATCCCCATCCGGCACCTGCAGGAGGAGGACACCGCGCGGCTGGTGAACATGGAGGAGAGGATCCACCAGCGCCTGGTGGGCCAAGAGGAGGCGGTGAAGTCTGTGTGCCGGGCCATCCGGCGGGCCTATGCCGGGGTCAAGGACCCCCGACGGCCCATCGGCTCGTTCCTGTTCCTCGGGCCCACCGGGGTGGGGAAGACGGAGCTCGCCCGCACCTTAGCCGAGTTCCTGTTCGGGGATGAGGACGCCCTGATCAGGATCGATATGTCCGAGTACATGGAGCGGTTCTCCGTGTCCCGGCTCATCGGTGCCCCGCCCGGGTACGTGGGGTACGAGGAGGCGGGGGAGCTCACCGAGGCGGTGCGCCGCAGGCCCTATTCCGTGGTCCTGTTCGACGAGATCGAGAAGGCCCACCGAGACGTGTTCAACATCCTGCTCCAGGTGATGGACGACGGGATCCTCACCGATTCCCAGGGCCGCAAGGTGGACTTCCGCAACACGGTTCTCATCATGACCTCCAACATCGGTGGCAAGCTTATCACCGACCACACGACACTCGGCTTCGGCTCGGAGGACGTGGAGTCCGAGGAGACGTATAAGGACATGAAGTCGCGGGTGATGGGCGAGGTGCGGAAGTTCTTCTCCCCGGAGTTCTTAAACCGCCTGGATGACATCATCGTTTTCCATTCCCTGACCAAGGAGCAGGTGGGCGAGATCGCGGAGCTGCTTTTGGGGAGGCTGCGCAAGCGCCTGGGGGAGGAACACGGCATCAACCTGATTTTGGCGGATTCCGCCCGTGAGCTCCTCATCGAAAAGGGCTACGATTCCAAATACGGCGCTCGTCCCCTGCGGCGCACCATCGAACGCCTGATCGAGGATCCCATCTCAGAGCGCATCCTCACCAAGGAGTTCCCCCCCGGGTGCACCATTGTGGTGGAGGCGGAGGGCGGGGAGATGAGGTTCCGAAAGGAATAGATGGCGTACCGATGCCGGGAATGCGGTTATCAGTCGCCCAAATGGCTGGGCCGCTGCCCCCGGTGCGGTACGTGGGATAGTTTTGAGGAGATCTCCGAAGTTTCCCCTCAGGCGGAGGAAGACGGTCAGGGGTGGATTGGCGCCCGAGCCCGAGCCCTTCCCGAAGTCGAACATCTCCCCCATGAGCGCCTTTCCTGCGGGCTTTCCGAGGTAGATCGGCTGCTTGGGGGTGGACTCATCCCCGGCTCTGTGATCCTGTTCGGTGGGGAGCCGGGGATCGGCAAGTCCACGCTCCTCCTTCAGATCGCCGGGGAGCTTGCCGCTCGCTACGGGCGGGTACTGTATGTCTCCGGGGAGGAGGCCCCCGCCCAGGTGAAGCTCAGGGCCAAGCGTCTGGGGATTGACGAGCCGAACCTATACCTCCTCTCCGAGCAGTACCTCCTCCGGATCGGGGAGGTGATAAAGGAGCTACGGCCTTTGGCTTTGGTGGTGGACTCCCTGCAGACCGTGGTGGCCCGGCCGGGCGGAGGGGACATAGGGGGGGTGGGGCAGGTGCGGGAGGCGGCGGCCAGGCTTGCCCAGCTAGCCAAGGGCCTTTCTATGATCTGTTTCCTCGTCTCCCACATCACCAAGGGGGGCGAGTTCGCCGGCCCCAAGACGGTGGAGCACCTGGTGGATGTGGCCGTGTACCTTGAGGGAACAAGGGAAGGGGATCTCAGGCTCCTGCGGTCCATGAAGAACCGGTTTGGGTCCACCAACGAGGTGGCCGTGTTTCAGATGGGAGAACGTGGTCTTGTGGAAGTTCCCAATCCCTCGACGTTCTTCGTTCCCCGGGCCCGGGCCGCAAGACCCGGGGCCGCCGTCGTTCCCGTGCTTGAGGGGACTCGGCCGCTTCTTGTGGAGATCCAGGCGCTGGTTTCGCCGAGCATGGGCTATGGGCCGCCCCAGCGGAGGATGGCGGGCCTGGACTTCAACCGGGTGCTGGTGTTGCTTGCGGTGATCGAAAAGCGGCTGGGGGCGCACATCGGGTCCACCGACGTGTACCTGGCAGTGGGCGGGGGGCTCGAGGTACGGGAGCCGGCGGTGGACTTAGGCGTATGTGCAGCCGTGCTTTCCAGCCTCAGAGATAAGGTGATCCCCCCGGACACGGTGGTGTTCGGAGAGGTGGGCCTTGCTGGGGACGTTCGTCCGGTGAGGAAGGCGCCGGA
This sequence comes from uncultured Thermotogaceae bacterium, assembly GCA_964448595.1. GTDB lineage: Bacteria > Bipolaricaulota > Bipolaricaulia > Bipolaricaulales > Bipolaricaulaceae > 64-32. The sequence continues at coordinate 28,293 of CAYUWL010000007.1, forward strand.
GCGACTTCGGGAGGTGGGAAAGCTCGGTTTCCGTCGGGCGATCGTTCCTCCCGGTCCCGTCCCCGAGGGGTTATCCTTGGAGGTGACCGAGGTCGGCTCGGTGGAGGAGGCGGCCCAGGTGCTGAACCTCATGTGAACCATGGAGAGCAAGGAGAGAAGGCTCGAGATCCTGGAGAAGACGGCCCCAGGCACCCCCTTGCGGGAGGCCATCGACCTCGTCGTGCAGCTAGGTAAGGGGGGGCTCATCGTGGTGGCCGACCGAGATACGGTCTCCCCCTTGATCGCAGCCGGCTTCGAACTTAACGCTCCTTTTACCCCCCAGGCGGTGGCCGAGCTCTCCAAGATGGATCGGGCCGTGGTGGTGGACGCTGGGCTCCGGACCATCCTGTACGCCAACGCTCACCTTGCCCCGGACCCGTCCATCCCCTCCCTTGAGACAGGAACCCGTCACCGGGCGGCCGAGCAGACCGCCCGTCAGCTCGGCTGTCCCGTGATCGCCATCTCCGAGGAGCGCAGGCGAACCACCATCTACCTGGGCGACTGGAAATACGAACTCCAGGATCCCCTGACCCTGCTGGCCCACGCCTCTCAAGCCCTGCTCATCCTGGACCGATATCGTGCCGAGCTGAACGAACTTTTGGCCGAACTTGGGCCGTTGGAGTTTGAGCGGAGGGTGTTCCCGTATCATGTAGCCGTAATCATCCAGAAGATCGCTCAGATGTTGGAGCTAGAGGAAGAATTGAAACGGTTGTTTGTCGAACTTGGGGTCCACCGGGAGCTTCCGGAACGGCAGTTGCGCGGGCTCATGCGGGGCGTAAGGGAGGAGCTTGAGCTTGTGATCCTGGACTTCCAGAAGGACGAACAGAAGCCTGTGGAGGACGTCATCCATGGGATCCTGGAGATGAGCGCGGAGGACCGGCTCTCCCCGGAGGCGGTGCTTAGGTACCTTGGGTTTGACGAAGATGACCTGGAAAGGCCTTTGGCCTCGCGAGGCTATCGACTTCTCCACAAGATCCCCCGGCTCCCCATGTCCGTGATCGAGCGGCTGGTGAAGGAGTTTGGCAGCGTTGATCAGATCGAGCGGCAAGGCCGCAGGCAACTTCAGCGCATCAAGGGCGTGGCTGAGGTGAGGGCCCGGGCGATCAAGGCCGGACTCAGGAGGTTCAAAGCGGGCTACGCCACCAACCTAGAGGGCTTTTGATCTCAGGACATGCAACGACCGAGCCCACAGAGAACACCGAGTATCTCTGTGATTCCAATAGGGAGGCAGTTGTGGACATGATGGACAGGATCGAGCGGGCGGCGGAGGCCCTCTCCCGGCTTGGCCAGCCGGAGGTGGCGGTGGTGCTCGGCTCCGGGCTTTCAAGCGTGCTTACCTTAGAGGAGGGAAGAGCCCTCGAGTTCGGCGAGATCCCCGGCTTTCCGGTCCCCACCGTTTCCGGCCACGCCGGCCGGGTGGAGGTGGGGACGGTGGGGGGCCGGGAGGTGCTGGTGCAGCGGGGTCGGATCCACTACTACGAGGGCTATGGGCTCTCGGAGGTGGTGATCCCGGTTCGGGCGTATGCCGTCCTCGGGGTAAAAACCCTGATCATCACCAACGCCTCGGGCGGGATCGCCGATGGCCTCTCCCCTGGGGATCTGGTGCTCATCACGGATCACATAAACATGCTGGGGGGAAACCCCCTGCGGGGACCGAACCTGGAGCGATTGGGCCCGCGCTTCCCCGACATGACGGCTGCCTACGACCCGGGGCTGAGGGAGCGGGCGAAAGAGGTGGCAGCGAGGCTTGGGATCGAGCTCAAGGAGGGGGTGTACCTGGCGACGATGGGGCCCTCCTACGAGACCCCGGCCGAGATCCGGGCGTTCAAGACCTTGGGGGCGGACCTGGTGGGGATGTCCACCGTACCGGAGGTCATCGCAGCCCGCCACGCGGGCCTTAAGGTGCTTGGGATCTCCTGCGTCACCAACTTCGCTGCTGGGATCGCAAAACAGCCCCTATCGCACGAGGAGGTGATCGAGACCACCCGCCGCAAGGCGGCCGAGCTATC
>CAYUWL010000008.1:0-28743 GCA_964448595.1 uncultured Thermotogaceae bacterium
CCGGTACTCGGTGGGGGTGGCGCACAGCTTGGTGATGGGGTAACGGGACAGGATGTCGAGGTACCGCTCTGGGTCAAAGCGGCCGTAGTAGGTGAACTGCGTGGCCCCACAGGTGAGCCCCACCCCCAGCGGGGACCAGTACCACTTGGCCCAGCCCGGGGCTGTGGTGGCCCAGATGAAGTCATTGGGGCTCGCCGCCCACCAGTAGCGGGCGGTGACCTGGCTGTGGCAAAACATCCAGCGGTGGGAGTGCATGACGGGCTTGGGATTTCCGGTGGTGCCGGAGGTGAAGTTGATGGTCATGGGATCCTGGACGGAAAGCGGCACCGGCTTTGCCGGAGCTGCCTTGTTCAGGGCCTCTTCAAATGAGATCCAGCCCGGCCGCTTTCCCCCGATCAGAATACGGTGCTCAAGCGGCCGCTTCCTCCACGCCTCCTCTACCTGGTCGGCGGTGGAAGTGTGGGCCACGATCACTTTGGCTCCAGACACCTGGGCCCGGTAGATGATCTCCTTGGGTCGGAGCATCTCCGTGCAGGGCACTGCCACCCCACCCGCCTTGAACGTGCCGATCTGGACCACGAACGTCTCGGGGAGGCGGGGGAGGAGGTGCATCACCGGGTCCCCCTTGCCGACTCCCAGCCCTATGAGCACGGCGGAAAATCGGGCGGAAAGCTCTGAGAGCTCACTCCAAGTAAGGGTTCTCTTCTCGCCCCTCTCGGACTCCCACACCACGCAGGGACGATCCGGTCGACTCCTGGCGTGGGAATCGACGACGCTGGCGATGTTATAGTTCTCCGGAATGTCCCAGCGGAAGCTCTTTCGTTCCTCTTCGTACTGTTCCTTGGTGAAGTGCATGTGCTCACCCCTTTGCCAAAGCTGGGCGTGTCCGCTAGGTTTATAGCATGGGCATGAGAAGCGAGGCAAAAGCGGTGGTGGTGTTGCCCCCGGCGGCGGCCAAGCGCCTCATCGCCCGGGGGGTGGCTGCCCTGCCACAGGTACGCAGGGCCTTGGAGCAGGGCCTTGTGGTGGTCACCCTGGGGACCACCAACGCCTATGTGGCCGAGGAGCTCACCGGAAAGAGCGTGGATCCGACCTCCCACTGCGCGGGCTATGTGGGAAGGACCCTTTCCGTGGTCCCGACAGCTCGGCGAGGGCGGGAGCTCGTGCTCGACCGGGGCCGGCCGGTGGAACTCTCCCCGGAGGAAGTCCTGGCGCGCCTCAAGGCCGGGGACGTGATCATAAAGGGCGCGAACGTCCTCGATCCGGACGGGGTATGCGGGGTGTTCATGGCCTCTGGGACCGGTGGCACGGTGGGCAGGTACGTGGCCGCGGCCCTGGCCCGGGGGGTGGAGATCGTGATCCCCGTCTCCCGGATCAAGAGCATCCACCGGCGGGTGGCCGACCTGGCTCGTGAGCTTGGGGCACAAAGGGTGCGGGCCACGGGCCTTCCTGTGGGCCTGTACCCCCTGGTGGGGACCGTGGTCACCGAGACGGAGGCGGCAAGCCTCCTTTACGGGGTTGAGGCCACGCACATCGCAAGCGGTGGGGTGGGCGCCGGGGAAGGTGCCGTGGTGCTGCTCCTCTCAGGGGAAGAGGAAAAGGTAGATCGCGCCTTCCAGGAGCTTGCGGCCCTGGCGCGCGACGAGCCGCCCCTTTCCTTCGATGCGGACGGTCGCTAAAGCCGGGCAGGCAAAGCTTACCGAAAAGCGCTCGCGGTTTTTGGCGTTTGCCTTCCCGGTCTGCTCACAGAAGGAGGTCGAGGCGCACCTTGCGGCCCTCAGGCGGCGTTATCATGACGCCCGGCACATCGTGTATGCCTACCGGCTCAGGGAGCAAGGAAAGGAGCGGGTCCGGGCTGACGACGCGGGCGAGCCAGCGGGCTCAGCCGGGCGGGCCATCCTCCAGCTCCTTGAGGGGGAAGGCCTTTGGAACGTGCTCGTCGTCGTGGTGCGCTATTTCGGAGGGGTGAAGCTGGGGGTGGGGGGCCTGGCGCGGGCGTACCGGGCCGCGGCCCGGATGGCGCTTCAAGCCGCCGGGGCGAGGGAGGAGGTGCCCGAGCTCCGTGTCAGGATCCGGGTGCCTGCCGATAGGCTAGGTGAGGCCCTGGCTTTGGCCGAGCGGATGGGTGCGAGGGTCCTCAAGCAGGGATACGATGGGATGCCTAGCCTTACCCTTTCGCTCCCTGAGAGGAAACTCAAGGAGCTTGAAGGAAAGCTTTCCCCATGGGCGCAAGTGGAAGGGGAGTGAGCGGGATGCTTGAGTACTTAGAGGGCCCGGTGACTGAGAAGGGGGAGGAGTACTTGGTGCTTTCCTTGGGCGGGGTGGGGCTCAAGGTCACGGTCCCCCCCCGCACCGTAAAGGATACGGACCCGGCCTTGGTGCGGCTGTTTACGCACCTCGTTGTGCGCGAAGATGCCTTTGAGATCTACGGTTTTGCCACTCGGGAGGAGCGGGAGATGTTCGCCGGGCTCCTTTCGGTGCCTCAGCTCGGGCCCCGGCTTGCGTTCCGGCTGGTGTCCGCCCTGCCCCCGGAGGAGCTGGCCAGCGCGGTGCGTAGCGGGGACCTTTCCGCCCTGGAACAGGTGAAGGGGATCGGCCGCCGCACCGCCCAGCGGGTGATGGTGGAGCTCGCCGGGCGCCTGTCCAAGATCGCCGCCCCCATTCCCACCCCGCTTGGGGAGAAGGAGCAGGTGGTGCTCCGCGCCCTCACCTCCAAGGCCCTGGGCTTTTCCGAGTCCGAGGCCAGGAAGGCGCTTGACCGGCTCCGAAGGGAGTGCCCCGATGCCCCGGTGGAGGAGATGATCCGCCGGGCCCTCTCCATCCTTTCGAGCTCATGAGGTTTTTGGGGTTGGACGTAGGCGATCGGCGTATAGGGATGGCCGTCTCAGATGAAACCGGCACCGTGGCCCAGGGACGGGGAGTGTACACCCGCCAGGGGGAAGAAGAGGATCTTTCTTACTTCGTTGAGCTTTGCCGTAGAGAACGGGTAGAGAAAATTGTGGTGGGCCTTCCCTTGAACATGGACGGAAGCGAAGGAGAGCAGGCGGCCAAGGTGCGGGCGTTCGCCGAAGCCTTGGCGGAGCGGGCCGGGCTTCCGGTCGAGTACCTGGACGAGCGGCTGACCACGGTGGAGGCGGACCGGGTCCTCCGGGAGGCCGGCCTCAGGGAACGGAAAAGACGGGGGGTGCGGGACGAACTCTCCGCCGTCCTCATCCTCCAAACTTGGCTTGACTCAAGGCGCTCTTAGCCTCCCAGCAAGTAAAAGGGACGTGGAAATGGAAAGGAAGCTGCTGGAGCTGGCAAAGAGCAGGAAGACGGTAAGGTGGTTCCGGGCCGAGGTCCCGCCCCGGGAGGATCTGCTCTACGCCATCGAGGTGGCCAAGGAAGCCCCCTCCGGGATGAATGCTCAGCCCTGGCACTTCCTGGTGGTGGACGAGCCAAAGCTCAAAGAGGAGATCCGGGCCGCCTGTGAGGCCGCCGAGAGGGTGTTTTACGGCAGGGTGTCCGGGAAGTGGCGGCAGTGGCTCACTGAAAGGAACTTTTCCCCGGAGAAGCCGTTCCTCAGCGGGGCCCCGTACCTGATCCTCGTCTTTGCCAAGGCCGCCGCCCCATTCTGGCTTCAGTCAAGTTGGCTTGCGGTGGGGTACCTGCTTTTGGCTCTGGAGGAGCGGGGGCTGGGGACGGTCACTTACACCCCGCCCGACCCCAAGGCCATCGCCAAACTGGTGGGAGCGCCCTCGGACTACAAGCTCCAAACGATCCTGCCGGTCGGCTACCCGGACGATCCCAAGCCGAAGTACCCCCGGAAGGGGCTCCGGGAGGTGACGAGTTTCAACCGGTTTACCCTCGGTTCCCAGGGATCACGTCAAGGGGGATGACCTCCAGGCCCCGGGAGCCGAGCTCGGCGAGAAACGGGTTGATCCCCAGGGAATCGGCCGCGATGTGGCCCACCACCACCAGGTTCTTCCCGGGGAACTCCTGCGCGAGTCTCCGCACGGCCCCATCCGAGCAGTGGATGTAGATCACCGTGTCGATCCCATGGCGGAAGGCGCAGGCCGCCACGGGATAGCCGCCATTGGTGCCGGCGCCGTGCAAAACGGCCACGTTTCCTGCCGGCCGGGCCGGGTCCCCCAGGCGGATCTCAACCTGCGTGGCTGCATTCACTAGCTCGGGCAGGGAGCCGAGCGCTTCCACCAGCTCCCCCAGCGTGGCCCCAGGAGGCAGATTCTCCACCGCCGCGGCCAGCCGCCTCCGGCCGAGCTCGTCCAGCGGGGTGTGGATCCCCACCAAGGGCAGGCCCAGGGCCCGGGCTGCGGCGGGCACGTGGTCGTAGTTGGCCGTGTGGTCCCGGGCGGAGAACTCCCGGACCAGCTCCTCCACCGCGGCCTTGGCCTCCTCTTCCGGTACTCCATAGGAAATAAGGAGCTCGGCGTGCCGCCACAGGACCTCATGCCACCCGAGGCGGGGGAGCCCGCCGGGCGGGTGGTGGGCGATGACTCCGCTCGCCCCGAGCTCCCGGGCGAGGAGCAATTCCGCCACCCCCACGTCGATGGCGAACAGGATCTTCTCTCCCAGATTCCCTGGGACGAGCACCCCGGAGTCCGCCGGGACCTCGGCCAGGCCCGCAAGCTCCAAGGCCAGCTCAAGCGCTTCCTTCGCCGTCACCTTTCGCTCCTTCCAGGTAGGCCCAGATGAAGGGCCAAAGCTCTCCGTCAAGCACCGCTTGGACGTTTCCTACCTCCATCCCGGTGCGGTGGTCCTTGACCAGCTGGTAGGGCTGGAGCACGTAGGACCGGATCTGGTGGCCCCACTCGATCTCCGAGAGTTTCCCCCGGAGTTCCTCCAGTCGCTTGGCCCGCTCCTGTTCCATGAGGGCCCTGAGGCGTGCCCTGAGGATCCTGAGGGCGGTGAGCTTGTTTTGGTACTGGGAGCGCTCGTTTTGGCACACCACCACAAGCCCGGTGGGGACATGGATAACCCGCACCGCGGTCTCGTTCTTCTGCATGTGTTGGCCGCCCGGGCCGCCGGCCCGAAAGGCCTCCACCCTGATGTCCTCCTCGGCGATGTCCACGTCTTCCTCGGGCACCTGGGGGGTGACGGTGACGGAGGCAAACGAGGTATGGCGCCGGCGGGCGGCGTCGAAGGGGGAGATGCGTACCAGCCGGTGCACCCCGGTCTCACCTTTCAGGATCCCGTAGGCGTAGGGACCCTTGACCTCGAGCGTCGCCGACTTCAAGCCCGCCTCCTCCCCCGGGGTCTCGTCCACCAGCCGCACCCGCCAGCCCTGGCGCTCGCAGAACCGCGTGTACATGCGGAGGAGCATCTCGGTCCAGTCTTGAGCGTCCGTGCCCCCGGCCCCGGCATTGAGGGCGAGGAAACAATCGTTCCGGTCATAGGGACCCGAGAGAAGCACCTTTACGCGTGCTCGCTCAAGCTCCTGCTCAAGCCTCTCCAGGCCGGCCTCGGCCTCGGCCAGGGTGGCCTCATCCCCCTCCTCCTCGGCGAGTTGCCACAGGACCTCTGTTTCCTCCAAGGCCTCGCGCAACCGAGCGTATTCGGAGAGGCGCTCCTTGGCCGCCTCCAGCTCCTGAGCCTTGGCCTGCGCCGCGTTCCGATCGTCCCAGAAGCCGGGCCGGGACATCTCCCGTTCCAAGGCGGCGATGCGACCCTTAAGCCCTGGGATATCCATCCACTCCTCGAGCCGAAGCAGGCGCCCTTTAAGTTCCTCCAGCTTTTCCTTCATGGGAGAAACACGATAGCGTGGAGAGGGACGCCACGCAAGTCATCGGCCAAATCCCGCATTCGATCCCGCAAGGCGGGTCCCTGGTGGCAGCCAGCGGAATATTCGGGATAATCTGATGATGGCTGGGACCCTTTATATCTGTTCCACTCCCATTGGAAACCTGGAGGACATCACCCTGCGGGCCTTGAGGGTGCTCAGGGAGGTGGACCTCATCGTGGGGGAAGATTCCCGCCATACCCGCAAGCTCCTCTCCCATTACGGGATCCACACCCCGTTTGCCCCCAGCTTGTTCCAGGGCGTGGAGGAAAGGAGGGTGGAAGGGGTGCTCCAAGCTCTCCGCGAGGGGAAGGACGTGGCGCTTGTCTGCGACGCGGGCACCCCGCTCATCTCGGATCCAGGCTACCCCTTGGTGCGAGCGTGCCTGGCTGAGGGGATCAAGGTGGTTCCGGTCCCTGGGGCGTCGGCATTCCTGGCTGCACTTGTGGCCTCCGGGCTTCCCCCTGACCGGTTCTTGTTTTTGGGATACCTCCCCCGCAAGTCAGGTCCAAGGAAGAAAGTTCTGGAGAGACTTTCGGAGCTTCCTTACACCGCGATCCTCTACGAGTCCCCCCACAGGGTCCTTTCCACCCTGGAGGAGCTTGCTCGCCTGTTCCCCAGGCGCCCCTTGGTGCTCGCACGAGAGCTCACCAAGGTCTACGAGGAGTTCATCCACGGCACTACCGAAGAGGTGTTTGCGGAGGTAAAGAGACGGGGTGGGATCAAGGGGGAACTCGTCCTCCTCATCGCCCCCGCGGACCTGAAGGAGGAAGAAGAGCCTGAGCCGGAGCCCATGCGGAAAAGGTTCCGGGAGCTACTGGACTGCGGGTTTTCGCCGGGCGAGGCGGTGAAGAAAGTGGCCGGGGAGTTTGGCATCCCTCGCCGGGAAGCCTATCGGATAGTCCACGGCCTTGCCGAGAATTGACCCTTATTTTGGAGTCCCCGCGAAAACGTAAGTTTTCGCGGGGTTCAGTTAGGTGTGTTTATCGGCCACGGTGGAGGCAGCGTAGGCCTCGGGCTTGGTGCGGACCGGAAGTCCCACCCCGATGATCATCCCCACCACTTCTTCCACCAGTTCCCGCGTCCGGCCGGCCCGGCCTACGTCCACGTGGATCTCCAGGTGAAATCCCAACACCTCCCTCTCCCTTAAGGCACCGATTACCATCTGGGCCACCTCATAGGACAGCCAGGCCTCGCGCCAGATGCGTTCCCGCAAGCTCTTGGGGCGCGGCTCACGGCTGCGGCGCCAGAAGTACCGCCCTCCCTTCCCCACCCGGTGCACCACGACAGCGGTCACGTAATCGGCCGTGTCGTGGTAAGTCTGGGAGTCGGTGCCCACCACGAGCTGGTATTCGGCCTTTGGGTCAGCACCCATCATGCCCACGATCTCATCTATCACCTGGGAGAAGGCAAGTGGGCCAAGGCTCGGACTATGAAAGGTAAGGCTGTCATCCATTGCGGCTTGATGTTACGTTTTGGGGGTATTTTCTGCAACAAGAGGGAGGCTGAAGGTGAGCAACGCGCCCCCTTCATTTTCGGCCCAGATACGTCCCCCGTGCAGGCGCACGAGCTCCCGGGCGATGGCCAGGCCCAGCCCGGTGCCCTCCCCCGAGCGGGCTTGGTCGCCACGATAGAAACGCTCGAATATATGGGGCAGGTCCTCCTCCGAGATCCCCGGGCCCTCATCCCGCACTGAAACCCAGGCCTCTGAGCCCCGTCGCAGGGCGCGCACGTGGATGTTGCTCCCCGGTGGGGAGTGGCGCAGGGCGTTGGCAAGCAAGTTCCCCAATACCTGGCGGATACGGATGGGATCAGCGTTGACCTTGAGGCCGGGTTCCAGTTCCGCCTCTACTCCCACCCCCTCGTCGGCGGCAGCCGGCCTGATGGCCTCGCATGCCCCCTGCACGAGCTCCGCAAGATCGAGCTGCTGCTTGGCCAGCGGCAAATGCCCTGCCTCGGCCAAGGTGAGCACGCGCAGGTCCTCGATCAAAGCTCCCAGGTGCAGCGTCTCGTCGTACACCGGGGCTAGGGATTCGTGGGTAAGGGGGAACACCCCGTCGAGCATGGCCTCCAGGTTCCCTTGGATCACCGTGAGCGGGGTGCGGAGCTCGTGGGCCACATCTGCAAGGAGGTTCTTACGGGCCGTCTCGGAGCGCTCCAGGGCCTCTGCCATGCGGTTGAAGGCCCTGGCTAGGCGGCCGATCTCATCCCGGCTCCGCACGCCCACCCGATGGGCAAGGTCGCCGTGGGCGATGCGTTCCGTGGCCCGGATCAGACGACGCAGCGGCGCCGAGAGCTGCACGATGAGCAGCGATCCCAGGATTGCGGCCACCGCCAAGGCTACGGCCCCTCCCACCAGGGCCGCCCGCTGTACAGAATGGAGGAAGTCCTGCTCCAGGGGGGTAAGTGCCGCTGGGTCCAAGGGGACCAGGGTCCCCACCCTCCTTCCCCCTACCGTCACCGGGATCCCCTGGGACGTCAGCTCATGAAGCCTCTCCGGGGGCAATCGCCGCACCCACCCTTCCTCCGCGCACGCCACCACGTTCAGGTTTGGGTCGACCAGGGCGAACCGTCCAAGGAGGCTCTTCTGGTAGATCACCTGTCCCCGACTCCGCACGAACACCTGGGCGGCGAACAGCTTTTCAACGCCAGTCCACGACCCTTGGGCCTGCCAGTACTCACCGAGCAGTCCGGCCAGGTCTTGCGCGGCCACTTGCAGGTCCTGGGCTCGGAACTCGTCGAACTTGGTGCTTACGGTACGGGTGGTGAGAAGATAAGTGCCCATCACGGCACAGACGGCGGTGATGACCAGCGCCCCGATGAGCTTCCAGCCAAACGACATACCTATCCCCCCTTTTCAGGGTGGAACTTGTAGCCTACTCCGTGGACGGTGAGGATGAACATGGGCTTGGTGGGCTCAGGCTCGATCTTGCGGCGGAGGTTCTTGACGTGCGAATCGATGGTACGGGGCAAGGAGGCATAAGCCCGCTCCTGTATGGCCTCAAGGAGCTCCCTGCGGGTGAACACCCGGCCCGGGTGCCGGGCGAGGAAGGAGAGGAGATCGAACTCGGTGGGGGTGAGCTCCACCGGCTTCCCTGATAGGTACACTTCCCGTGCTGCCAGGTCGATCTTGAGCGGGCCGGTTTCGATGACCTCGCGGCTCCCTGCGCCTTCCACCCGGCGCAGGACCGCCCGCACCCGGGCGGCAAGCTCCCTGAGGGAGAAGGGCTTGGTCACGTAATCGTCCGCCCCCATTTCCAGGCCGGCCACCCGGTCCGCCTCCTCCGCCCGGGCGGTGAGCATGATGATGGGGACGTTCGACTCGCCGCGAATTCGACGGGCGAGCTCCAGGCCGTGGAGGCGGGGGAGCATCAGGTCCAGGATCACCAGGTCCGGGGCCAGCGCTTGGAACTGGCTCCAGCCTTCCTCTCCGTCGAAGACCACCTCCACCTTGTAGCCCTCTCGTGCCAGATAAGCTTGCACCATGCGGGCGATTCGCCGCTCGTCCTCCACCAGCAAGATCTTCTTCATCTCCACGAGGTTAACCTCCAGGGGGAGGGGGGTCTAGGGAGGTTTTCGCCCAGACCCCCCTCTGGCGGGTGGGCGGCTTTGGCGGTGTTGGGCTCCCGCGTTTTCAAGCCTTACCGCTTAACCGTGAATACTTTAGCTTCCCAAGGTCGAGAAACTGTGAACAGGTTGTGGAAGTTCTGTGGAGGCGGCTACCATGGGGGGCCATGGAACGCAATCTGGAGGGGCTGTTGTTTCCCGGTTCAGTGGCTGTCATCGGGGCTTCAGGGACTCCCGGCAAGGTCGGCCACGCCCTGTTTGCCAACGTTGCGGCATCGTTTGCTGGACCCGTTTACGCCGTCAATCCTAAGTACACAGAGCTTTTAGGACGGCCCTGTGTGGCCAGCGTGGAAGGGCTGCCTGAGCCCGTGGACTTGGCGGTGGTGGTGGTCCCCGCCGAGCACGTAGCCGGGGTGCTCAAGTCCTGTGGGGAGCGGGGGATAAAGAACGTGGTGGTGATCTCGGCTGGGTTCAAGGAAGCCGGAGAGGAGGGGGCAAGAAGGGAGCGGGAGCTAGTGGAGATCGCCCAAAGGTACGGGTTGAACGTGCTCGGGCCCAACGTGCTCGGGCTTATCTCTACGCGGGTGGGGCTCAACGCCACCTTCGCCCCGCGGGGGGCTCTGCCCGGCGAAATCGCGTTCATGTCTCAGTCCGGGGCGTTTTGCACCTCGGTGTTGGACTGGGCTTGGCACGAGGGCCTGGGGTTTTCGCACTTTTTGTCCCTGGGGAACAAGGCCGTACTCACGGAGGTGGATTTCCTTTCCGCCTTTGCCCGCGATCCCCAGACCCGGGTGATCGTGGCCTACCTTGAGGGGGTGTCGGATGGAGAGGCCTTCATCCGCACTGCCCGGGAGGTGACAGAGGAGAAACCGGTGGTGGTGCTCAAGGCGGGGCGGGCCGAGGCCGGCGCCCGGGCGGTGTCCTCACACACCGGTACCATGGCCGGGGCCGACCGGGCCTACGAGGCGGCCTTCCGAAAAGCAGGGATCATCCGGGCGCAAAACGTGGAGGAGCTGTTCGACTACGCCTACGCCCTGGCCAAGCAGCCTTTGCCCAAGGGAAGACGGGTAGGGATCGTCACAAACGCCGGGGGTGCAGGGGTCATGGCCACCGACGCCGTGGAGTGGGAGGGGCTTGAGGTGGCTCGCTTCACGGAGGGTACGGCCCGCAGGCTCGCCGAATGCATGCCAAAGGCGGCCAACATCTACAACCCAGTCGATATCCTGGGGGATGCCCGGGCGGACAGGTACAGACAGGCCGTGGACATCGTGGCTGGGGACCCCAATGTCGACATGGTTGTGGCCTTGTCGGCCCCGGTGGCCATCCTCACGTTCGCCGAGCTCGCCGAGATCTTGGCACAAGCAAGGCGCCGGTTCAAAAAACCCTTCGTCTGCAGTTTCATGGCCGGGCAGCTGGGGGAGGAAGCCGAGGAACTGCTTCGAAAGGCCGGCATCCCCTCGTTCTTCGATCCGGCCCGGGCCGTACGGACGTTGCGGGTGCTATGCGACTACTTGGAGATCCAAAGGCGGCCCAAGGAAGAGCCACGCCCACTTGCCGTCGACCGGGAGCGAGCTGAGGCAATCGTGCGTCGGGCCATCGCCACGGACCGCCCCCGCCTTGGCCTGGAGGCCATGGACATCCTTTCCGCTTACGGGATTCCCACGGCCCGAGGGGGACTCGCCCGTACCCCGGAGGAGGCGGCCCAGCTGGCCCAACGTCTGGGCGAAAAGGTCGTGCTCAAGGTCGTTTCTTCCGAGATCTCGCACAAATCCGACGTGGGCGGGGTCCTGGTGGGAGTGGAGAGTGAGAGGGTGGAGGAGGCGGCGGCTATGATGCTGCGGCAGATCCGGAGGAAGTTCCTCAGCGCCCGTCTGGAGGGGATCTTCGTCCAGGAGCTGCTGCCCCCGGGGCGGGAAGTGATCGTGGGGATGGTGCGGGATCCCACCTTCGGGCCATTGGTGATGTTTGGCTTGGGAGGAATCCACGTGGAAGTGCTGCGCGATGTGGCGTTTTCCGTAGCCCCCCTTTCCCCTGGGGAGGCCGAGGACCTGGTGCATAGGATCCGGGGCTTTCCCGTCCTGAAAGGGGTGCGGGGGGAGGCAGGGGTGGACGTTCCCAAGCTGGTGGAGGTGGTGGAAAGGCTCGGCCGCCTGGCGGCCGATTTCAAGGAGATTGTGGAGCTGGACATAAACCCGCTCCTTTGCTATCCGGACAAGGTTGTGGCAGTGGACCTCAGGCTTACGGTGACCGGGGAGGAGGGGACATGAAAAAGCTTTATCTTGCTGCGGCTGAGGAGAAGGCGGGCAAGACCTCACTGGCGGTGGGGCTTGCCCGGGCGCTGTTGGACCGGGGCGGCAGCGTGGCCTGGCGGAAGCCGGTGGGCTGGGCAAGTACATACCGTTTGGGACGGCCCTTTGACCGCGACGCCGAGGTGGTGGCCGCTGCCCTGGGGATTGAGGGGGACCCAGCGGAGCTGGTGCCGGTACTCGGAGGGGAGACCCCGCGTGCCTGGCGTCCCCCGGAGGGGGCGTGGGAGAGGATCGAGTCCGTGCTGGATGTTGCGGCCGATTACCTGATCCTGGAGGGGCGGGAGTGGCTGGGCCGGGGGCTCCTCTCCGGCCTATCGGATCTAGCCATCGCTCGGCGCCTGTCCGCCCCCATCCTGGTCGTCGCCTGTTATCGAGGGGAGCCGACCGTGGACCGGATCTTGGCTTGCGTGCGCCTTATCCGGGATGAAGCTCGGTTGCTCGGCGTAGTCATCAACGAGGTGTCGGCGGACACGGAGCTCGATGAGGTGCGGGGATATGTGGTGCCGTTCCTGGAGGAGCGTGGGGTTCCTGTGTTGGGGGTGATCCCGTTTGAACGACGCCTGCGGGCGGTTCAGGTGGGCACGGTCCTCGAGGAGCTGGGTGTGGATGTTCTCGTCACCGGCGACCTTTCAGCCGAGGTGGAGCGGTTCCTCGTGGGGGCGATGGGGGGCGAGGCAGCCCTGCGGTATCTACGGCGGATCCCTGGGCAGCTGGGTGTGGTGACCGGGGGAGACCGCACCGACATCCAGGCCGCGGCCCTTGCCTTCCCCAGGGTACGGGTTCTCATCCTCACGGGCGGACTCAGGCCCGAGCAGGCCATCATCACCCGCGCCGCCGAACGGGGGGTCACCGTGGCCTCGGCTCCTCAAGACACCATGACGGTGGCCGAGGCGGCTGAGGGGATGCTCGGCCGTCTCCCCCTGACCGGCAAGCGTCAGCTGGGATTGGTCGATCAGCTCGTCCGGGAAGGCATGGACCTAGACCGCTTGCTCGAGCTTTTAGGGTGATGCCTCCACGGAGAACGAAAGCTTGGCAGACAGCGAATGCGAAACGGAGCAGTACCGCTCCTGGGAGAGCTGGACAGCTTTCTGTAGGTTCTCCTCGGGCACCCCTTCGGCCCGGTAGGTGAGGTGTACCTTCCGCACCGCCTTTGGGTGCTTGGGTTCCCTTTCCGCTGAGATGAGGACCTCGAACTTGCGGGGCGGGGTCCGCATCTTTTTCAGTATGGACACGGCGTCCATACCGGTGCAGCCTCCCAGGGCGAACAGGAGAAGCTCGGTGGGCCTGGGGCCCGAGTCCTCGCCGCCCACGTCCGGGGAGGCGTCCATGATCACCCCGTGGCCGGAGGGGCCAAGGCCCACAAACCTCATGCCTGTGTGCCAGATGACCTTGGCTTCCATATCGACCTCCGGCCGGCAGGTTAACGGGTTGGGCAGGTGTTTTCAAGATTTTCAGAATTCCAAAATCCTTGAAAGAAGACCGGCCTTGGCTATACTTCCCGCGACGGATGGACATAAAGGCGCTGGCGCGGGAGTTTTCCGCCTTGGGTAGTGAGGATCGCCTCAAGATCCTGGCGCTCCTCCTCCGGGGGGAGCTCCCCAGCTGTGGGGAGATAGCGCGGGGGCTTAAGCTCTCCGGCCCCGCGGTGTCCTATCACCTGCGCACCCTGGAAGGGGCAGGGTTCATCGTGCGGACCCGCCGCGGGCGCACCCGGTGCCTCAAGCTCACCCCCCGCCTGGGGGAGATCCTGAGGGCGGATGTCCTGCGCCGGCTCAAGGAGGAGGTTGGGACCGATGGAACGTGAAGTGATCGTGTACACAACCCCCACCTGCCCTTGGTGCCAGGCCGTCAAGCGATACCTGGAGGAGCGCGGAGTTCCGTACGAGGAAGTGGATGTCTCCACAAACGTGGAGGCCGCCATGGAGATGATCGCGAAGACCGGTCAGCAAGGTGTGCCGGTGGTGGAGATCGACGGCGAAACCGTGGTCGGCTTCGATCGCGAGCGGATCGACGCCCTGCTCGGACTTTACTGAAAAGGAGTTGAAACAGTTGGCCTACATTCAAGAGGAAGATCGTAAGTACTTGGAGGATCAGTTCTCAAAACTGGAAAAAGATGTGACGTTGCGGCTCTTCACCCGGCGGGAGGGGTGTTCCACCTGCCAAGTGGAACAGGAGCTCATGGAAGAGCTGGTAGGGATCAACGAGAGGTTGAGCCTTTCGGTTCACGACCTAGACGCGGAGCCGGAACTTGGCCGGAAGTACCAGGTGGACAAGGTGCCAGCCCTTATCGTAGAAGGGGAGCGGGATTATGGGATCCGGTTCTACGGGATCCCCTCGGGGTACGAGTTCGCCTCCTTGATCGAGGACATCCTGGACGTGGGGATGGGGACGGTGGACCTGCCTGACCATGTGCGGCAAGGCCTCGGGGAGATCGATCGGGATATCCACATCCAGGTATTCGTCACCCCCGCATGTCCCTATTGCCCGGTGGCAGTGAGGATCGCCCACAAGTTCGCCATGCTCTCGGAAAGAGTCCGGGCGGATATGGTGATGGCAAATGAGTTCCCCATCCTGGCCGATCACTATCAGGTGATGGCCGTGCCGAAGATCGTGATCAACGAGACCACCAGCTTCGAAGGGGCGGTGCCGGAGGAGATGTTCCTGGACAGGATCCTCAACGGTTAACCGGGGAAGGCACGCGGTGGATGGAGGGGGCGCCCCTGTCGGAGCGCCCCCTCTTCTTTCCCTACTGCCCGGCGGTCTCTCTGAGGAACAGTAGGTCGAGCCCGGCTGTGATCCTCCTGAGGTGCAGGAAATGCTCCAGGTTCTCCCGTCTTTCGGCTTGCATCTCCTGGTGGAAGTCCCGGCCGGCCTTGATGGCGCCCCAGCAGATGTGGCGCACCTGTGCGGCCTCCTGGCCGCTCATCCCGGCGGTGGCACCGGCGAGGTAGCCCTTGATCCAGGACTCCACCTGGGGCGGCAGCTTCTGGCGGGCCTGGGCGGCAGGTCCGGCTGGACCCGCAAACGGCCCCCGCTCGCATCCCTGTCCCGGCTGGACGCCCATCCGTCCCCGCTCAGCCAATCGCTCCCGGACCGGTTTTCCCACCTGGGAGCGCATCCCCTGCAAAAGGCCGACCACGATTGCCCGCACCCGGGCGGCCTCCTCGAGCTCCATCCCGGCGGTGGCCTCGTCCAAATACCCCTCCAGCCACTCCGGCGACCCCTGCCGGGCCTCCCTTACGCGGCCCAACGCGTGCTGAAACGCCTCGCGCTGCAGGATGTCCACCACCAGGTGGAGGGCAGCGCTCGCCCGGATCACCAGCTCCGGGCTGGGGGCGCCCTGGGAGGCCTGCAGCTCCTCAACCGCCCCTTGGAGGGCGGACAGTGCCTTGTCCCAGCCCGGGGCATCTATGGATAGCCCTATCAGCCAGTCCATCTCCTGGGATAGGGCAGTCACCAGCCGCTCCGGGGAGACCGGCCGCACCATCCCCGGCATCCCGCCGGGGCCCATGGGGGCGGGCTGGGCCCAGGCCAGGGCACCCAGTACTCCGACGATAATCACCGTAAGCGCCTTGTTACACATGTCCTACCTCCTTATGGGTTTCGGTCTGGTCGGCCTTTGGGCCGACCGCCACCACCCTAGGCCCGGCCCCGGTCTCAGGACCACCTACCCCAGGTCAAAACCGGATCAAGGGGGTGTTGACCAGCTTGTTTGCCGCCATCCAAGGCCATACCTTTAGGCCATGGCGCGGTTGACGTTGCTGCCCAGGTGGGCCCTGGCCATGGGGGTGGCCGGGCTGCTTCTCATCACCGGCCTTGCGGTGTGGCTGATCGCCGCCCGCTCCGGGGGCCAGGAGCTGGCGGAGTTTGAGGAAAGAAGCCTTGCTTACGCCAGGGCGTTCGCCGACGCAGCCGCTGCCTGGATCGCGGCGGGAAACCAAGAGATGCTGGCCGCGGCCGCTAACTTCATGCTCCTAGGGAGCGCCTTGTTCGTGCAGGTTTCCCGGGACGGGGAGCTGCTGGCGGACGAGCGCCTACCCGGGGTCTCGCCCCCTGAGCTCCCTTCGGGCACGGACCAGGAGACGGCGCGGCTCTTGGACCTTCCTTCCGGGGACAAGTACCTCGACATCGTGCTTCCGCTCCCTTTAGAAGAAGGGCCGCGGGGGCTGGTGCACCTCGGCCTGGACGCCTCGTGGCTAGGGGCCGCGGTCCGCGGTCGCATCCTACTCGCCGTCGGGGTGGGAGTGGGGATCGATCTTCTTATCCTGGTCGCGCTTCTTCTCGTGTTGCGCCGCCTGCGCCCTGCAAAGGCCGGGGAGGGAACGCAGCCCAGTGTTGAGCTCGGGGGCCTGAGGATCTATGACGATGGAAAGCTGGTGACTTTGTTCGGGGAGCCAGTGCGCCTTTCGCCCAAGCAGTTCACCTTGCTCAGGCTGCTTGCCAGCTCCCCGGGGAAGGTGTTCTCCGACCGGGAGATCCTGCGAGAGGTGTGGCCCGACTCCCGCTACGCCAACTCCAAGGACGTGAAGCAGTACGTGTACCTGGTCAGACAGAGATTGGGCAAGGTACGGCCCGGGGCGGAGGGGATGATCGTCACCGTGCCCGGGTTCGGCTACAAGTTGATCCCCCCTGATGAGGCGGGGTTGACCGAATGTTGATGGCCTTTCTACCGCGGGCTGGGTAAAGAGGAGGCAGAGGTGATGTTATGAGGTGGCTGGTGATGGCGGCGATGGTGGGCGGGACGGTGGCAATGGCGGCCCCGCCTTCCTGGGCAGCGGGCCTCCTCGAGGAGCTTGTCTGGATGCGGGACTCGCTCGTGGAGGTGAGTTACTTCTGTGCCTTAGCCGCTGTGGCCCCCACCTACCGGGACCAGCACATCCTCGCCATGCGGGTGGTGAATGTGCTGGAGGGGAGCGGGGGTCCCCATTTCGATCCCCGGCTAGCCAGTGAGGACATGCCGGGGATATTGCCGCGCCTTGAGGGGCTGGCCCAGGCGCTGGCCCAGCGGGACCTCCCCCCGGAGGACAAGGAGGCACTTAAATTCTCTTTGGAGAACGTACGAGTTTTCCTCTCCCTGGCTCTGGAGGCGGCCCTTCGCGGGGCGGGCAGCAGGCGCCTTGTTCGAGGGGCGCTCAGCATGCGGCAGGCTTACGCGTTCATCCTGGCGGCCCTTGGTCCTGAGGACCCCCGACTCGCCTACCTAGGGGGGATCAGACCTCTCCTTTACCGCTACGGGCTCCCCCCCACTCCCTAGAGCCGGTTTCAAACCGGGTGGGAAATGTGTCCGGTTCCTGCCCTCGCGTCTTACCGCAAAGACGTGAAGTCACAACGTAACCACCGAGGACCCACCGGGGTTTTTCCTCGCTACTAAGGCACAAAGGCACGAGGAAATCCGGGTTTTCAATTTTTGAGTCTTGGCGTTTTTGTGGTTAATCTGCGCTTTTCTCGGTGGGCCCTGTGGCCCGCAGGGGCGTTCGTGATAAAGGGCCGGCAGCCCTGGGGAGTTTCGAAAACAGCTTCTAGCTGGGTCCGCATTTTTCTTTGAGGCCGTCCACATCCTTGATGATGATCTGATAGCGCCTCTTTTTCAGGATCCCCTCCCGAGCGAATCGATTCAGGGCCATGGTTGTGTTTTCCCGTGCTGATCCGATCATCTCCGCCAGGTCCCGGTGCGTGAGGCGAAAGCTGATCAAGATCCCGTCCTTGGTCTTCACCCCGTACTCGTGTGAAAGCCTGAGGAGCTGTCTTGACAGGCGGGCTTGGATATCCCGAAACGCCAGGTCCTCTACGATCTCCTCCAGGTCTCGGATCCAAAGGCCGAACAGCTGAAGGAGTTGGTAGAGGACGTCGGGACGGTCCCGGACCCAAGCGAGCATTTTCTCCCGCGGGATCCTGATCAGCACGGAGTCCTCCATAGCCTCAGCGTGATGGCGGTGGCGTTGTTCCCCAACCAGGGCCATCTCCCCGAACAGCTCCCCGGCAGCCCGCAGGGCGAGGGTGATACGTTTGCCCGAGGGGTCGAGGTATGAAAGTTTGACCTTTCCCTTCTCCACGAAGTACACAGAGGTACTCTGAGTGCCTGGGTAATATACGGTTTCCCTGGCCGGAATTTCCTCGCGTTCCCCCTGGTCAAGCAACGGCTCGATTCCCTCAAGCAGCCATTTGTCCTGTACGTTTTGCATGGCAACGGAAGCCTAACGACAAAGTCGGGACAAACGAAGGAAGGGTGGAGCGACAGCAGGGCAACTCCAGGGCCTGAAAAAAAGAAAAACGTCCGCTTCCGGACGTGCACATGTTCCGTGGACAGGGCACGGACGGGGTCCCAGCGGGGGAAAGGCTGGTTCAAACGAGGGTACTCCCTAGAAAGGAGGTGATCCAGCCGCACCTTCCGGTACGGCTACCTTGTTACGACTTCACCCCCCTCGCGAAGGATACCCTCGGCGCCCTCATCGGACGACTTCAGGTACCCCCCACTCGGTTGGTGTGACGGGCGGTGTGTACAAGGCCCGAGTACGTATTCACCGCGGTGTGGCTGACCCGCGATTACTAGCGATTCCGGCTTCATGCAGGCGAGTTGCAGCCTGCAATCCGAACCATGCCCGGCTTTGATGGGATTGGCTCCGGGTCGCCCCTTCGCTGCCCATTGTACCGGGCACTGTAGCATGTGTGTCGCCCCGGGCATAAGGGCCATGATGACTTGACGTCATCCCCTCCTTCCTCCGGCTATTCGTCGGCAGTCCCGCCAGAGTCCCCGGCACCCCGAAGGGTCCGCTGGCAACTGGCGGCAGGGGTTGCGCTCGTTCCGGGACTTAACCCAACGTCCCACGACACGAGCTGACGACAGCCATGCAGCACCTGTGCTGGCTCCCAGGCGCCAAAGGCCCTGGGTCCCTTCCCTTTCGGGTCGGTACCACCAGCATGTCAAGCCCGGGTAAGGTTCTTCGCTTAGCATCGAATTAAACCACATGCTCCACCGCTTGTGCGGGCCCCCGTCAATTCCCTTGAGTTTCAGCCTTGCGGCCGTACTCCCCAGGCGGTGGGCTTAACGCGTTAGCTGCGGCACCGACCCAGTGACGGGCCGACACCTAGCCCACATCGTTTAGGGCGTGGACTACCCGGGTATCTAATCCGGTTCGCTCCCCACGCTTTCGCGCTTCAGCGTCAGGGACGGCCCAGAAGGTTGCCTTCGCCATCGGGGTACCGGCCAGTATCTACGCATTTCACCGCTACTCTGGCCGTTCCACCTTCCTCTGCCGCCCTCTAGCCCGGCAGTATCGCCCGACCTCCCCCAGTTGAGCCAGGGGCTTTCACAGGCGACTTACCGAACCGCCTAGACGCCCTTTACGCCCAGTGAATCCGGGTAACGCTCGCCCCCTACGTCTTACCGCGGCTGCTGGCACGTAGTTAGCCGGGGCTTATTCCTGGGGTACCGTCATCGGCGGGACATTGCCTCCCCGCCTTATTCTTCCCCCAGAAAAGGGGTTTACACCCCGAAGGGCTTCGTCCCCCACGCGGCGTCGCTGGGTCACCCTTTCGGGCATTGCCCAAGATTCCCCACTGCTGCCTCCCGTAGGAGTCAGGGCCGTGTCTCAGTCCCCATGTGGGGGGCCACCCTCTCAGGCCCCCTACCCGTCATAGCCACGGTAGGCCGTTACCCCACCGTCTAGCTGATGGGCCGCAGCCCCCTCCCCGCGCGGCGCCCGAAGGCGCCTTTACTTCCAGGACCTTTTGGCCCTGAAAGGCCATCGGGTATTAGCCCGGATTTCTCCGGGTTATCCCCGTCGCGGGGGCAGGTTAGCTACGTGTTACTCACCCGTTCGCCGCTCCGTAACCCAGTTCCACCCCCGAAGGAGCTTCACCGGGTCCGATCGCACGACTTGCATGTGTTAGGCGCGCCGCTAGCGTTCACCCTGAGCCGGGATCATACCCTCTCGATTTAGCCTCAAGAGATCCGCTGGGATATCCCGTCCTTACCCTGTCCACTTGTCAAAGACCAGCCTTTCCCACTTGCGCACTGCAAGTATAACCCCAACCCCATGCCCGGTCAAGCGTCCTTGCTCACTCCTTGGGCGTGGGGCAGTATGATCCCCATGATGTCCAGCACTGTCAAGGTGGCCGTGCTTTCAGGTGGTGACTCCCCGGAAAGGGAAGTTTCCTTGCGCTCTGGAAGGGGGGTTTTCTCCGCCCTGAAGCGGCGCAATTGGGACGTGGAGCTCATAGAGATAGACTCCTACGACGGATTGCCACAGCGCCTCGCCCGTTCAGATGTGGTGTTCAACATCCTCCATGGGGGGGCGGGGGAGGACGGAACGATTCAGCTCCTCCTTGAGCTTTTGGGGAAGCCCTACGTGGGCTCCGGGCCGTTGGCAAGCGCCCTGGCCATGGATAAGGCCGAATCCCACCGGCTGCTTTCGGCCAAGGGAATTCCTGTCCCGGACTGGCTTTGTTACGACGGGGAGGAGCTCGCCGGGTTCCTCGCCCGGGCGGAAGGGAAGCTGGGGTTCCCCCTGGTCGTGAAGCCCCGCAGCGAGGGCTCGAGCGTGGGGTTGTACCTGGTGCACAAGCCTGCAGAGCTTGAGGCCCGGGCCCGCGAGGTGCTCAACCGCCTTGGTTCCCTGCTCCTCGAGCGGTTCATCCCGGGGAGGGAGCTTACCTGCGCCTTGCTTGAGGGGGACTCCGAGGTGGAGGCGCTGCCCCTGGTGGAGCTTCGGCCCCGCAGGCGGAAGCTGTTCGATTGGGAGGCCAAGTACACCCCGGGGGAGTGCGAGTTCGTCTGCCCGGCAGAGCTTCCCTCCATCCAGGCGGAACGGGCACAGGAGGTCTCCCGAAAGGCTTTCCTTGCCCTGGGCTGCCGGGATTTCGCCCGGGTGGACCTGCGCCTGGCACCGGACGGGACCCCATACGTCCTGGAGGTGAACACCCTGCCTGGAATGACCGAGATGTCCACACTTCCTCGGGCGGCGGCCGCAGCCGGCATCCCCTACGACGAGCTGGTCGAGCGCCTTGTCCGTCGCGCTTTGGCCAGGTTGCCGGTCCCTCGTCCCCTAGGTTAGAGTATCCCTAGTGATGGGGGGTGATGAACTTGAAGATTCAGTGGATCGGACACGCCTGTTTCCGCATCGTCGCCCAAAACGGCACGGTCATCCTTACAGACCCGTTCGACGAGTCGGTGCCCTACAAGTTCCCGGAAGAGCCTGCGGACATCGTCACCGTTTCCCATGAACATTTCGACCACAACGCCGTGGGACGGGTAAAGGGGAATCCGGAGGCGGTCCGGGGGCTTGGGGAGCACACAGTCCGGGGGATCACCTTTTGGGGCATCCCTTCCTACCACGATCAGAAGGGGGGGCGGGAACGGGGACGAAACGTGATCTTTCGCTTTCAGGTGGACGGGATCATGCTCGCCCATTTCGGAGACCTCGGCCATCCGCTCAACGCGGAGCAACAAAGGCCCCTTTCTGAGGTGGAGATCGCCCTTCTTCCCGTGGGAGGGCACTTCACCATTGGACCCAAGGAAGCTGTAGAGGTAATCCGCATGCTTCCCCAGCTCAAGGTAGTGATCCCCATGCATGTCAAGACGGAACTCATCAAGGACTGGCCCATCGCACCTGTGGATAAGTTCCTGGAGGAGGTGGACCTGCCGATCAAGCGGTTTGATACCTCGGAGGTGGAGATCAAAAAAGAGAGCCTACCCCAAGAGAAGGAGGTGTGGGTCCTCCGCCATGCCTAACGTATCCAGAAGGAGCGCCACTGCCCCCATGTCCCCCATCCGGCGACTGGTGCCGCTGGCCAACGAGGCCAAGCGGAGGGGGAAGCGGGTTTATCACCTGAACATCGGCCAGCCGGACATCCCCACCCCCAGGGAGTACCTGGAGGCCATCAAGGGGGCCACGGTGGAGGTGCTGGCCTACTCCCCGTATCAGGGCCTCCCGGAGGCGGTGGAGGCGTTCCGAACCTATTACACCGAGTACGGGATCGAGCTGGCCCCGGAGGAGCTCATCGTCACCACCGGGGGCTCTGAGGCGGTGCTGTTCGCCTTCCAGGTGGTCTGCGACCCGGGTGATCAGGTGCTGGTGCCCGAGCCCTTTTATCCCAACTATAACGGGTTTTCGCGCCTGGCCGAGGTGGAGCTTGTGCCCATCACCACAGCCAAGGAGGATGGTTTTCATCTCCCTCCCCGGGAGGAGATAGAGCGCCTGATCGGTCCAAGAACGCGGGCGATCCTGTTCTCCAACCCTAGCAATCCCACCGGGGTGGTATACCGGGAAGACGAGCTTGAGCTCCTCGCTGAGCTCGCCCTGCGGCACGATCTGTTCCTCATCGCCGATGAGGTCTACCGGGAGTTCGTCTACGAGGGGGAGCACCGATCTGTGCTTTCCATGCCCGAGCTCCGCGGACACGCCATCATGGTCGACTCGATCTCAAAACGCCTTTCGGCTTGCGGGGCTAGGATCGGGGCCTTCGCCTCCCACAACCCCGAGGTGCTGGCCGCGGCCCGGAGGTGCGCCATGGCCCGCCTGTCCCCGCCAACCCTGGAGCAGCTGGGGCTGGCGGCGTTCATGGCCCACCCTCGCCACCGGGAGGTCCTCCGAGAGATGGCCGCCGAGTACCGCAGGCGGCGGGCGGTGTTAGCGGAAGAGCTGGCCAAGGTGCCGGGGGTGACCTTCCGGCTGCCGGAGGGCGCCTTCTACATGATGCTCGGCCTTCCCGTGGACGATGCCGAGGCGTTCGTGCGGTGGATGCTCACCGACTTCCCGGGGGAGGAGACGGTGATGCTCGCCCCGGGAGAGGGCTTTTACAAGACCCCCGGCCTGGGCGCCGACGAGGCCAGGATCGCCTACGTGCTCAAGGAGGAGGACCTGGTGCGGGCCTGCCAGCTCCTCAAGGAGGGGCTTGAGCTCTACCAGGAGGTGGCGCATAAGGCCCCGGTGTAGATGGGGAAGGTCCGCCTGGATCAGCTGCTCGTCGAGCGGGGGCTAGTGGAGTCCCGTGCCAAGGCTCAGGCCTTGATCCGCGCCGGAAAGGTGCTGGTAGAAGGTCAGCTCTGCGACAAGCCCGGCACTCCCGTGCCGAAGGCTGTCCGCCTAACGCTCAAGGAGGGGCCGCGGTTCGTGTCCCGGGGCGGGGAGAAGCTCGCCGCCGCCCTCGAGGCCTTCCAGGTAGACCCCCAGGGGAAGGTGTGTTTGGACGTGGGAGCCTCAACCGGAGGCTTTACTGACTGCCTCCTTCAGCACGGGGCCGGGCGAGTCCACGCCGTGGATGTAGGCAAGGGGCAGCTCCACTGGAAGCTCCGAAACGACCCCCGGGTGGTGGTCCATGAGGGGCTGAACGCCCGTCACCTCAAGCTGGAGCACATCGGGGAGCAGGTGGATCTCGTCACGGTGGATGTGTCGTTCATCTCCCTCAGGCTGGTGCTCCCCCCGCTTAAGGGAATCGTGCGGCCTTGCGGGGATGTGATCGCCTTGGTCAAGCCCCAATTCGAGGCAGGACGCTCCCAGGTGGGGCGGGGTGGGGTGGTGCGCGATCCGGCCGTTCACGAACTGGTCCTTGCGCGACTTGTCGGTTGGGTCAAGAAAAACCTTGGCTGGTCTGTCCGCGGTGCGATCCCCTCGCCCCTCCTTGGGCCAGCGGGAAACATTGAATTCTTCCTGCACCTTGCTCCCCGCCCTGAAGAAGGATGGCCTTACGATATTGCGGAATTGGTGGCGTTGGCCCACCGGGCCTTGCTGGGCAGTAAGCCCTAGATCCGCCTGCGTCTGGCCTTAGCAGCCCCACTTGCCTGTGCTTGCGCGTATGAGTAAGGTTGTGGGTCTTTTGGAGAGGGGACAATGCCGGAAGTCAAACTCGCTTGTGGGCAGGTCGTTTCGGTGGAGGAGGGCGCCAGTTGGGCTGACGTGGCCGCGGCGGTCGGGATAGAGGCGGTGGCCGTGCTGGTGGAGGGGGAGCTCCGGGACATCCGCGACCCGGTCGAGGAGGGGCGAAAGGCAAAGCTCCTTAAGCTAACGGATCCTGAATCCCTGAACGTCCTGAGGCACACGGCCGCCCACATCCTTGCCCAGGCGGTCCGGCGCCTGTTCCCAGGGGTTAAGCTCGCCATCGGTCCGGCCATCTCAGACGGCTTCTACTACGATTTTGACTTCCCCTCCCCTATAACGCGGGAGGACCTGCCCCGGATAGAAGAGGAGATGAAGAGGATCGTGGCCGAGGACTTGCCCGTGGAGCGGGTCTTCCTTTCCCGGGCCGAGGCCGAGGAGCTGCTGAAGAAGGACGGGGAGGTCTACAAGCTGGAGCTCCTTTCCGAGATCCCGGACGAGCGCATCAGCTTTTACAGACAAGGGGAGTTCATCGACCTGTGCCGAGGGCCGCACCTGCCCTCTACGGGCCTAGTACGGCACTTCAAGCTTTTAGACCTGGCCGGGGCGTACTGGCGGGGGGATGCCACCCGGGTGATGCTCACCCGCATCTACGGGACTGCATTTGCCACCGCCGAGGCCCTCTCGGAGCACCTTAAGTGGCGGGAGGAGGCGCGCAGGCGCGATCACCGGCGGCTGGGGCCCGAGCTCGACCTCTTCTCCATCCACAACGACACCATTGGAGCGGGGCTCGTGCTCTGGCACCCCAAGGGGGCCCGGGTGCGGCACGAGATCGAGACTTTCTGGAAGGAACGCCACTTCGAAGGAGGCTACCAGCTCGTCTACACCCCCCACATCGGCCGGGCCCGCCTGTGGCAGACCTCAGGGCACCTGGACTTCTACCGGGAGGGGATGTATTCCCCCATGGATGTCGAGGGGCAGGAGTTCTATATAAAACCTATGAACTGTCCCTTCCATATCGCGATTTACAAGTCCAGGACCCGTTCCTACCGCGATCTTCCGATCCGCTATGCCGAACTCGGTACCGTGTACCGGTACGAGCGCTCCGGGGTTTTGCATGGGCTGCTTAGGGTGCGGGGTTTCACCCAAGACGATGCCCACATCATCTGCCGCCCTGATCAGGTGGAGGAGGAGATCCGGAGGGTGCTTCGTTTTGCGCTCTCCCTGCTCCGGGCTTTCGGCTTCAGCGAGTTTTCCGCGCATCTTTCCACCCGGCCGGCTAAGTTCGTGGGGGCTCCGGAGGACTGGGACCGGGCCACCGAGGCCCTGAGGCGGGCCATCGAGGCAGAAGGCCTGGACTACGACGTAAAGAAAGGCGAGGGGGCGTTCTACGGCCCCAAGATCGATATCGACATCGAGGACTCCCTCAGGCGGGCCTGGCAGCTCACCACCATCCAGTTCGACTTCAACCTGCCCGAGCGGTTCGACATGACCTACGTAGGGGAGGACGGCCGGGAACACCGACCCTACATGATCCACCGGGCGCTCCTCGGGTCCCTGGAGAGGTTCTTCGGGATCTTGATCGAGCACTACGGGGGGGCGTTCCCTGTGTGGCTTGCCCCGGTGCAGGCGGTGGTTTTGCCCATCACCGAGGGGCAGATCCCCTACGCGGAGGAGGTGGCAGGAAAGCTCCGGAAGGCGGGGCTCCGGGCGGAGGCCTGGACCCGGGGCGGAAAGACCCTGCGCTATCTCATCCGGGAGGCCCAACTCCAGAAGATCCCCTACATGCTGGTGTGTGGGGCGCGGGAGGCGGGGTCGGGGACCGCTGCGCTGCGCCTTCGCACCGGCGAGGACCTCGGCCCTCAGCCGATCGAGGGGATCATCTCCCGCATCCAGGCGGCCATAGCTTCCCGCGGCCCGGAGCTGTGAGACGGCTTTAAGAGAGCAAGGTGCGAAGCTGGGGGAGGGCGGCTTCCATGGCCTGTTCCCCGGCCCGGATTCCCTCGGCCGCGCGTAGGTAGCTTATCCCCGGCGGAAGCTCGGGCCGCACCAAAACGTCCGCCGGCCAAAGGGTGAGCTTAAGCCGTAGGATTTCCTGTTGGAAGATGGCCACCGCTTGGTTGATCACACTGTACAGCCCGGGGAGCGGCCGCTCGTCCTCCCCCCGTTCCTCCGCGACCTCGGCCAGGAGCCCCGCTAGGCTTGCTGGCACCCAGGTGCGGCTCTTGAGCTCCTCCCCCAGCCGCTGGGCCAGCCGGCGCCAAACCCGCCGGCCTTCCGGGGTGGTGGGCCGGGGGGCGGGCACGATGTCCACCCCGATCACGATCTCAGCTCCCAGCTCCCGGCAGAACCGGACCGGTAGCGGTTCCACCAATCCCCCATCAACAAGGAACCTCCCCTCCCACCTCACCGGGTAGAAGATCCCCGGGATGGCGGTGGAGGCCCTGAGGGCATCCACCAAAGGGCCCTCCCGCAGCACCACCGCCTCCCCGGTGTCGATATCGCAGGCCACCGCGGCGAAGCGGATGGGAAGTTCTTCAATTCGTATGTCTCCGAGTACGGACCTGAGGTACTTCCTGAGTTCGCCGCCGGAGCTCAGGCCCGCCCGGGGGAAGGTGGGGAGAAAGCTGCGGACCACCTTGGGCAGATTCGTGTTTAACCACTCCTGCTCGATGCGTTCCACCGAGGCCCCGGCGGCATAGGCCCCACCCACCATGGCCCCGATGCTCGAGCCGGCAATGGCGGAAACCTTGATGCCCTCGCGCTCTAGCACCTTGAGGACGCCCGCGTGGGCCGACCCCCGGGCCCCTCCCGAGGCAAGTGCCAGCCCGATCTTCTTGTCCCCCATCACCTACCTTGCGCTACCGGCTCGAGTTTTGGAAGCTCATCGCCCACCTTCAGTCCGCGGAGATACTCGGACTCCCACACCGGATCGAGCAACGCCGCACAGGCCCGGTTGTATTCTTTGAGGCCCTGGCAGTAGCCCGGATCCTGGATCGCCTGGGCCGCCTCCTGGTTTATGGGCTTGGGCTTGTACTTCTCGATGAGCCCTTGCATGAACTCAAAGTGGTCCCGGTGCGGACAGGGAAGGATCAGGTTCTTCGTGTCCTGGGGCCTCGTCTTGTAGCCGTACATCTTCTGCCAGCTTCGGATCTCCTTGAAGAAGTCGATCTCCATGAGCTCCATGATGGTGCCACCTTTCTTGTAAATCTCGTGGATGTTCGTCGCGGCGTAGGGGATGAACACGCAAGGGGTGACGTCCCCATTCCAGTTGATGTAGAAGTAGCCGGCCTGCCGACCTGCAGCAAGGCAGCCATGCACCGCCGTGCCGGAGTTCCAAAAGTCCATGAGGAAGACCCGCTTCTCTTTAATCACCTGCCAGATACGCCGCTGGAGCTTGAGCCTTTGCTCAGGGGTGACCATGAGGGAGAGGTCATAGCCCCGGCCGATTGGCATGTACTGGAAAATCCAGCCGTACATCGCCCCCTGCTCCTCGAAGTAGAACTCCACCACCTCGTCGGAGAGGAGCTCGTCGCAGTTGTAGCAGGTGGCGGTCATGGAGATGCCGAACGGCACTCCCGCGGCCCGCAGGTTGGCGAAGGCGTTCATCACCTGGCCGAACACGCCCTTTCCCCGGCGCTCCTCGGTGGTGGCCACCTTCCCCTCCACCGAGATGGCCGGGGTCATGTTCCCGAGCTCCCCCATCCGCTTGGCCGTTTCCTCATCGATCAGGGTGCCGTTGGTGTAGATGAGGAAGTACATCTCGGGGTGCGGTTCCGCGACATCCAGGAGGTCCTTTCCGTCGCTTTTGTACATGAACGGCTCCCCGCCGGAGATGACCACGAAGCAGGCCCCCCAAAGCTCCCACATCTCTTGCAGGATCCGGTCGAAGGTAGCGAAGTCCAAGGTCCTTGGGTGCTCTTCTGTTCCGGCGTAGCAGCCTTTACAGTTGAGGTTACAAGCTCGGGTGGGGCTGATGACGAGAAATCCGGGCGGGTAGTCCCCGTACTTTTTCTTGAACGCCTCCCGGGCGGGGTGCCTCATCAGGCGAGCTCGGGCGAACCGCAGGAAGGCCCGCATCGCCTGCTCGGAGACAAGCCCCTTCCGCAACACCCGATCGAAGGAGTACATGAGCCCCCGCAGGGTGAGCCATTCGTCTCGCTTCACCCCCGGGGGGTTGTCCGTGCGCTTCAGGAACTCCCGGATGGCCCGGTCTGCCAGCCGCACTGCGCTTCCCCGCACCACACTATTGCGCACGATCCCGAGCACGACGCTTTCCGCCGCCGACTTCTGGACAGGAACAGCCTTCGCCATCTTGCTCACCCCCAGTTCACTGTGAACCCAAATCTTAGAAAACGAACGTTCGTTCGAAACAGAATAAACAAATCGGCTCTATTTGTCAAGTGTCGTCTTCAGGGCTAAGGGCAGGCTCCGTGTCCTCCGTGCTTGCTCCCGAGCCCGGAGTACCTCTGTCACCGCCGCCCTCTCCACCCCTGCGATCTCCGCCACCTGCTCAGCGGTAGCCCCTTGGTTCAATAGGGAAAGGATCGTGTCCAGCTTTTCGTAGGGCATCCCCAGGGCGAGCTCGTCGGTGATCCCAGGGATGAGGTCCGGGGAAGGGGGCTTTTCGACGATCCCCTCGGGCACCCCGAGCCACCGGGCCAGGGCCCTTACCTGTGTCTTGAAGAGATGCCGGATGGGGTCGATGTCGCACGCCCCATCTCCGTAGCGGTCGTAATGGCCCACCTCCCACTCGCTGCGGTTGGTGGTGCCCACCACCGCGTAGTTCAGTCGGGAGGCGCGCTGATAAAGCATGATCATGCGCAAGCGCAGCTTCGGCAGGGCGAAGCTCGCGAAGGAGAACTCCGGCCGCTCCGCCGGCGGTCCCAGGGAATGGATGAGGTGGGAGACCCCCGCCTTGCGCTTGAAGCGTTCGTAAACCCAGCGCACAAGCCACGGCCGGGCAGCCCAGCGGGGGATAGGTCGATACGCCCCCAAGGCCGAGAGGATCGGGGTGAGCTCGATCTCCTCGGCTTCGATCCCAAGCTCCCTCACCACCCTGCGCGCGTCCTCAAGAGAGCGGGGGTCCGAGTCCCGCTCGGGGAGGATCAAAGCCCGTACCTTCCGCGGGGAAAGGGCCCGGGCACAGAGGTAGGCCACCACCGCCGAGTCCAGTCCCCCGGAGAGCCCCAGGACCGCACCCTCCTTCCCCAGCCCCTCCACCGCGTGGGCGATGAAGGCCGTTATCCTCCTCGTCTCGGCCTCAGGGTCAATG